>NZ_JARAMH010000005.1:0-256882 GCF_029524215.1 Kocuria oceani | reverse complement strand
GAGTAGGACACCGCCGGACCACACCCAGGGTCGAGCCCCCGCACCACCCGGTGCGGGGGCTCCCCACACCCCCCCACACCCCAGGCCCCCACCAGCACCGGTGCGGGGCCTTTTCTCATGCCCCCACCGACCCACAGCACCGGCCGGCGAGGCCCCCGCGCCACCGACACCCCCCAGGCCCCCACCGGAACCGGTGCGGGGCCTTTCCCCATGCCCACACCGACCTGCAGCACCGGCCCCCGCGCCACCGACACCCCCCAGGCCCCCACCAGCACCGGTACGGGGCCTTTCCCCATGCCCGTCGTCGGCCTATCGTCGGAGAACGCGGATCCGACAGTCTCGAGGGGGAGCCATGCGGCGAAGTGTTCTGGCGGCGGCAGCGGTGCCGGCAGCCCTGCTCCTGGCGGGCTGCGGCGACGGGGGCGGAGACGTCGTCGTCGTGGAGAGCACGGCCGCCGCGGAGGCCGGCGCGGCCTCTCAGGCGGTCCTCCGGGACGCGGAGGGCACCGAGGTGGGCACCGTGCAGTTCTCGGAGGTCTCCGCCGGCACGGAGGTCGTGGCTGAGGTGGAGGGTCTCGACCCCGGGTTCTACGGCTTGCACGTGCACGGGACCGGGCTGTGCGAGCCGGACAGCTCCGCCCCGGGTGATCCGGGGACCACCGGGGACTTCCTGTCCGCGGGCGGGCACCTCGGCGGCGACGCCGCGGACCACCCGGACCACACCGGGGACCTTCCGAGCGTCTACGTCACCCAGGACGGTCTGGGCTTCCTCACGACCGTCACGGACCGTTTCCGGGTGGAGGACCTCGTGGCCGACGAGGACGGCAGCGCGGTGATGCTGCACTCCGGGCCCGACAACTTCGCCAACGTGCCGGAGCGCTACGCACCCGAGGGGCCCGACCGGACCACGCTGCGCACGGGCGACGCCGGCGCCCGACAGGCCTGCGGGGTGGTCGAGTGAGTGCGGCTCCTGTGACGTCAATACGCCCGTCCGGCGGGGGAGAAGTGGCTACGCTGGTAGGGCCGTAACCGCCGGTCCGTGGAAGGAGTTCCCCGCCGTGTCCGATGCCCGCTCGTCCGCCGCCCGGATCGACGACGTCACCCTGGCCTACACCGACCGGGGCGAGGGTCCCGTGCTGCTCCTGCTGCACGGACACGCCTACGACCGGAGCATGTGGGCGCGCCAGGTCGAGGTGTTCTCCGAGCTCGGCTGGCGGGTGGTCGCCCCGGACCTGCGCGGCTTCGGCGAGTCCGGGATCACGGAGGGGATCGTCTACACGGAGGAGTTCGCCGACGACGTCGCCGGCCTGCTCGACCAGCTCGGTGTTCCCGCCGCGGTGGTGGTCGGCTTCTCGATGTCCGGGCAGATCGCCATGGAGCTGGTCCGGCGGTATCCGGGACGAGTCCGCGGCCTCGTCGTCGTCGACACCGTGCCCGAGGCGGAGGACCGCGACGGCAGGCGGCGTCGGCACAGCACGGCCGACGCCATTCTGGCCGGCGGCATGGAGACCTACGGGCGCAGCGTGCTCGGCCGGATGGTCGCCGACGCGACGGTGGAGTCGTGCCCCGGGGTGGCGGCGGAGGTGCTCGCGATGCTCCGGAACGCGCCCGCCAAGGGGGCGGCCGCGGCGATGCGCGGGCGTGCCGAGCGCCAGGACCTCAGCGACGTGCTGCGCGGCGTCCGGATCCCGGTACTCGTCGTGGTGGGCGCGGACGACGTCTTCGACGGCGGGGCGGGCCGTCGGATGGCGGACCTGGCCCCGGACGCGGACCTCGTGGTCATCGACGGGGCCGGCCACACGCCTAACCTCGAGCAGCCCGCCGCGTTCGACGACGCCCTGCGCGCCTTCCTGCGGCGGTTCGCCGACTGAACGACCCGGCGGGAACCGTACGAGATCGCGACCCGGGTGGCGGGCCGCCGTGTTCTCGGAGAGTGAACCACTGTCGTTGTGCGCGATTACTCAGTATGCTGATGTAACACGAGTGCACGACGAAAGGAGCGGACATGAGTGAGACCAGCAACGGCGGTCCCGAGGACGCCCACCAGGAGTCGACGGATCAGCTCACCCTGCAGAACCCGGTGACCCGCTATCCCGTTCTCTCGCCGCCCGAGCAGGACCAGCCCGAGCCGGGCCTGGACGTGGAGCTCGAGCCGAAGACCGATCGCGGCGAGTTCTCCTACCGCGGCACCGGCCGGCTCGTGGGCCGGAAGGCCCTGATCACCGGTGCGGACTCCGGCATCGGAGCGGCGGTGGCCATCGCCTTCGCGAAGGAGGGTGCCGATGTCGCCCTGAACTACCTGCCCGACGAGGAGCCCGACGCGCAGGTCGTGAAGGGCATCATCGAGAAGGCCGGCCGCACGGCCGTCCTCCTGCCCGGCGACCTGACGGACAAGGCCTTCTGCGAGGCCCTCGTCGAGAACGCCGTGAACGGACTCGGCGGACTGGACGTCCTCGTCAACAACGCCGGCAAGCAGGTTGCCGTCGAGAGCCTCGAGGACCTGAGCGACGACCAGCTGACCGACACCTTCACGGTGAACATCCTGGCGATGTTCCGGATCACCAAGGCCGCGCTGCGGCATCTGCCCGCCGGGGCCTCGATCATCAACACGACGTCGATCCAGGCCTACCAGCCCTCGCCGGACCTGCTCGACTACGCCTCGACGAAGGCGGCGATCAACAACTTCACGAAGGGCCTCGGCCAGCAGCTGGCGCCCAAGGGGATCCGGGTCAATGCCGTGGCGCCCGGCCCGTTCTGGACGCCGCTGCAGGTCTCCGACGGGCAGCCGAAGGAGGCCCTCCCGGAGTTCGGGCAGTCGACCCCCCTCGGCCGCGCCGGCCAGCCGACCGAACTGGCCCCGGCCTACGTGTTCCTGGCCTCCCCCGAGTCCAGCTACGTGATCGGCGAGACGCTCAACGTCAACGGCGGCAGCCCGTCGCCGTGAGACCTGTTCTCCCGGGGCAGGTCGCGGCCGACGTCGCGCCACCCGGGGGAAGTGCTTGGCGAGACCGGGTCCACGACATACTCTGGGCACAGCTCGCATACTCAGCGAACTTATCAAGTGCTGTAGAAAGGCGGAATCATGACCACGAACCCCTATGACCCTTCGGCGAGCCACGCGGCCGACACCGGCACCACGTCCAAGAAGGACGTCGCGGCGGAGCAGGGCAAGGCCGAGGCGCAGCAGCTCAAGAACGAGGCGGCCGATTCCGGCCAGCGCGTCAAGGAGACGGCCAAGGACCAGGCCGTGGCCGTCAAGGAGGAGGCCACCCACCAGGCCCAGGACCTGATGGGTCAGCTCCGGAGCGAGCTCAAGGACCAGGTGAAGCCCCAGCAGGAACGCATCGCCTCCACCGTGCGCTCCGTCAGCGACGAGATCAACGCGCTCTCCCGGGGCGAGAAGCCCGAGTCCGACTACGTGACCGGTCTGCTGGGCAGCGTGTCCGGCCGGGTCGACTCCTTCGCCTCCTCCCTGGAGAACAAGGACGCCAAGGACCTGCTCGAGGACGTCCGGCGCTTCGCGGCCCGCCGTCCGGGCACCTTCCTGGCCGTGGCCGCCGGCATCGGCCTGCTCGCCGGCCGCACCACCCGCGGCGTGAAGGACAGCGACGAGGTCCCCACCGACCGCCAGGGCGCCAAGGAGTACTTCGGCGTCGGCGGGCAGCAGGGCGGTGGTTCCAACCAGGGCACCACGGGCGGCGTCGGGACCGGAGCCGTCTACGACCAGGCCTACGACCGGAACCTCACCGCCACCGAGACCTCGGGCTACACCCCGGGCGACCCCTACGCCTACCGCTCCGACGAGCAGGGCGAGGCCGCCCGCACCTACACCGACCGCGTGCCGGGCACCGTCTACCCCGACCAGGAGGGCGACCGTCGATGAGCCATCCCATTCCCCCTTCCGACGCCGAGAACAGGGCGGAGCACGAGTCGCTCGGCGAGATGTTCAAGTCGCTGAGCACCAACCTCTCCACCCTCATCCAGCAGGAGATCGCCCTCGCCAAGGCTGAGACGACCCAGGCCGTGCAGGAGGCCAAGCAGTCCGCCAAGGACACGGGCAAGGGCGCCGGCATGCTCGCCGGGGCCGGCGTGGCCGGTCACTTCGTCCTGCTGTTCCTGTCCATCGCCCTCATGTGGGGCCTGGGCAACCTGGTCGGCCTGACCTGGTCCGCCGTCATCGTGGCGGTCGTCTGGGCCGTCATCGCCGGCATCCTCGCAGCCCTGGGCAAGAAGAACCTCAACGAGGGCAAGCAGGAGATGGCGGAGGCCGCCCAGGACCCCCTGCCCCTGACCCGCGAGACCGTCACCGAGATCCCGGAGACAGTGAAGCCTTCCAAGAAGGAGACCCGATGAGCCAGCAGAACCCCGAACAGATCCGTGCCGACATCGAGGCCACGCGCGCTCGACTCGGCTCCGACGTCGACGCCGTCGCCGAGAAGGTGACCCCCGAGCGCGTCGTGGACCGCCAGAAGGACAAGGTCCGCGGCAAGATGCAGGGCGTGCGCGAGCGCGTCATGGGAGCCTCCGACGACGCCTCCGACCACGGCCGCCACCTCAAGGAGGGTGTGCAGGACCGTGCGGGCGATCTCCGGGACGGCGTGCAGGAGCGCGCCGGTGACCTGCGGGAGGGTGTGCAGCATGCCCCCGCCACCGCCAAGGCCAAGACCCGAGGCAACCCGCTGGCCGCCGGTCTGATCGCCCTCGGCGCGGGCTGGCTCGTCGGCTCCCTGCTGCCCTCCACGCAGAAGGAGCAGGAGCTCGTCGCCGGTGCGGCGGACCGGGTCCAGCCCCACGCCCAGCACGCGGTCGAGTCCGCCAAGGACGCGGCCCAGGAGGTGGCCCAGGACCTCAAGGAGCCGGCCAAGGACGCGGCGCGGTCCGTCAAGGAGACCGCCAGCTCCGGCGCGCAAGAGGTCAAGTCGCAGGGCCAGGACGAGGCGCAGCAGCTGAAGTCCTCCGCCCAGGGCTCGGCGCAGTCCGTCAAGGACGAGACCAAGAACGCCTGAGGCGTGACCGGCCGCAGCGCGGCCGGTGTGGTGCCCCGGCACCACGACGAGGGCCCCGGATCGCTGATCCGGGGCCCTCGTCGTGGTCGGCAGACCCGTCAGCGGGCCCGGGCGATCTGGCTCATCAGACCGGGGTAGTAGCCCGACAGGTACCCCTGCTCGGTCGGGTGCAGGTTGTGGGAGCTCCCGGGGTCGACGAGGATCCACGGGTCCTCCGACCCGACCCCGTGGCCGCGGAAGCGGTCGGTGACGTCCACGAAGACGGCGCCCTCGGCCTCGACCCGCGCGGCGAGGGCGGCGTTGAGCTCGTCCGTCCAGGCGTTGAGCTGGGCGGCGCGCTCCGCGGAGACGAGCGCGCTGTCCTGCCGCTCGTCGAGGAGGTGCGGATAGCCCAGCACGACCACGCGTCCGTCCGTCTCCTCGTCGATCGCGTCCACGGTGGCGGCCGCGGAGGCCGCCGCGGCGGCGATCAGCCGCGGGGCCTGGGCGAGCATGACGTCGCACGCGACCGGCCCGGCGACCGCCTCGGCCGGAGCGCTGCAGGCCCGGATGAAGTCGCCCCAGTGGATGTCGTTGCCGCCCATGGTGAGCGTCACCAGCTCCGCCTCGGCGAGGGCGTCCGCCACGAGCGGCACGGAGACGATCCCCCGCACCTGCGTGGTGGTGAACCCCGCGCACGCCGCGTCCAGGGCCACGTCCACGCGCGGCCGGCTCGCCAGCTTGTCGATGTGGTCCTCCCCGGTGCCCTGGTAGCACCCGGGCAGGCCCTCGACCTCCTGCAGGCCGCCCGTGCCGAAGGCCGCGGAGTAGGAGTCGCCGAGATTGACGACGTCGACCGTGCGCGGGGACGCCGCGGCGGGAGAGGCGCCGACGCCGGCGAGGGCGAGGGCCGCGGCCAGGGTGCTGGCGGTGCGTCGGGCGGGGAGTGCGCGCATGCGGGGACCTTTCAAGGGGGAGTGGCACGGTGCCGGGCCCGGTCCTGAGGACCGGGCCGTTCCCTCAAGCTACCGTCGCGCGCCCGTGCCCGGCCGCTCGTCCGCAATGTGACGGGCGCTGCCGTCCCAGGCCTCCGCGAGGATCTCCAGTGAGCGCAGCACCTGCTCCCGGCCGGGAGAGGCGGGGGCGATCATCAGCTCGTCGGCGTCGGCCGCCCCGGCGAAGCCCTCGAGGTAGCTCCGCACCTCGGCGCCGGTGCCGGCCACGGACCAGTGGAGCATGTGCAGGATCTGCTGCCCGGCAGGGCTGTCCATCACCATGTCCAGCTCCGCCTCGCTCAGCGTGCGGTCACGGCCCACCATGGCCCGCACCCGCTCTCGCCGAGCGGTCTCCAGCTGCGCGGCGGCGTCGTCGGCGCTGTCCGAGGCGATGACGTTGACGGCCGCGATGACGTACGGCTCGGCGAGCTGCTCCGAGGGCTGGAACCGGGCCCGGTAGGCGGCCACCGCGTCCGTGAGGGCGTCCGGGGCGAAGTGCGAGGCGAAGGCGTAGGGCAGCCCGTACGCCGCGGCGAGCTGCGCGCCGAACAGGGAGGAGCCGAGGATCGTCAGCGGCACGTTCGTCCCGGCGCCGGGGACGGCGCTGACCCCCGGCACGAGGGAGCGGCCGCTCAGGTAGCCCTGGAGCTCGCGCACGTCCTGCGGGAACTGCTCGGCGGCGGAGGGGTCCCGGCGCATGGCCCGCACGGTGCGCAGGTCCGTGCCCGGCGCCCGGCCCAGGCCCAGGTCGATCCGTCCCGGGTGCAGCTCGGCGAGGGTGCCGAACTGCTCGGCGACGACCAGGGGGGAGTGGTTGGGGAGCATCACCCCGCCGGAGCCGAGGCGGATCGTGGACGTGTGCGCCGCGATGTGGGCGATCAGCACGGCCGGGGCCGAGGACGCGATCGTGGGCATGTTGTGGTGCTCCGAGTACCAGACGCGCCGGTAGCCCAGGCGCTCGGCGTGCTGGGCCAGGCGGACGGAGTCGGCGAAGCTCTCACCGACGGAGGCGCCCTGGCGGACGGTGGCGAAGTCGATGACGGACAGCGGCAGGGGCACAGCGGACCTTTCACAGGAATCGGGGAGGCCCTCCACGCTACTCCTGTCCGCAAGACGGCGCCGTGGCGGGGAGCACAGGCGGCCCAGGGCGGGCGGGCACCAGCCGCCGTGGCTGTCGGCGGCCCGGGCTACGCTCGGCACCATGACCGATCCCTCGACCCCCTTCGGGGTGCCGGAGCTCTTCGAGCTGCCGCGGGAGCGCGCCGAGATCGCGCCGGGAGCCGTGCACGTGCCGGGCTGGCTGGACCTCGCCCGGCAGCGGGAGCTGGTGCTGCGGTGCCGGGAGTGGGCCACCGGCCCGGTGCCCCTGCGCCACGCGGTCCTGCCCGGGGGCGGCCGGATGTCGGTGCGCTCGACCACGCTGGGCTGGGACTGGGCGCCCTACCGGTACCTGCGCACCGGCGAGCACAAGCGGGCCCCGGATATGCCGGGGTGGCTGGCGGAGCTGGGCCGCCGCGCCGTGGCGGAGGCCTGCGGCGAGGACAGCGCGGAGGCCCGGGACTACCGGCCGGACACGGCCCTGCTGAACTTCTACGACGCCACGGCCCGGATGGGCATGCACCAGGACAGGGACGAGTTCTCCGCCGCCCCGATCGTGTCCCTGTCCCTCGGGGACGCCTGCGTCTTCCGGTTCGGGAATCCGCAGACCCGCGCGGCCCCGTACCGGGACGTGGAGCTGCGCAGCGGCGACCTGTTCGTCTTCGGCGGCCCCTCCCGCTACGCGTTCCACGGGGTGCCGCGGATCCTTCCGGGCACGGCCGCCCCGGAGCTGGGCATGAAGGGAGGGCGGCTCAACCTCACCCTGCGGATGACGGGGCGTGCCGTCCCCGGACGGTGAGCGCCGTGCCACACTGACGGGATGGAGCTCCCCGACGCCGCACCGGCCCACCTGATCGACCCGGCGGCCGTGGACGAGGAGGACGCCGGCGCCTACCGGCTGCTCGCCGCGGACATCGCCTCCGGGGTCGCGGTCGTGGCCGCCCGGCACCGGCGGCGCGATGTCGCCGCGACCGTGACCGGCTTCCTCGACGTGTCCTACGACCCGCCCACCATGCTGGTGAGCCTGTTCGAGGAGGGCCGGATCTGCGACGCGGTGGAGTCGGCCGGGGCGTGGACCCTCTCCGTGCTGCGCCGGGACCAGGAGGGCGTGGCGAACTGGCTCGCGAGCCCGGGCAACCCCGTGGAGGGCCTGCTGGACCGGGTGCCCTTCCGCCGCGCTCCGGGCTCGGGGGCGGCGGTGCTGGACGGAGCCCTCGCGTGGTTCGAGCTCGCCACCGTGGCGGTGCACACCGCGGCGACGCACCGGCTCGTGGTGGGGGAGGTCACGGCGATGGGCCGGGGGGTGCGGGAGGCGCAGGCGGACGATCCGCTGGTGCACTTCGCCCGCGGCTATCGGGGGCTGACCCGGTGAGCACCGTGCTGCGGCACAGAATCGGGCATCGCGCAAGTCTATGACGTCAGAAGTCCTCGTTGCGTCACCGGCGGAATGCTTCGACGCCTGCTCCGGTTGAGGTCGTAGCGTGGACGGGTGGCGCCGTGTCCGGCGGCACCGTTCCCACCGCACCCCACGGAAGGATCCTCATGGCGGCCCAGCACCACGAACGCGGAACCGGCGGGGCGTCCGGCGGCTCCGCGCCGACCGGGGCGAGCCCGGCCTCGTCCGCGGAGGAGCCCCGGCTCAGCGCGGTCCCGCCCTCCGGGACGCCGGCCGAGCACGCGGCCGCGGTGGTCGCCGACCTGGAGGTGCCCGCCGACCACCTCCCGGACCTGGACCACGTGGGAGACGCGTTCAAGGCGGTGTTCGCAGACCATCCCGCGGGGGTCGCCATCATCACCGCCCGGGGTCCCGACGGACCCGTGGGGCTGACCGCGTCCTCGGTGTCCTCCGTGTCGGCCGTCCCGCCCATCCTCGGCTTCTCGCTGCAGGCCCGGCAGGGCTCGGCGGCGCTGCTGGCCGAGGCGGACTCCTTCCTGGTGCACCTGCTGGACGCGGAGAACCTGGGCCTCGCCCGGTCCTTCGCCGTCTCGGGGGCCCCGCGCTTCGGGCCGGACATGCCGTGGGAGTACCTGGCGACCGGGGAGCCGCGGCTGCTCGGCGTGGGCCGCGTCCTGCGCGCGGTCCCACTGGCCCGGATCAAGGCCGGCCCCGCCCTGGTGTTCAACGCCGCGGTGGTCGACGTCCTCGGGGACGAGGGCACGGGCGCCCCGCTCGTGTACCACCGCCGGCGCTTCCACGGGCTCAGCGACCGCTCCGCCCTCGACCCCCGGGACTGAGCCGGGGGCGCTCAGCCCCCGCGTGCACCTCCGCACCGACAGGCTCCCCGGGCCGGAAAAGATCCTTCTAGGTTGTTGACACATCATCATGGGGTTCGTAGAGTAGTTGACGAAGCAACCACCTGCTCGATCCACATCCCGAGGAGAACACCATGTCCCAGCTCACCGCCCTCGTCCCCGGCTCCTGGACCTTCGACCCCGCCCACTCGGAGGTCGCCTTCACGGTCCGCCACGCCGGCATCTCGAAGGTCCGCGGCACCTTCGGCGAGGTCGACGCCCAGCTCCGGGTCGCCGACCCGGTCGAGGACTCGACGCTGACGGCCACCGTGCAGATGGCCTCCATCGACACGAAGAACGCCGACCGCGACGGCCACGTCCGCAGCGCCGACTTCTTCGACGTCGAGCAGCACCCCACGATGACCTTCCGCTCGACGGCCGTGGCCTTCGACGGCGAGGAGGGCACCATCACCGGCGAGCTGACCATCAAGGACGTCACCCGCACCGTGGAGCTCGCCACCGAGTTCAACGGCGTGGTCGTGGACGCCTTCGGCGTGACCCGGGCCGGCTTCTCCGCCGAGACCACCATCTCCCGCAAGGACTTCGGCATCACCTGGAACGCCGCCATGGAGGCCGGCGGGGTGCTCGTCTCCGACAAGGTGACGATCACCCTCGACGTGGCCTTCACGGCCCCGCAGGACGACCCCGAGGAGACCGTCGAGGGCCAGGACGCCATCACTGCCGACGCCTGACCCAGCAGCCGCGGGACCCCTGGGTCCGCACGACCGACGGCCGGCGGCCCGCACCCCCGAGGGTGCGGGCCGCCGGCCGTCGGTCGTCGCCGGTGCGCGTCAGATGAGCCGCTGCACCACGAACCAGACGGCCGGGACGGTGATCAGCAGCAGCAGCGCCCACCGGCGCAGCCGCACCTCGAACGTGGCGGGATTGATCCGCCCGCCGCGCCGGGGCCGGGACGCGGCGATCTCGTCCTCGAGCGGTCGCGGCGGCCGGTCGCGCGGCTCCTCCGGGTCGGTGCTGGAATGGGACACGTTTCCTCCGTGGTCGTCGGGATCCGCCCCCATTCTCTCAGCAGGCGCGGCGGACCGCGCACCGCCCGTCAGGCGGTCCGGGCCGCCGTCAGCGCCACTTCGTGGTCATGATCAGGCCGGCCATCATCAGGCCCAGGCCCACGGCGATGTTCCACGTCCCGATCCCCGGCACGGGGTAGGCGCCCTGGAAGAGGTAGTAGACGATCAGCCACAGCAGCCCGACGACGAGCAGCCCCAGCATGACGGCCTTGTACCAGGTGGGGGTGGGAGCGTGGCTCTCCGGGGAGCCGTGCCGGGAGCGCTCGGTCAGCTCCTGCGCCACCGCGGCGGCGGTCGCGTCCGGGTCGTAGGCGGTGGACCCTCCGGGCAGTCCCTCAGCCGCCAGCCGTGCGAGCTCCTCGTCGACCTGCGGGCCGGCGGCCGGTGCCGTCCGGCCGGACCCTCCCGGCCGGCGGGCGGGCTTCTTGCGGCGGTTCTTCGACTCGGGCACTGATCCTCCTGGTCACCAAGCGGGCCGCGTTCACGGCGGGGGGTCCAGTGGCCCAGTCTAGCCGTCCGGTGCGCACCCCACCGCGGGCGCGTAAGCTGGACGGGCGCACGTGCCGATCCGGCACCCCACTCCCAGGAGAACCCGTGACCGTCAAGATCCTCGTCGTGGACAACTACGACAGCTTCGTCTACACCCTGGTCGGCTACCTCGAGCAGCTCGGCGCCCGCACCACGGTGATCCGCAACGACGACCTGGACGAGGCCGCCGCGTGCGCCCTCGCGGGTGAGCACCACGGCGTCCTGCTCTCCCCGGGCCCCGGCGCACCCGCCGACGCCGGGGTGTGCACCCCCCTGATCCGCAATGCCGAGCGGACCGGGCAGCCGCTGCTGGGCGTCTGCCTCGGCCACCAGGCGCTCGCGGAGGCCTACGGCGGGACCGTCACCCACGCGGAGGAGCTCATGCACGGGAAGACGTCCCGCGTGGAGCACAACGGGTCGAGCGTCTTCGGCGGAGTGCCCAGCCCGTTCACCGCGACGCGCTACCACTCCCTCGCCGTGGTCGACCAGTCGGTCCCCGAGGTCCTGGAGGTCACGGCGCGCACCCCCAACGGGGTCATCATGGGCCTGCGGCACCGGAGCGCGCCGCTGCACGGACTGCAGTTCCACCCCGAGTCGGTCCTCACCGAGGGCGGCTACCAGATGCTCGGCAACTGGCTCGAGCTCGTGGGGCTCAAGGGCGCGGCGCGGGCGGCGGGCTCGCTGTCGCCGCTGATCTCCGTCTGAGCGCGGCCCGGGCCCGGGTCATCCGTCGTCGCGGGCGCGCTCGTCCGCGCGTCCGGCCTGCCCACGGGCGCGCTCGTCCGCCCGCTCCTCGGCGTCGGACCGGTCCTCCTCGGCGCTGTCCGCCCCGGGCTCCTCAGCCGGTTCTTCGGCCGGTTCTTCCGTGCTCTCCTCGGCGGGCTCCTCCGTGCTCTCCTCGGCGGGCTCCTCCGTCTGCTCGGGGGACGGCGTCGGGGTGGGCGGGACGGTCGGCTCGGGAGTCGGCTCAGGGGTCGGCTCGGGGGCGGGGGCGGGGGTGACGGCCACGGTGAGCGTCACGGTGGCGCCCTGCGGAGCGGACTGGCCCGCGTCCACGCTCTGGTCAACCACCTGTCCGGCCGGCACCCCGGACCGGGCGGTGGTGACGATCTCGGCGGAGAGCCGGACCTCGTCCGCGCCGAGGGCGGCGACGGCCGCCTGGCGGCTCAGGCCCACGAGCTGCGGCACGGTCACCCGTCCCGTGGACACGACGAGCTCCACCTCGGAGCCGCTCGGGACGGTGGTCCCGCCGTCGGGGTCGGTGGCGACCACCGCTCCCTCGGGCACCCAGGAGCTGTTCGCCGTGCGGGTGGACCCGACCTCGAGCCCCGCCGACTCCAGGGCCTCCCGGGCCTGCTCCTCGGAGCGGCCGGCGAGGTCGTCCGGCACCTCCACCTCGGCAGGTCCCCGGGAGACCTCGAGGACGACCGTGGTGCCCTCCTCGACCCGGGTGTCGGCCGCGGGGTCGGTGCCCACCACGTCGCCCTCGGGCACCTCGTCGTCGTAGACCTGCTCGCGCTCGGGCACCAGGTCGGCACTGCGCAGCGCCGTCTCCGCCACCGAGGCGTCCATGCCGGCGACGTAGGGCACCGCCACGAGTGCGGGCCCACCGCGCTGCCCCTGGACCCACTGGAGGGCCACGACGCCGAGGACGGCGAGCAGCGCGAGGACGAGCAGGGCGAGCAGGGCCGTGCGCAGCGGACGCCGCCGCCGCACCGGGGCCGAGCCGTGGCCGGCATCGCCGACCGCCGCCGCGCTGCCCGCCGCGATGCCCGCAGCGGCGGCCGGGGCGACCGCGGGGGGCGCCGGCGCGGGGACGGGGGCCGGCACGGGCGGCAGCGTCTTCGTGTCCTCGTCCCGCCCCGGCACCGCCCGCAGGGACTGTGTGGCCTCGAGGTCCTCCGGCACGGCCGGGCGCAGCTCCCGCAGGGCCCGGCGCATCTGCCCGGCGTCCTGGAAACGGGCCTCGCGGTCCTTGTCCAGGGCCCTGGCCATGAACTCGTCCACCCGATGCCCGATCCGTGGGTCGAGCTCGGACGGGGCGGGCGGACGGTCCCGCACGTGCTGGGCGGCGATGTCCACGGAGGACTCGCCCACGAACGGCGCGCGCCCGGTGAGCATCTCGAAGAGCACGCACGCGGCGGAGTAGAGGTCCGAGCGGGCGTCCACCGACTCACCCCGCGCCTGCTCCGGGGACAGGTACTGCGCCGTCCCCAGGACGGCCTGGGCCTGCGTGAGCGCCGGGGAGGTGTCCTCCACCGCCCGGGCGATCCCGAAGTCCATGACCTTCACCTGGCGCTCCGGGGTGACGATCACGTTCGCCGGCTTGATGTCCCGGTGGACGATCCCGGCCCGGTGGCTGTACTCGAGGGCGTCCAGGATCCCCAGGGTGATGTCCACGGCGTCCCGCGGCGTGACCGCGTCCTCGTGGATCAGCTCCCGCAGGGTCCGGCCGGGCACGTACTCCATCACGATGAACGGCCGGTCCACGCCCTCGTCGGTCCGGGCCAGGATCTCGCCGGTGTCGTACACGGAGACGATCGAGTGGTGGTTGAGAGCCGCCACGGACTGCGCCTCCCGCTTGAAGCGCTCGTGGAAGGTCGCGTCCCGGGCCAGCTCGGGCCGGAGCACCTTGATCGCCACCCGCCGGCCGAGCCGCAGGTCCCGTCCCACGTGGACCGTGGCCATCCCGCCGCGCCCGATCGTCTCGCCCACCTCGTAGCGGTCGTTGATCAGAGGGGGAACCACGTTGCGGGCCGGCACGGCTCAGCCCTCCTGGCCGGGTCCGGTGGGCGTCGCGGTGGGAGGCGCGGAGGGCGTCGGGGACGGCTCGGCGGTCGGAGCGCTCTCCGGGGCCACGGCCACCCACATCTCGATGGTGTCGCCGGGGCGGACGGTCGAGCCGCCCAGCGGCTGGGTGCGCAGCACCGTGCCCGGCGCGGCGTCCTCGGTGGGCTCGTCGTACCGGATGATGTTCACCCCGAGCAGCCGGATCTCGTCGATCAGCGGATCCGCCTGCTGTCCGACCATCCCGGAGGGCAGCTCCACGGTGTCGGGTCCGGTGGAGAAGGACACCGTGACCGTGGCCCCCCGCTGCACCTGGCCGACGGGGCTCACGGACAGGACCGTGTTCTCCTCCTGGTCCGAGGTCTGGCCCTGCCGCTCGACCCGGAAGCCGAGGTCGGAGAGCTCCTGCACCACGTCGTCGACCGGGCGGCCCTCGTACCGGGCCGCGAGGACCTCCACGGTCTCCGCAGCGTCCGCGGGCGGGGCGGTCGTCTCCTCCGGCACGACCGTGGTGGAGACCGTGCCCGTGGGGGTCGGCTCCGGCGCCACGGGCTCGGGCTGCCGGAGGAGGAAGAACCACAGCAGCCCGGCGAGCAGGGCCAGCGTCAGCAGCACGCCCAGCAGCCAGGCCCACGCGGAGCCCCGTTCGCGGCGGGGCCCCGCCGGCGGAACCGGGTCCGCCGCAGAAGCACCGCCGCCCGGCGCGCGGGAAGGCTCGACGACGTCCAGCTCGGCCGTGATGGGCCGCGCCGGCCCGGCCGCGGCGGCGACCCCGGCGCCGGCCGCCGCAGCCCCGGCCGCCCGGGCGGTGCTGTCCCGCTCCAGCAGCCGGGTCGGCGCGTCGGCGACGGGCTCGAAGGCCTGGGTGGCCTCGTCGTCGGGCAGGTCGAGGAAGGCCCGCATCCCGGGCACGGCGGAGACCGCCGCGGCCTCGTCCCCGCGCCGGAGCGCGTCCACGGCGGTGGCGAGGGCCCCCGCGGTGGCCGGGCGGTCCTTGGGGTCCTTGGCGAGCATCGACATCACGAGGGCCTGCACCGGGTCCGGCACGTCCTCGGGCAGTGCGGGCGGCGGGTCGTTGACCTGGGCGAGGGCGATCGCGATCTGCGACTCCCCGGTGAAGGGCCGGCGTCCGGCCAGGCACTCGTAGCCGATGATGCCCAGGGAGTAGATGTCCGAGGAGCCCGTGGCGGTCTGGCCCGTGGCCTGTTCCGGGGCGAGGTACTGGGCGGTGCCCATCACCTGGCCGGTGGCCGTGAGGGGCACCTGGTCCGCGAGGCGGGCGATCCCGAAGTCCGTGACCTTCACCCGGTTGTCCGGGGTGATGATCAGGTTGCCGGGCTTCACGTCGCGGTGCACCAGGCCCTGCGCGTGCGCGGCCGCGAGCGCCCGTGCCGTCTGCCCGATGTAGTTGAGCACCGTGTCGGCATCCAGGGTCTTCCGCCGCTCGATGATGTTGGACAGCGGCTCGCCCGGGACGAGCTCCATGACGAGGAAGGCCGAGCCCTCCTCCTCGCCGTAGTCGAAGACGTTCGCGACACCGGGGTGGTTCAGCAGGGCGGTGTGCCGCGCCTCCGCGCGGAAGCGCTGCAGGAAGTTCGGGTCCCCGTTGTACTCCTCCTTGAGGATCTTCACGGCGACGATGCGGCCCAGGACCCGGTCCTTGGCCTTCCACACCTCTCCCATGCCGCCGATCGCGATCCGATCGGTCAGTGCGTAGCGCCCGCCCAGGACGGTGCTCGACGAAGGTCTCACTTGTTCAACACCGCCTCGAAGAGTTGCTTGGCGCTCGTGGTGGTCAGGCTGGACCCGGTCGCCACGTCCACGTCCTCGAAAACCACGGCGAGGGCGATCTGGGGGTCGTCGGCCGGGGCGAAGCCGGTGAACCAGGAGTCGTTGAGGCCCTCCTCCGAGCCGATCTCGGCGGTGCCCGTCTTGCCGGCCACCTCGACGCCGGGCACGGCCGCACCTCGGGCGATCCCGTCCTCGACGACCTCCACCATCAGGTCGGTGACGGTGTTGGCGACCTCCGCGCTCGTGGAGCGGCGCAGCTGCTCGGGGGTGAACTCGTCGATCACGGACAGATCGGCCGAGCGCACGGTCTCCACGAGCTGGGGCTTCATCATCAGGCCGTCGTTGGCGATGGCGGCGCTCATCATGGCCACCTGCAGGGGCGTGGTGCGCACGTCGTACTGCCCGATGGAGGACAGCGCGAGCTGGGACTCGTTGAGCTCCTCGGGGAAGATCGACGGCGTCACCTTCAGGGGTACGGAGAGGGACTCGCCGTAGCCGAAGTTCTGGGCGGTCCGGCGGATCGCGTCCTCCCCGAGGTCCAGAGCGATCGAGGCGAAGGGGGTGTTGCAGGACTGCTCGAGCGCGAACTCCAGGTCCGCCTCGGTGCGGGCGGTGCACCCTCCGCCCACGTAGTTGGGCAGGGTCACGTCGGTGCCGGGCAGGGGCAGCTCCTGCGGGTTGGGGATCGAGGACTCCGTGGTGTACTCGCCCGACTCCAGGGCCGCCACGGTGTCGATGATCTTGAACGTCGAGGCCGGGGCGTACAGGTCCCCGGAGATCGCGCGGTTGACGAGCGGCTCGGCCGGGTCCGCGTTGAGCCGCTCGGCGGCGGCGATCACGGAGCCGGAGTCGTGGGAGGCGAGCTCGTTGGGGTCGTAGCCGGGGCTGGAGACCATGGCGAGGATCGCGCCGGTCTCCGGGTCGAGGGCGACGATCGAGCCCTTGCGTCCCTCCAGCAGCTCCGCGGCGGTCCGCTGCAGCTCCGGGTCGATGGTCAGCTCGACCGACGCGCCGGTGGGCTGGTTGCCGGAGAACATCGAGACCACACGGTCGTAGAACTGTTCGTCGGACGCGCCGGAGAGCTCGTCGCCCAGGGCCGCCTCGAGCCCGGTGGCTCCGTAGACCAGCGAGAAGTAGCCCGTCAGGTGTCCGTACAGCAGCGGGTCGGTGTAGACGCGCTGGTACTCGAAGTCGTCGTCCGAGGGCGTGGAGGAGGCCTTCGCGTCGCCGTCCACGAGGATCGCCCCGCGGTCCGCGCCGAACTGGTCGTAGAGGCTGCGGTTGTTCCACGGGTGGGCCTCGAGGGTCCGCGCCGCGAAGAACTGCACGTAGGTCAGCGCCAGGAGCAGCACGGTGAAGATCGCCACGCCGGCCACCCAGGTGTGTCGGATCGCCCGGTTCACGATGCTCCTCCGTTCTCGGTGCGCCCGGGACCGCCCGGGGTGCGGCGGTCCTGGTCGGTGAGGCGGGACATGGCCTCGGTGGGGGTGCCGTCGTCGTCCGGCCCGTCCTCGGAGACCGGGCGCCCGCCCGGACCGGCGGCCGCGATCGGCTCGGTCGCCCCGGTGTCCCCGGGCACCGCGTGCTGGCGGGCCGTGTCCGGACGCGCGGCCGGCCGTTCGACGGTGCGGCCGTCGGTGCGCTCGTCGGTGCGCTCCTCCGCGTCCCGGCCCGCTCCGCGCCGGCGCTCCCGGCGCTCGGCGCGCTCCTGCTCGTCCCGCCGCGCGGCCTCCCGCAGGGCGGCCTCGTAGGCGGCGACCTCGGCGAGATCGGCCTCGGTGGCCGGCCCGGTGACCACGGGCCGGCGGGCCGTGTGCGAGATCGCCAGGATGATCGCCGCGATGATCCAGTTGGACAGCAGCGAGGAACCCCCGGCGGACATGAACGGGGTCGTGAGGCCGGTCAGGGGAATGAGCCGGGTGACGCCGCCCACGACCACGAACAGCTGCAGCACGATGACCGCGGACAGCCCCGCCGCGAGCAGCTTGCCGAAGGCGTCCCGGGTGCCCAGGGCGGCGCGGAACCCGCGGCTGACGAAGAGGAAGAAGAGCATCAGGATCGCGCCGAGCCCGATCAGGCCCAGCTCCTCGCCGAACGCGGTGATGATCATGTCCGAGTTGGCGTAGGAGACGAGGTCCGGCCGGCCCTGGCCCAGGCCCTGCCCGAACAGCCCGCCCGAGGAGAGCCCGAACAGGCCCTGGACGATCTGGGCGGACCCGCCGGGGGCCCGGTTGAAGACCTCCGGGTCGAAGGCGTTGAGCCAGGAGTCCAGGCGCGCCGCCACGTGGCCGAAGACCCGGCTCGCGAGGAAGCCGCCGACGGCCACGAGCAGCAGGCCGATCACGATCCAGCTCAACCGGCTCGTGGCGAGGTAGATCATGGCCAGGAACAGCCCGAAGTACAGGATCGCGGAGCCGAGGTCGCGCTGGAACACCAGCACGCCGATGGCCACCAGCCAGGCGGCGAACATGGGGGCCATGTCCCGGAACCGCGGCAGCCGCACGGGACCGAGCTTCTTGCCGGCCAGGAGGATGAGGTCGCGGTTGGTCGAGAGGTAGCCGGCGAAGAAGACGGCCAGGGTGATCTTCGCGACCTCGCCCGGCTGGAAGGTGCGCCCGCCCACGGAGATCCAGATCCGGGCGCCGTTGAGCTCCACACCGAGCCCCGGCAGCAGGGGCAGGAGCAGGAGCAGGCCGCTGAGCACCAGGGAGATGTAGGTGATCCGGCGCAGCACCCGGTGGTCCTTGAGGAACCAGAGCACCAGGCCGGCGGCGGTCATCGCCAGCCCCGTCCACAGCACCTGGGACTGCGCGGCGGACTGGTCGGTGGTGAGGTCGATGCGGTGGATCATGGCGATGCCGAGGCCGTTGAGGGCCACCACGATGGGCAGCACGTAGGGGTCCGCGTACGTGGCCCGCAGACGGACCACCAGGTGCAGGAGCAGCGCGCCGACGCCCAGGACCAGGCCGGAGACCAGGATGTGCGGGTCCCCGGTGCCGAGCTGGTCCGGGTCCACGAGGATGTTGGCGCCCACGCCGATGGCCACGGCCACGACCAGCAGCAGCAGCTCGGTGAGCCGCCGCGGCTTCTGCCGGGCCTCGGCGGGCTCCTCGGGGGAGCGGGTTCCGGCGGTGGAGCTCATCGGTCACCTCCGGGGCTCGCGGCGGGCGACGCCGTGGGGGACGCGTCCTGGGCCGTGGTGGGCGAGGAGGTGGCCCGGCGGACGGTGCCGGTGGGGCGCGGCTCCGCCCCGGGGCCGGCGCCCGGGGCGGA
Organism: Kocuria oceani; assembly: GCF_029524215.1. NCBI lineage: Bacteria > Bacillati > Actinomycetota > Actinomycetes > Micrococcales > Micrococcaceae > Kocuria > Kocuria oceani. Next base: position 238,105 of record NZ_JARAMH010000005.1, on the reverse strand, counting down.
CTCGCGCAGCTCCTGCACGATCCGCAAGGCCTCCTCCAGGCTCCCCGCCGGGATGGCGTTGCGGACCCGCTCCTGGGTGTAGCCGGGCAGGTCCTCGACCCGCAGGTCGGTGGTCCGCTCCAGGTCGCTGAGGCTCACGGGGCCCAGCGACTGGGAGACCCCGCTGTAGATGGCCACGCTGCCCTGCTGCTCGCCCACGTAGTACTGGGAGTTGATCCAGTTGGTCGTCAGCCACCCGCCGGCCACCAGCAGCAGCCCGACCGTGGCCAGGGCGAGCACGGTGAACGCGCGCCGGTTCCGGCGCCGGCGCGGGGACGGGGCCGTGGCCTCCGCCCGGTGCAGCGCCGACTCGACCTCCTGGGGATCGGCCAGGGTGTCCGGCGCGGAGGTCTGCAGCAGGGTCGCGCGGCGCTGCAGGATGCTGTCGCTCACCGTGGGGATGCGCCCGGTCTGGGTGGCGTTGGCGGCGGCGCCCACCAGCAGGTGCGGACGGGCCGCGAGGTCGCGGCGAAGCACCGCGGCGGAGGACTCCGCGGACTCCGGGCCGGCGGCCGCATCCCCGGTCAGCTCGTCCGAGGTCCGGGCGAAGCCGGGGTCCGGGACCGCGCCGCGCGCCTCGCCGGTCTGCGGCGCGACCGGGGCGTCGTCGTCGGTCGCGAACACCTGCACCACCACCACGGTGACGTTGTCCGGTGCCCCGCGGTCCAGGGTCAGCTCCACGAGGGTGTCCACGATCTGGTTGAGGTCGTCCCCGGAGCGCAGCACGGACTCGATGGTCTCGGGCCGGACCACGGCGTTGAGCCCGTCCGAGCACAGCAGCCACCGTTCGCCGATCTCGGGGCGGACGGTCTCCACCTCGATCTCGGGGGAGGCGTCCACGTCCCCGAGCACGCGCATCAGGACGTTCTTGTGGGGGTGGGACTCCGCCTCGTCCGGGCGCAGCCGTCCCTCGTCGATGAGCCGCTGCACGAACGTGTGGTCCCGGGTGACCTGGTGGAACTCGTCCCCGCGCAGCCGGTAGGCCCGCGAGTCGCCGATGTGGGCGACGACGATCTCGTCCTCGTCGGCCAGCAGCGCCGTGACGGTGGTCCCCATCCCGCCGAGGCGGGGGTTGCCCAGGACCAGCCGGGCCAGGTTCTGGTTGGCGTTCTGGATCTCGTCCGCGAGCACGGTGGCGCCGTCGCCGTGGTGCCCCGGCCGGTCGAGGGAGGTGAGGTCCATGACCGCGGACGCGGAGGCGACGTCCCCGCCCACGTGCCCGCCCATGCCGTCGGCGACCACCGCGAGGTGCCGGCCCGCGTAGGCGGAGTCGTCGTTCTTCGAACGGACCCTGCCCACGTCGGAGCGCGCGGCGTAGCGGAAGGCGATCGCCATGCGTCAGGACCTCAGTTCCAGGACGGTCTTGCCCACCCGGAACGGGGTCCCGGCGTCGAGGGGCACGGCCCGGGAGAGGCGCTGCTGGCCCACGAAGGTGCCGTTGGTGGAACCGAGGTCCTCGAGGAACCAGCGGGAGCCCTGCGGGAAGAGCCGGGCATGTCGCCCGGAGGCGTAGTCGTCGCCGAGGGGGACGGTGGCCTCGGGGGAGCGGCCCAGCAGGACGGGGGCGTTGCCCAGGGCGTAGCTGCGGCCCTGCAGCGGGCCCTCCAGCACCGCGAGGGTCTGCGGGCGGGAGCGCTGCTGGCCCGTGCCGGGACCGGCGGCGGGCGGCGCGGTCGGCTCGGGAGCCGCCGGTGCGGCCGCGGCGCGGGACCGGCCCAGGACGGCCGGGAGCTTCCCGCCGACTGCCAGGTCACGACCCTGGCTGGCCACGATGCTGAAGATGAAGATCCAGAGGAGGGCCAGGAACCCGAAGCGGAGGAGGGTGACGGTCAGCTCGGACATTCAGCGGTTCCCCTTCGGGGTCAGGAGGCGGAACGTGATCCGGGTCCGTCCCATGGTGATCACGGAACCGTTGACCAGCTCGGAGCGGCCGATCACCCGCTCCCCGTCCACGTAGGAACCGTTGGTCGAGCCGAGGTCCACGGCCAGGAAGTGCTCGCCCTGCCGGCGGATCTCGAGGTGCTTGCGGGACACCCCGGTGTCCTCCACGGTGATGTCCGCCTCGGCGGACCGGCCCAGCACGATCGAGTCCGCGTTGATGGAGAACCGTTCGCCCTCGACGTCGAGCACCGGGATCCAGCGCCGCGCGGACGCGGCCTGCGCGGGCGCGGCTTGCGTGGGCTCGTCCTCCGGGTCCCGGTGGCCGCGGGCGATCCGGTGCCCGCTCGGGGTGGCCGGCGTGTTCGGGGACTCGGCGGTGCGCTGCGCCGAGGAGTGCACGCGGAACTCGCCGGCCTCGACCTCGGGGTTGTGGGTGAAGGAGACCTTCACCGCTCCCTGCAGCGTGTAGGCCTGGCTGCGCGCGTGCTTGATCACGACGTCGCACAGCTCCTCGGCCAGCGGCGTGCCCCAGTCCTGGGCGCGGGGGAAGTCCTCGTCGGAGAACTCCACGACGAACACGTTGGGGGCCATGGTCCGCCCGGCGGAGATCGTGAAGGCCTCCTGGTCGAGCTCGCGGCGCAGTGCGCTGGCGATCTCGACCGCCTCCACCCGTTTGCGGGAGCCCGTGGTGAAGGCGGCGCGGACGGCCTTCTCGATGTTCTTCTCGAGGCTTTCGAGGAATCCCATGCCGCCTCCTTCCTGGCGTCGATCGCGGTGTGCATGCCCCCGGTCTCGGGTCAGGCGCTCTCCAGGATAGTAGACGTGGTGCCTGGGAGCCGCGTCGACGGCAGCAGGCGCGGCGGCGGACCCCTTGCCAGGACGCCGCGCCGGGGGAAGAATCCTGGTATGAAGCACACTGATCAAAAGGCCCTGTCCCTGACCGCGCTCGCGCTCTCGGCGCTGCTGCTCGCCGGGTGCGGTGACGGCGGCGGTGGTGGCGAAGGAGGTGGGGCGGAGGCCACGGACGGAGCCGCGACCAGCGCTCCCGCCGAGCCCACCGGCACCGAGGACCCGGCGACCGGCGCCGGGAGCCCCTCGGCCACGCCGTCGGGCACGGCGACCGGCGACGAGAGCCCGTCCGCGACGCCCTCGGGCACGGCCACCGCCGACGGGAGCCCCGGCGCCTCACCGTCGGGCACCGCCACCTCGACCTCCTCGCCGGAGACCGGGGGCGAGGCCGCCGCCGTGGTGGGCGCGGTCGTCGCCGCCGAGGAGGCCGTGACGGGAGGCCAGGTGTTCGAGATCGACCGCAAGGACGGCGAGGAGGGCTGGGAGGTCAAGCTCGCCGTCGGCGACCGGGAGAAGGAGGTCGACGTCTCCCAGGACGGCTCCGAGGTCACCCCCCAGGAGGGCGACGACCAGCTGGACCAGGAGGACCGCGAGCGGGTCGCCCAGGTCCAGGTCCCGCTGGAGGACGCCGTCCGGACCGCGCTGGACGAGGTGGACGGCACGCTCGACGGCGCCCAGCTCGACACGGAGGACGGCACCACCGTCTGGGAGGTCGACGTCGACGACCCCGACGGGACGTCCGTGGACGTGTACGTCAACGTGGCCAACGGCTCCGTCGTCAAGGTCGATCGCTGACCCGGTGACAGGAGCCCCGGGGCGTTCCGGGCAGCGGCAGCTGCGGCTCACGTTCCTCGGCCTGCTGATGGCCGTGCTGCTGGCCGCCCTCGACCAGACCATCGTGGCCACCGCCCTGCCCGCGATCGTCGGGGACCTCGACGGGCTGGACCGCATCTCGTGGGTGGTCACGGCGTACGTGCTGGCGGCCACGGTGGGCCTGCCGGTCTACGGGAAGCTGGGCGACCTCTACGGGCGCAAGCGGATCTTCCTCGTGGCCGTGGTGGTCTTCCTCCTGGGCTCGGTCCTGGCCGGCGCAGCCCAGGACATGACGCAGCTCATCGTGTTCCGTGCCCTGCAGGGCCTCGGCGGCGGAGGTCTGCTGATCGGGGCGCAGGCGATCATCGCGGACCTCGTCCCGGCGCGCGAGCGCGGGAAGTACATGGGCGTGATCGGGGCGGCCTTCGGCCTCGCCTCGGTGAGCGGGCCGCTGCTGGGCGGGTTCCTCACCGACCTCGTGAGCTGGCGCTGGGTGTTCTGCATCAACCTGCCGCTGGGCCTGGTCACGCTCGTGTTCATCCCGCGCTTCCTGCACCTGCCGCACGTGCCGCGCGGTCGCGTGCGGCTGGACGTGCTCGGGACCGCGCTGCTGGCCGCGGGCAGCGTCGCGTTCGTGCTGCTGACCACCTGGGCCGGCACCGTCCACCCCTGGGCGAGCCCGCCGATCCTCGGGCTGGCCGGGGCGGTCGCCGTGCTGACGGGGATGTTCGTACTGGTCGAGCGCCGTGCCGCGGAACCCATCATCCCGCTGCACCTGTTCCGGGTGCGCAACTTCGTGGTGCCCACGGCGGCGGCCGTCGGGATGGGCGTGATCATGTTCGCCACGATCACCTACCTGCCCACGTACCTGCAGATGGTGGAGGGCGCCTCGGCCACGGCGGCCGGTCTGATGATGATCCCCGTGACGGCCGGGATGCTCGCCGGCACCATCGGCACGGGGCGGCGCATCGCGCGCACCGGCCGCTACCGGCTGTGGCCGGTACTGGGCTCGGCGGTGATGGCCGCGGGCCTCGTGCTGCTCTCCACGATCGACGAAAGCACCCCCTACGCGCTGACGGCCACCGGCATGGCCGTGATCGGTCTGGGGATCGGCTGTCTCCTGCAGAACCTCGTGCTGATCGTGCAGAACGCCGTGCCGCCGGCGGACGTGGGGGCCGCGACGTCCGCCTCGAACTACTTCCGGCAGACCGGCGCCTCCTTCGGGATCGCGGTGTTCGGCTCGGTGTTCGTCGCCCGGCTCGACGGCGCCCTCGGGGACGTCTCGTCCCCGGCCGGGGCCGACGTCAACGCACTGATCCCGCAGGTGCTCGCCTCCCTGTCCGCCCCGGCTCAGGAGGCGGTGGCCCAGGCCTTCGCCCAGGCCCTGCCTCCGCTCTACCTGTGGGGGCTGCCGGTGGCCGCGGCGTGCCTGGTGCTGTCCCTGCTGATCGAGGAGCTCCCGCTGGGCACGGCCACCGGCTCCACCGCCGCGGGGGCGGAGGAGCGCGCGGCGGCCCGCCCGCCGGGCGCCGCTGACTAGGCTGGCACCGAGACCGCCACCGCATGCCGAGGAGCAGCAGATGACCGATCCGCGCCCGTTCACCACCGCCGACCTCTACGACGAGCGCGGGGAGCAGCTGATGTCCTGCCCGCGCCAGTTCCTCGACCTGGGCGGGGTGCGCGCCTTCACCGGCACGGTCCGCACGGTGCGCTGCTTCCAGGACAACGGCCTCGTCAAGGCGGTGCTCAACTCCCCGGGGGACGGGGCGGTCCTGGTGGTGGACGGGCACGGCTCGATGGGCACCGCCCTCATGGGGGACATGATCGCGGAGTCCGCCGTGCGCAACGGCTGGGCCGGTGTCATCGTCAACGGTCCGGTCCGGGACCGGGTCGCCCTCGCCGGGCTGCCCCTGGGGGTCAAGGCGCTGGGCTCCAACCCACGCAAGTCCGCCAAGGACGGCGTCGGGGAGCAGGACGTGCCGGTCGTCATCGAGGGCGTGACCTTCCGCCCCGGCCGCACCGTGTGGGCGGACGAGGACGGGATCCTGGTCGAGAGCTGAGCGGCCTACCGGCGCATGGGCACGTGCGGGATGCCGTCCTCGAGGAACGTCTCCCCGGCGCGCGCGAAGCCGAACCGCCCGTACCAGCCCTCCAGGTGGGCCTGGGCGTCGAGGACGACCGGGGCCGGACCGCAGCGGGCCAGCGCCGCGCGCAGCAGGGCGGCCGAGAGACCCTGCCCGCGCGCGTCCGCGGCGGTGGCCACGCGGCCGATCCGCAGCAGCGCGGACCCGTCCGGAGTGTCCTCCACGAGCAGCCGCAGCGTCGAGAGCACCCGCCCGTCCCGCTCGATCCAGCCGTGCCGGCAGCCGGGCTCGAGGTCCCGGCCGTCGAGCTCGGGATAGGGGCAGGCCTGCTCCACGACGAACACGTCGGTGCGCAGCCGCAGGAGGCCGTACAGCTGGGCGGAGGACAGCTCGGCCGCGGTCGCCCAGCGCACGGGCGGGGGCACGGGACCCGGGCGCCCGCCCACGGAGTCGGTCACGGAGTCGGTCACGGAGTCGTCCACGGGGCAGCAGGCTACCGGCTCAACCGGCCCGGTGGGTGAGCCGGCCGCCGCGCCACGTGGCGCGCACGCCGATGTGCTCCACCGACTCCCCGCGCCGGTGCACCTCCACCGGGTCCTGCTCGAGCACCACCAGGTCCGCCTGCTTGCCGATGGCGAGGGACCCGATCCGGTCGGCCATGCCCAGGGCGGCCGCGGCCTCGGAGGTGTAGGCGGCCAGTGCCTCCATGACGTCCAGCCGCTCGGCGGCGGGGCCGAAGCGGCGCCCGTCCCCGTCGAGGCGGTCGGTCCAGGCCTGGACGGAGCGCAGCACGTCGCCGTCGGCGACCGGGCGGTCGGAGCTGCCCGCGATCCGCACGCCCGCGTCGAGGAAGCTGCGGCCCCGGTAGGTCCAGTCCGTGCGCTGCGGGCCCAGCAGCCGGCGGAACTGCACGGCCATGGGGCGCAGGAAGCCGATCTGCGGGGTGACGCAGATCCCGGCGGCGGCGAGCCGCGCGAGCTGGTCGGGGCGGGTGATGCTGGCGTGCTCGATCCGGTTGGGGAAGCGGCGGCGCCCGTGCGCGTCCTGGCACCCGGTGATCACGTCGATCGCGAAGTCGATGGCCCGGTCCCCGATCGCGTGGGCGGCCACCGACCAGCCCGCCCGGTAGGCCTCCCGGACCGCCGCCGCCATCTGCTCGGGGTTCTCCTGGAAGTACCCCGTGGAGTGCCCGCTGCCGCAGAACGCCTCGGTCACCGCGGCGGTCTCCCCGAGCAGCGAGCCGTCGACGAAGACCTTCACCGGCCCCAGCACGAGCTCGTCGTCGCCGAACCCGGTGCGCAGCCCGAGGTCCAGTCCGCGGGCGGAGCCGTCCCCCAGCCCGCCGATCTCGTGCAGCACGTCCAGCACGGGCATCACCTGCGCGCGGGCGTGCAGGGCGCCCTCCTCGCGGGCCCGCTGGTAGGCCAGCAGCTCGGCCGGGTTGTGCCCGATCCAGCCGCCGCCGATCCCAGCCTCCGCGAACGTGGTGATGCCCTCGGCGGCGTAGCGGGCGGTGGCGCGATCGAGGGCGGCCACGATCTTGCCCAGCGGGTACGGGCGGAACAGCTCCTGGACCATCGCCTGGGCCGTCTCCTCGACCAGGCCGGTGGCCCGCCCGGCGTCGTCGCGCACCACTCGCCCGCCCACCGGGTCCGGGGTGCCGGGGGTGAGCACCCCGGCACGGCGCAGCGCCTCCGAGTTCACCACCGCGGCGTGGCCGGAAGTGTGCCGCACGAACAGCGGCGTGCTGCCGGTGATGCGGTCCAGGACGTCGATGTCGGGCAGGGCCCCGCCCACGGTGGCCGGGTAGAAGCCGGTGGCCATGAGCCACTCCTCGTCCCGCGGCTTGGCGGCCATGCCCCGCTCCAGGGCTTCGTAGAGCCGGTCCAGGGAGGTGCATTCGGACAGGTCCACCTCGGCGAGGCCCAGCCCGAACCACGTGGTGTGGCAGTGCGCGTCCACGAACCCGGGCAGCACCGTGGCCCCGCCCAGGTCCACGGTCTCGGCCGCCGGGACCCCGGGGTCGTCGAGGACCACGATCCGCCCTCCGTGCACCCCCAGGCTCGACGCCCGTGGCCGGGCGGGGTCCATCGTGCGGACCGTGGCGTTGACGAGCAGGAGATCGAGCTGCATGGAGGTCCTTTCCGCGGGGCTGGTCCCATCGTGGCACCCCGGGCCCGGTCCCGCACGGCACCCGTGCCGCGCCGGTGCCGCCCCCCGCCGGGGTCCCGGGACGGGGGCCGGTCAGCCGATGGCGGCGACGAGCTCCGTGGCCTGGCGGATCGCCCGCTTGGCGTCCAGCTCGGCCGCCACGTCCGCCCCGCCGATGAGGTGCACCGGTACGGCGCCGGCGTCGTGGCCGGCGGCGAGCAGCGCGTCGTGCAGCTGCCGCAGCGGCTCCTGTCCGGTGCACAGCACCACGGTGTCCACGGCGAGCACCTGCTCCACGGCCGCGGCGCCGTCGGGTCCGGGGACGGCGAGGTGCAGCCCGTCGTCGTCGATCCGCCGGTAGCTCACGCCGCTGAGGGTGCGCACGCCCCCGGCCTTGAGCGAGGCCCGGTGGATCCACCCCGTGGTGCGGCCCAGGCCGGCCCCGGGCTTGCCGGGGGAGCGCTGCAGCAGCGTCACCTCGCGGGCAGGGCGCGGCGGTGCGGGCGGGACCAGGCCGCCGCGGGCGGCGAGCGTGGTGTCCACACCCCACGCCCGGTAGAAGTCGGTCCCGGTGCCGGGGGAGTGCAGCAGGTACTCGGCGACGTCGAAGCCGATCCCCCCGGCGCCCAGGACGGCGACCCGCCGCCCGACCGGTGCGCCGTGCTGCAGGACGTCCCGGTAGCCCACGACCGAGGGGTGGTCCACGCCCTCGATCGCGGGCACCCGCGGCACCACGCCGGTGGCGAGCACCACCCGGTCGAAGCCGTCCAGGTGCGCGGGCGTGGCGGGCGTCCCCAGCCGCACGTCCACCCCGAGCTCCGCCAGCCGCACGCCGTAGTAGCGCAGGGTCTCGCCGTACTCCTCCTTGCCGGGGATGCGCAGGGCCATGCAGAACTGCCCGCCGATGTGCTCCTCGGCCTCGAACAGCGTCACGGCGTGGCCGGCCTCCGCGGCGCCGACCGCGAAGGCGAGCCCGGCGGGGCCGGCCCCGACCACGCCGATCCGCTCGGACCGGCGGGTGGGCCCCAGGCGCAGCAGCGTCTCGTGGCCCGCCCGCGGATTGACCAGGCAGGAGGCGGTGCGCCCGGCGAAGGTGTGGTCCAGGCAGGCCTGGTTGCAGGCGATGCAGGTGTTGATGGCGTCGGCGCGGCCCCGCGCGGCCTTGGCCACGAAGTCCGGGTCCGCGAGCAGCGGCCGGGCGAGGGAGACCATGTCGGCGTCGCCCTCCGCGAGGACCCGCTCCGCCGTCTCCGGGGTGTTGATGCGGTTCACCGCGACCAGCGGGATCCCGACCTCGCCCTTCAGCCGGCGCGTCACCCAGGAGAAGCCGCCCCGGGGGACCACCGTGGCGATGGTGGGGATCCGGGCCTCGTGCCAGCCGATGCCGGTGTTGAGCAGCGTGGCCCCGGCGGCCTCGACCGCCCGCGCCAGCTCCACGACCTCCTCGACCGTGGAGCCGCCCGGGACCAGGTCCAGCATCGACAGCCGGTAGATCAGCAGGAACTCCGGGCCCGTGCGCTCGCGGACGCGGCGGACGATCTCGACGGGCAGGCGCATCCGGTTCGCCCAGCACCCGCCCCACTCGTCGGTGCGGTGGTTGGTCTCGGCGGCGACGAACTCGTTGATGAGGTAGCCCTCGGAGCCCATGATCTCCACGCCGTCGTAGCCGGCCTCCCGGGCCCGGGCCGCGGTGCGGGCGAAGTCCTCGATGGTCCGCTCGATCTCCTCGCCGGTGAGCTCGTGCGGGACCACCGGGCTGATGGGGGCGCGCAGCGGGCTGGGGGCCACCGCGGCCGGGGCCTTGGCGTAGCGGCCGGAGTGCAGGATCTGCAGCGCGATCCGCCCGCCCTCGGCGTGCACGGCCTCGGTCACCAGGCGGTGCCGAGCCACCTCCTCGGGGGTGCGCAGGAGGGCGCCGCCGGCGCGGGTGGCGCCCTCGGGATTGGGCCCGACGCCGCCCGTGACGATGAGCCCGACGCCGCCGCGCACCCGTTCCGCGTAGAACGCCGCGAGCCGCTCGAACCCGCCGGGCTGCTCCTCGAGTCCGGTGTGCATCGAGCCCATGAGCACCCGGTTCGGCAGGGTCGTGCCGCCCAGCTGCAGGGGCGACAGCAGGTGCGGATAGGGCAGATTCATCCGATACTCCTCGTCTCAGGTACCTGGGTCACCGTAGGCGAGAAGTGATGCACGCCACAAGTTCGGCGCGGAGGGGGCCTCAGAGCTCGCGCAGCCGCTCCTTCCAGAACGCCCGCCGGTGCTCGACGTCCTCGGGGGAGGCCAGTCCGGTGTGGCTCACGCCCACCGTGCACCGATCGTCGTCCTTGGCCCTGAGGTGCACCGTGACCCGGGAGCCGTCGACCAGGCGCACCCGCCAGTACCGCCACGTCCCGGTGGCGCTGGTGCCGGGTGGGCCCTCGGAGGCCACGCCGGCGACCTCGGCGGCTCCGCCCATGAGGTCCTCCCAGCGGGCCAGCACCTCGTCCGCCGTGCCCGGCACGGTCCGGCCGGCGCTGACGGCCCAGCTCCCGTCCCCGGCCTGGCCGGGGCGCCGGGCGCCGATGTGCTGCTCGTAGGCCACCGTGATCTGCTGGGCCCACCACCCCGGATTGGCGACGACGCCGTCGAGCTGCTCCGCCAGGTGCCCGGCGATCTGGGTGTGGCTCATCCGGCGGGCACCGTGGGCCTCGAGCCGGGCCGTCCAGGTCTCCCACGGGATGCCCGTGGCCTCGGTGATGCCGCGCGTGCTGGTGCCCCGGGTGCTCATGGGCCCAGGGTAGCGGTGGCCGGACGCGGAGCGCGGCCGGTGCGGCTCAGTCCCCGGCCGTGGGGCCGGGGCCGTCCGCGCCGGCGCCGAAGTCCGGGTCGGCGGGGTCCTCGGCGTCGCCCGCGCTCGGGACGCGCTGGCCGGCGTTGGTCTGGCCCAGCGGGTCCTGGGCGGTTTCGAGGTCGCGCGCCGGGGTGTCGGGCACGCCGACGTCGTCGGCCAGGTGCGGGTCGTCGGGGAGCTGGTTGCCGGGGATCGTCATGGTCCCATCCCACCAGCGGCTCCGGGGTCCTGGCAAGGGTTCCGGGGAGAGGAGGCCGGGGGCGGATATCGCGCTCAGCGAATGGACAGGGTGCTGACAGTCCTCGGGGGGCGTGGGATAGTGGGTCGGGAGGGCCCGCTCCGGCGGGCCGCCCACTGTTGTCGATCGAGGTCGCCGTCCGGCGGCGGCCGGAACCAGGAGACGATCCCATGGCCACCACGAACCAGAGCGCCGCCCCCTACACCGTGCCCGGCCTGTCCACGGAGAACGGTCACGAGGTCGCCCAGACCCTGCAGCAGCGCCTGCACGCGCTCAACGACCTCCAGCTGACCCTCAAGCACGCCCACTGGAACGTGGTCGGGCCCAACTTCATCTCCGTCCACGAGATGCTGGACCCGCAGATCGAGCTCGTGCGCGGCTTCGTCGACGAGCTGGCCGAGCGGATGGCCACCATGGGCGTGGGCCCCAGCGGCCTGCCCGGGGACCTCGTGCGGGTCCGCACCTGGGACGACTACTCGGTCCACCGCGCCACCGCCGTGGAGCACCTCGCGGCCCTGGACCTCGTCTACAACGGGATCATCGAGGACCACCGGGACGCCATCCAGAAGGTGGGGGAGCTCGATCCCGTCACCGAGGACATGCTCATCGGCCAGGTCAAGGAGCTCGAGCTCTTCCAGTGGTTCATGCGCGCCCACCTCGAGAACAGCGGCGGTGCCCTGCAGCACGGCGGCGCCCGCACGGAGCAGGACGCGGCCGAGTCCGCCGCGCAGTAGTCCACGCCGTCGTCCGCGCAGCGGAACCTGCCGCCACCGTGGCAGCCACCGGTCGCCCCGGCCCCGCCGACCCCCGCGGTCCGCGGGGCCGGGGCGTGCTCACGGCCATGACCTTCAACGTCCGCCGCCCCCTGCCGCGGTACCGCCGCGGCGCCCCGGACGCGTGGTTCACCCGGGCGCCGGCGGTGCAGGCCCTGCTGCGCGCCCACCGGCCGCACCTGGCCGCCCTCCAGGAGGTCCACCCGGAGCAGCTGCACCCGCTCCGCGACGCGCTGGGACCGGGGCACGTCCTCCTCGGGACGGGCCGGGACGCCGGTGGACGCGGCGAGCGCTGCCTGCTGGCCGTGGACACCACCCGCTTCACGGTGGACCGGTGGCGGCAGCGGTGGCTGTCCCGCACCCCGGAGGTCCCGGGCTCCCGGGGGGCCGGGGACGCCTTTCCGCGCACCGCGGTCCTCGCGGACCTCACGGACCGGCGCACCGGGGTGGCCTGGCGGGCGGTCGCCACCCATCTGGACCCGTGGCCGGAGCGCGCCCGGCTGCGGCAGCTGGCCGCCCTGCAGGGGCTGCTCCTCGGCTGGGAGGGGCCGCTGCTGCTCCTCGGGGACTGGAACGCGGCCGCCGGGCGGTCCCGGACGTGGGACGCCGCCGTGGCCGGCGGGCTGCGCGACACCCTCCCCCCGGACGCCCCCGGCACCTTCCACCGCTACCGTCCGCCGGGGGCGAGGACGCCGCGGCTGGACTGGATCCTGCACGGCGGCCCCGTCCGCGTGCTGGGCTCCCGGGTCCTGGCCGAGCGACCGGGCGGGGTGTGGGCCTCGGACCACTTCCCGGTGCTGGCCGAGCTGGAGCACGACGGCGGGACCGGCGGCTGAGCCGGGTCCCCGTCAGTACACGATGCCGAACACCCAGGTGGCCAGGGTCATCGTGACGAGCGTGACCAGGGCGATGCCGATGAGGTTCAGCCACAGCCCGCCGCGGAGCATCTGCCCGATGGTCACGTAGCCGGAGCCGAAGGCGATCGCGTTGGGCGGCGTGGCCACCGGCAGCATGAACGCGCACGTGGCCGCGAGGGCCACGGGGACGGCCAGCAGCATCGGGTCCAGTCCGAGCCCCAGGGCCACTCCGCCGGAGACCGGCAGGAACGTGGCGGCCGTGGCCGTGTTGCTGGTGAGCTCCGTCAGGAACAGGATGCCGGCCGCGAGGATCGCGACGACGAGGACCACCGGGACCGCCCCCAGGGCGGCGGCGCCCTCCCCGATCCAGTCGGTCAGCCCGGAGGAGGAGAACTGGGAGGACAGGGCCAGGCCTCCGCCGAAGAGCAGGAGCACGCCCCAGGGCAGCTTGACGGCGGTCTCCCAGTCCAGCAGCCGGACCCCGCGCCGGGCGCCGGCGGGCAGCAGGAACAGCAGGAGCCCCACGGCCATGGCGATGCCGGCGTCGCTGATCGGCGGGTCGTCGAAGAGGACGGGCACGAACACCCAGCTGAGCGCGGCCAGCACGAACACGGCGAGCACGAGCTTCTCCCCGGTGGACATGGGACCGAGCTTGCGCAGCTCGCCGTCGATCAGCTTCCGGCCCCCGGGGATCTCGTCGATCTCGGGTCTGAACAGCACCTTGGTGAGCAGGAACCAGGCGATGCCGAGCATGACGACGGACAGCGGGACGCCCACGAGCATCCACTGGCCGAAGCCCACGGTGATGCCGTGGGCCTCCTGCAGGTAACCGACCATCAGCGTGTTGGGCGGGGTGCCGATGATCGTGCTCAGCGAGCCGATCGAGGCGGCGTAGGCGATGCCCAGCATCAGCGAGGTCCCGAAGTCCGAGGTGATGACGGCCTCCTTCACCTCGGTGCTCTGCGGGTCCGCGTCTCCCAGCTCGGCGTCCTGCAGGGCGCCCTCCGTCGCGCCCTCGGAGCCCGGCCCGGAGTCCTTCAGCAGATTCGGCAGCAGCAGCACGGACACGCCGATGGGCAGCATCATGACCGCGGTGGCCGTGTTGGACACCCACATGCTGAGGAAGGCCGTGGCGACCATGAACCCGGCCACCATCCGGGCCGGCCGGGTCCCCATCACCCGGACCGTGCGCAGGGCGATCCGGCGGTGCAGGTTCCAGCGCTGCATCGCCAGCGCGAGCAGGAACCCGCCCATGAACAGGAAGATGATGTTGCTGCCGTAGGAGGCCCCGACGTCGTCGACCGCCACGTCCTCCCCGAGCACGGGGAAGACGATCAGCGGCAGCAGGGCGGTGGCCGGGATCGGGATCGCCTCGGTCATCCACCACACGCCCATCAGGACGGCCGTGGCGGCGGTGAGCTTGGCGGGGTGGGCCAGGTCCGCGGGCAGCACGGCGTAGACCAGCAGGGACAGGGCCAGACCGGCCACCAGGCCCGCCCACCGGATCCGGTGCGTCTTCCGGTGCTCGGCGGGGGCCAGCTCCCCGGGGGACAGGAGGTCGGCGTCACCGCCGTCGCGCGGCGTGGTGTCGTCGTCCCGCACGTGTGCTCCGGGGACGGAGGGTCGGTCGCTCATCTCGGCTCCAAGGTGGTCGGGTCGGTCGTGCTCCGGATCAGGGATCGGGGGCGCCGGCGTCCCACGGCGCGGAGCGCGTCGCGCCCGCCGGGGTCGTCGCGGAGTGCGCCCCGGTGGGCGGGGCCTCCGGGGACGGGGTGCCCGTGCCCGACGACGCCCGCACCTCCGGCAGCCGGATGCAGGCGGCGACGTGCTCCCGGACGGCGGGTCCGCGGCCGCCGTGCCCCGGCTGCGGCCCGGCGCTCCGGTGCGGCGGGGGCGGCACCGGGACGGGCACGGTGCCGGCGCACTCGTCGGCCGCCCACGGGCAGCGGGTGCGGAAGACGCAGCCGGAGGGCGGGTGGAGGGGGGAGGGGACCTCTCCCTCCAGCGGCGCGGTCCTCCGCCGCCGCTCCGCCACCGGGTTCGCGGCGGGGGCCGAGGCGAGCAGGGCCTTCGTGTAGGGGTGGGCGGGGGCGTCGAAGACGTCCTGCACGTCCCCGTCCTCCATCAGCCGTCCCAGGTACATCACCAGCACGTGGTCGCTCATGTGCTCCACCACGGCGAGGTCGTGGGCGATGAACAGGTAGGTGAGCCCGAGCTCGCCCTGCAGCCGGTTGAGCAGGTTCATGATCTGGGCCTGCACCGAGACGTCCAGCGAGGCGGTGGCCTCGTCGAGGATGATCAGGTCCGGTTCCCCCGCCAGGGCCCGGGCGATGGACACGCGCTGGCGCTGCCCGCCGGAGAGCTCGTGGGGGTACCGGTCCAGGAACCGGCCGGACAGCCCCACGAGCTCGAACAGCTCCGCCACCCGGCGGCGGCGGCCGGCCCGGTCCCCGCCGAGGCCGTGCACCTCCAGCGGCTCCTCGACGGCGCGGGAGACGTGCTGGCGCGGGTCCAGGGACGCGAACGGGTCCTGGAACACCATGGCGATCCGCCGGCGTAGGGCCTTGAGCTCCTTGCCCCGCACCGAGGTGATGTCCCGGCCGTCGAGCAGCACGGTCCCGGCGCTGGGCTCCACGAGGTGCATCAGCGCGTTGGCCACCGTGGACTTCCCGGAGCCGGACTCGCCCACGAGGGACACGGTGCGGCCCCGGTGGATGTCGAAGTCGATCCCGGCCACCGCGTGCACCACGCCCTTGCCCCGGTCGGTGGTGACGGGGAAGCGGACCTGCAGGTCCCGCACGCTCAGCAGCGGGCGCTCGTCGTCGGTCATCGGGCTCCTCCTGTCCGGCCGGTGCGCTCCGCGCCGTAGAAGCTGCGCACCGTGTGCTCCGGGCCCACCGTGGTCTCCGGCGGGCGCTCCGTCTCGCAGCGGGGGTTCCCGCGGACCGGGCAGCGGTCCCAGAACAGGCAGCCCTGGGGCAGGTGCTTGGGGTCCGGCGGGCTGCCGGGGATCACGGCGAGCTCGCCCTTGCGGCCGGCGGTCTGCGGCCGGGAGGCCATCAGCCCCCGGGTGTAGGGGTGGCGGGGGTCGGTGAAGAGCTCCTCGAGCGGCGCGGACTCCACGACCTGCCCGCCGTAGAGCACGGCCACCCGGTCCGCGATCCCGGCGACCACCCCGAGGTCGTGGCTGATCCAGATCACGCTCATCCCGCGGGACGCCTGCAACTGCTTGACCTGCTCGAGGATCTGGGCCTGGGTGGTGACGTCGAGGGCGGTGGTCGGCTCGTCCGCCACGAGCAGCTCGGGGTCGCAGGCCAGGGCCAGCGCGATCATCACGCGCTGCTTCATCCCGCCGGAGAGCTGGTGCGGGTAGGAGGCGAGGCGGGACTGCGGGTCGGGGATGCCCACGGCCTCGAGCAGCTCGAGGGCGCGGCGGCGGGCCTCGCGGCGGGTCAGGCCCAGGTGGAAGCGCGGGGCCTCGGTGAGCTGCTGCTCGACGGTCAGCACGGGGTTCAGGGACGTGGACGGGTCCTGGAAGACGAAGCCGATCCGCTTGCCGTGGACGCCGCGCAGCCGCCGGGGGTCCATGGCCACGATGTCCTGGCCGTCCAGCAGGGACTGCCCGCTCACCCGAGCGGGCGGGGAGTCGATCAGCCCGGTGGCCGCGAGCACCGTCATGGACTTCCCGGAGCCGGACTCGCCCACGATGCCCAGGGTGCCCCCGCGGGGGACGGAGAAGGACACGCCGTTGACGATCTCGGCCGGGCCGATGCGCACGGCGAGGTCGCGCACGTCCAGCAGCACGTCCCCTCCGGTGGGGGACGGCGGGGCGGGCCGGCGGTGCTCGGTCGTGGGCATCAGGCGCTCCTGCGGATCTCGTCGGCGGTGCGCTGGCGCGGGTCCAGGACGTCGCGCATGCCGTCGCCCACGAGGTTGAACGCCAGCACGGTGAGGAAGATCGCCAGGCCCGGGAACACGCTCATCCACCAGGCGTCGTAGATGAAGGCCTGCGCGTCGTAGAGCATCCGGCCCCAGGAGGGCTCCGGGGGCTGGATGCCCAGGCCCAGGAAGGACAGGGCGGCCTCGGAGAGGATCGCGAAGGCCAGCGAGAGGGAGGTCTGGACGGTGATCGGGCCCATGATGTTCGGCAGCACGTGCCGGCGCAGGATCAGCCCGTTGGACGCCCCCACGGACACCGAGGCCTTGACGTAGAGCTCCTCGCGGACGGCCAGCGTGGAGGCGCGGGTGATCCGGGCGAAGATGGGCGTGTAGACCACCCCGATCGCGATCATCGCCGTGGTCAGCCCGGGCCCGAGCACGGCCACGATCGCCATGGCCAGCAGCAGGATGGGGAACGCGAAGAGCACGTCGGCGCTGCGCATGATCACCGTGTCCAGCCAGCCGCCGAAGAAGCCGGCCACCAGCCCCACGGCCACCCCCACCACCAGGGCGATGCCCACCGCCACGAGCCCCACGGTGAGCGAGACGCGGGCGGAGAGCACCACCCGGGAGAACACGTCCCGGCCCAGTTCGTCGGTGCCGAACAGGTGCGCGCCCGAGGGCGGGCGCAGGGCGTTGACCACGTCGATGTCGTTGGCGCCGTAGGGCGCGATCCAGCGCCCGAACAGCGCCAGCAGCACCACCAGCAGCAGGATCACCAGTCCCGCCGCCGTGACCTTGTTGGAGATCAGCATCCGCACGGTGCCCGTGCGGGCGGTCTCCTCGGGGAGCTCCGCCGGACCGGGCACGGGTCCGGTGCGGGCGGGGCCGGCGCTCGGGGCGCGGCGCTCGGGCGGGGGCGTCCGGGAGGTGGTCATGACACACGGATCCTCGGGTCGACGACGGCGTACAGGATGTCCACGAGCAGGTTGACGAGCAGGAACATCAGGGCGATCAGCAGCACCGTGCCCTGGACCACCGGATAGTCGCGGGCCGCGACGGCGTCGAACACCAGCCGCCCCAGCCCCGGCCACGCGAAGACCACCTCGATCACGATGAGCCCGCCCAGCATCGTCGCCGCCTGCACGCCCGCCACGGTCAGGATCGGCACGAGGGCGTTGCGCAGCACGTGCCGGCCGACGACCGCCCGGCGCGGCAGCCCCTTGGAGTGGGCGGTGCGGACGTAGTTGGAGCCGACGACGTCGAGCACCGCCGAGCGCACGTAGCGGGTCATGATCGACCCGGAGACCACCCCCACGGCCAGGCCCGGCAGGATCACCCGCTGGACCCACCCCCACGGGTCCTCGGTGAAGGGCACGTAGCCGGAGGGCGGCAGCAGCCCGAGCATCGTGGAGAACACGATGATCAGCAGCAGCCCCAGCCAGAAGTCGGGGACCGAGACGCCGAACTGGCTCACGGCGCGGATCCCGCCGTCCGCCGCGGAACCCCGGCGCAGGGCGGCCCAGGTGCCGAGCGGGAAGGCGATGAGCAGCGCGATCGCGATCCCGGCCAGGGCCAGGGACACGGTGGCCGGGAGGCGGTCCAGGAGGATGAGCGTCACCGGCTCGCCGCTGCGGAAGCTCACCCCCAGGTTCCCCGTCAGGGCGTTGCCGACGTAGGCGAAGAACTGCACCAGCAGGGGCCGGTCCAGCCCGGAGGCCTCGCGCAGCGCGTCGTAGGACTCCTGCGTGAACCGGGTGCCCAGGGCCACCCGCACCGGGTCGCCGGGGACGAGCTGCAGGAGCGCGAAGACCACGACCAGCACCCCGAAGAGCACCACCGCGGTGTGCAGCAGGCGCTTGGCGAGAAATCTCAGGAGCGGGCTGTTCATTCCGTGTCCTCCTCGAGCCGGACGTCCTTGAACCGGATCGCCCGGTCCGGGCGGGCCTCGTAGCCCTGCAGCTCGGGGGCCCAGGCCTGGACCACGTCGGGGTTGTAGAGGTAGACGTAGCTGGCGTCGTCCACGATCTGCTCCGCCGCCCGGTCGTAGAACTCCTTGCGGGCGTCCGGGTCGGTCTCGGTGCGACCGGCCTCCAGCAGCCGGTCGACCTCGGGGTTGCTGTAGCCCTGGGCGTTGTTGGAGCCCTCCGAGTGGTGCTGGTTGTAGTAGTAGTCGTTCACGTCCACGTTGCCGAGCCAGCCCAGCAGCAGCATGTCGAAGTTGCCCTGCGCCTGCTCGTCGAGCCACGTGGCGAAGTCCAGGGTCCGGATGTTCGTGGACACCCCGATCTCGGAGAGGTTCGCGGCGATCACCTGGGCGGCCGTGACCGTCTCCGGGTACTCGTTGGTGACCATGAGGTCGATGGTCTCCCCGGTGAGCCCGGAGCTCTCGGCGAGCTCCCGGGCCCGCTCCGGGTCCTGCTCGAAGGGCGCGTACTCGTGGTACCAGACCGAGGTCTCCGGGACGGCGGTCTGGTTGACCGTGGCGTTGCCGTACCAGGTGACCTGGGCGATGGCCTCCCGGTCGATGGCCCGGGCCACGGCCAGGCGCGCCTCGGGGGAGTCGAAGGGCGGGCGGGCCTGGTTCATGGTGACGTACCAGTAGTCCGTCGAGGGGACCCCGGCGACCTCGACGTCGGGGTTCTGCCGCAGGGAGTTCACCCGCTGCGGCGGGATGGAGTCGGTCCAGTGCACCTCCCCGGCGGTGAGGTCGGCGAGCGCGGTGCTGCCCTCCGAGATGAACCGGTAGACGACCCCCGGCACGTGGGGCCCCTCGCCCCAGTAGTCGTCGTTGGCCCGCAGGGTCACGGCCGTGCCGGCGGTGTTGCCCACCACCTCGAACGGGCCGGTGCCCACCGGGTCGAGCTGGACGTCCCCGCTCTCCACGTTCTGCTGCTCGACGATGGCCATGCCCTTGTACCCGCCGATCGCGGCGAGCAGGGCGGGCGTCGGCTGGGACACGTCGATGCGCACGGTGTGCTCGTCCACCGCCACGACGTCCTCGACGGCGGACAGCCGGTAGGCGTTGGCCAGCTGCTCGTCGATGATCCGGTCGTAGGAGTAGACGACGTCCTCGGCGGTGAACGGGGAGCCGTCGTGGAAGACGACGTCCTCGCGCAGGCGGAACGTCCAGGACAGCTGGTCCTCGCTGACCTCCCAGGACTCGGCGAGGGCCGGCTGCATCTCGAGGTTCTCGTCCGGCTCCACCAGGGTGTCGTAGACGTTCTCCAGGATCTGGAAGGAGAAGTAGGCGCTGGTGTTGTGGGGGTCCAGCTGGTCCGGCTCCCCGGCGATGGCGACCCGGAGGTAGTCGTCGGTGTCCAGCTCCCCGGCCCCCGCGAGGTCAACGCCCTCGCCCACCGAACAGGCGCTCAGGGCCAGTCCCGCGGCGGCGGCCAGCCCGACGATCCGTGCTCCGCGTGCCATGGGCCGCCTCCCGGTGGTAGGAATGAGCCGTCCGCCCCGTGGGCTCCGGCAGGCCGGATCCGGCCGCCCTGCCGGTGCACACCTGGTCGTCGGTGTCCTCCCACCCTATGCAGGCGGGACGCCCCCCGACCACACCCGCCGTCCCGGGCGCGCCGGGAGCACCCGGTCCGCCGCGGCCGGCGGGACAACGACCCGGTACGACGAAACGGCCGTCCCGACGGCCAGGAGGTGCTCGTGACCTACACCGTGATCGCCAGGAGCGCGGACTCCCGCCTCCTCGGCGCCGCCACGGCGAGCTGCTCGCTCGCCGTGGGCAACGCCGTGCCCGCCCTCGTGCCCACCGCCGGGGTGGTCGCCTCCCAGGCGTGGACCAACCGGCGGCTGCGCTACGAGATGCTGCGCACCCTGCACCACGGCGGCACGGCCGAGGAGGCGATCGCGGGCCTTGCCGACGCCGACCGCGACCTGGCGCTGCGCCAGGTCGCGGCGCTGCCCGTGGCGGGCCCCGGCGCGCACCTGACCGGCAGCCTGTGCACCCCCTGGGCCGGCGGGGTGGCCGGCGCCGACTTCGTGGTCGTGGGCAACTTCCTGGCCGGCCCGGAGGTCGTCGAGGCCATGCGCGCCTCGGTGGACGAGGCCCTCGCCGTGCCCGCGCTGAGCAGCATGGACCTCGCCCACGCGCTCGTGGCCTGCCTGCGCGCGGGGCAGGACGCGGGCGGCGACAGCCGCGGCCAGCAGAGCGCCGCCGTGGTCGTGGCCGACACCCTCGCGGGGTTCCAGTACCCGGTGCTGCTCGACGTCGACCTCCGGGCCGACAACTCGGCCACCCCGCTGGAGGACCTGGTGGAGATGCTGGCGCTCAAGGACCGCGCCCACGCGGCGCCCGCCGAGCTGGTGCCCAGCACCGAGGTGCCGCACCGCCCCGAGGACGAGAAGCTCTGGTCCACGGTGCTGTCCTGACGGGCGACCGGTGGGTGGCCCGGCCACCGGTGGCCTACCCTCGGTCCATGACCTCTCGACCCCTCGACCGGCCGGGGCGCCGCGCTGCCGCCGCCACCCTGCTCGCCGTGCTGCTCGGCGCCGGACCGGGCCTCGCCGGCTGCTCCGCCCCCGGAGACCCGGGCGCCGAAGCGGACGCCGGCGCGGGCGACCCGGCGGCGTCCCCCACCGGCGGGTCCTCCTCGGCGGAGCCGACCGGGCCCGCGGCGCCGGACGAGCTGGAGATCGTGGTCACCGGCGACGTCCTGCTGCACCCGGGGCTGTGGGCGCAGGCGGAGGCCGACGGCGGCGGGGAACTCGACTTCGGCCCGCTCGTGGAGGGCCTGCGCCCGTTCACCCAGGACGCCGACCTGGCGATCTGCGACATGGAGACCCCGCTGGCCGCGGCCGGGGGGCCCTACACCGGCTACCCGGCGTTCGAGGTGCCGCCGCAGATCGTGCCCGCCCTCGCCGGGATCGGCTACGACGCGTGCACCACCGCCACGAACCACGCCCTGGACGCCGGGGAGGAGGGGCTGGAGCGGACCCTCGGCGTCCTGGACGGGGCGGAGATCGCCTCGACCGGCACGTACCGGTCGGCGGCGGAGGCCGCCGACCCCCTGGTCCTGGACGCCGGCGGGGTGCAGGTCGGGCTGGTGGCGGGCACCTACGGCCTCAACGGCAACGTCCCGGACGCCCCGTGGCGGGTGGACCTGCTGGACGTGCCGGACATGGTCGAGAAGGCCCGCCGGGCCCGGGCGGCAGGCGCCGAGATCGTCCTGGCGGCCGTCCACGCCGGGGAGGAGTACTCCTCCGCGCCGAACGCCCAGCAGCTCGAGGTCACGCACGCGCTGGCCGACAGCGGCGCCTTCGACTTCGTCTACGGCCACCACACGCACTCGGCGCTGCCCCTCGAGAAGCACGGGGACACCTGGATCGTCCACGGCCTGGGCAACAGCCTCTCCGAGCACGCCACCCGCGTGCCGGTCAACAACGAGGGGCTGACGGTCCGGATGAGCTTCACCCGCCAGGACGGACGGTGGGTGGCCGGGGACCCGGTGTGGATCCCGCACATCCTGACCCTCGACCCGATCCGCTGGTGCGCGCTGCCCGCCGAGCAGGTGTGCCGCTCCCCCGAGGAGGACGCCGCGTCCCTGGCCCGCACGGCGGCGACCGTGGAGTCCATGGGCGCCGCCGCCGACGGCGCCCGCCCGTGGCGATCCCTCACCGCCGGCCCCGCCGGGCCGTAGCGCTCAGCTCGGCCCGACGGAGACGAGCACCTGCACCGGGGCGTGGTCGCTGGGGTGGCCCCCGCCGAAGCGGGCGGGATTGATCGCGCTGCGCCGCACCCGGATGCCGGGGGTGGCCAGCACCCAGTCGATGCGCTCGTCGCCGCGCACGGGCTCCCCGTAGTCCGGGAACGTGCCCCACGCCGGGGTGAGCCGCCGCTCGGCCGTGGTCCAGGTGTCGTCCAGCACCCCCGAGCCCACGAGCGTGGCGTAGGGCCCGGAGCCGTCCGCGTCGGCGTTGAAGTCCCCGGTGACCAGGACGGGGGTGCGCGCGGGGAAGCTGTGCACGAGCTCCACCACGGCGTCCGCGCTGCGCTCGCGGGCGGTCTCCGAGTCGTGGTCGAAGTGGGTGTTGACGAGCACGAGCTCGGAGCCGGTGCCACGGTCCAGGAACCGGCCCCAGGTCACGATGCGGGGGACGTCGTTGCCCCAGGTGGTCGAGCCGATGAGCTCCGGGGTGTCGGAGAGCCAGAACTGGTCCCACTCGAGGGCCTCCAGGCGGCGGGCGTCGTAGAAGATCGCGGAGTACTCGCCCTTGCTCCCGCCCGCGCGGCCGTAGCCGAGCATCCCGTAGCCGGCGGGCAGGGCCTGCGCCACCGCCGGCAGCTGGTGGTACAGGGCCTCCTGCACGCCGAGCAGGGTCGGCTGCTCCAGCCGCAGCAGCCGCCCCAGCCGGGGTGCGCGGTCGGGCCAGTGGTCGGGGTCCCCGGGCCGGGTGCGCTCGTGGTGGAAGCGGATGTTGTAGCTCATCACGTGCAGGGCGCGGCCCGTGGCCGGGCCGATGAGCGGGACGTCGGGGTCCGGCGACCCTTGGGTCGTGCGGTGGTCGAGGAGGACGGGCTCTGCTGACATCGGTGCTCCAGGGTGGGGGCGGTCGGGGGCGTCGTCGATCCAGAATGGGCCGGGCGGGCCGCTCACGGCCGGACCGCGGGGGAACGTGCGGTGACCGGGGAACGACATCCCGGTGTCCGGGGCGGGGGGTCCGCGCCGGACGGTGCCGGGCTCAGCCATCGCGCACCGCCAGGGGGAACTGCCGGATCTGCCCGGCGGTCAGCTCGTGCACCTCGCCGTCCACGCTGACCCGCACCGGCGCCGCGGTGCCGGGCGCCAGGTAGAGCCGCAGCAGGGTGCGGGTCAGCTCCACCTGGATCGGCTGGTCCCGGTAGCTGATCGAGAAGGACACCCGGGGCAGCTCCGGCGGGATGGCCGGGTGCAGCCACAGCATGTCGTCCCGGACCTCCAGGCCCGTGTAGCAGCGGGTGAGGATGTCCACGGAACCGGCCATCGCCCCCAGGTGGACGCCCTCCCGGGTCGTGCCCCCCGGGGTGCCGAGGAGGTCGCTGTCCAGGGCGCGGGTCAGGAAGGACCAGGAGCTGCCGCGGTCCCGGCGGGCCTCCACCCAGGCGTGCACCACGTCGGAGAGCGTGGACCCGTGCGAGGAGCGGTCGCCGTAGAAGGCCACGGTGGCCCGGACCGCCTCGGCCGGGAACTCGTAGCCCAGCTGCCCCAGCAGCTCGCGCAGCTCCTCGGCGGAGAACAGGTACAGCAGCATCAGCACGTCCGCCTGCTTGGCCAGCCGGTAGTCGTTGGTGGACAGGCCCTCGGCGTCGAGGATGAGGTCCAGCCGCCCGATCCGGCCGTACCGGGCCCGGTAGTCCGCCCAGGAGAACTCCGGCAGGTCCCCGTAGCCCTCGAACTGGGCGAGCACGCCGCCGGCCAGGAACGGCACGCGCAGCCGGGTGCGGACCCGGTCCCAGTGGGCGAGCTCGTCCTCGCGCAGGTTCAGCCGCCGCCACAGGGGCCCGCCGTAGTCCCGGCCCAGGCGCGCGACCATCTCCGCCGCCCGGGTCAGCAGCCACGCCGTCATGACGTTGGTGTAGGCGTTGTTGCGCAGCCCCGAGCCGGGCGCGCCCGGGCGGCCGTCGTGGAACTCGTCGGGGCCCATCACCCCGGCGATGACGTACCGGTCGTCCTCGGGGTCGTGCACGGCCAGGCTCGCGAAGAACCGGGCGATCTCCACCAGCAGCTCCGCGCCCTGCTCCACGAGGAAGCGGGCGTCCCCGGTGGCCTGGTAGTACTGCCACATGCTGTGGGCGATCGCCAGCCCCACGTGGCGCTGGAGCCGGGAGTGGTCGGGGATCCACCGGCTCGTGCGCGGGTTGAACAGCGCCCGTGGCGTCTCCTCCCGGCCGTCGCTGCCGCTCTGCCAGGGGAACATGGCGCCCTCGTGGCCGGCCGCGTGCGCCGCCGCCCGGGCCTCGGGCAGGCGCCGGTACCGGTAGGCCAGCAGCGCCCGGGTCCACTCGGGGCGGCGGAGGGTGAGCATGGGGTGGACGAACATCTCGTCCCAGAAGATGTGGCCCCGGTAGCCCTCGCCGTGCAGGCCGCGGGGCGGGACGCCGGCGTCCAGGTCCGGGTGCGCGGCCGCCACCGACTGCAGGACGTGGAAGGTGTTGAGGTTCACGGCCAGGCCCTGGCGGCCGCCGGCGTCGGTGGCCACCGCGAAGGCCGACCAGAGGGCCTGCCAGGCGGCCACGTGGGCGCCCAGCAGCTCGTCGAAGCCGCCGGCCCGTTCCAGCAGGGTGGCGGCCGCGAGCGCGGGGGTGGAGACGGCCCGGTCCCGCGAGGTCACGAGGGCGGCGATCTTCTCGACCCGCACGCGCGCGCCCGGGGTCATCCGCAGCGTCAGCTCGTGGCCGATCACGCCGGGGGCCGGGCGGCAGGACCTGCGGGCGTGCATCCGGTCCTCGGCCCCGCTGCGCAGCACCCGGGTGCGGGCGGCCACGGCGACGCGGATCCTGGACTGGGTGGTGGCGGCGTCGACCAGCACCGTGCCGCGGCCCAGGTCCAGCAGCTCCGGCTCCTCCAGGTGGTGTCCGGTCAGCGGGGAGTCCGCGGCGACGTTGTGGTTGTCGACGTCGCCGTCCACCAGGCTGCGCACGGTCAGCGTCCCGCTCCAGTCCTCGGCCTCGAACACGCTCTCCTGGCCGGCGAGGTGGCGCTGCTCCTGGGAGACGAACCGGCGGGTGGTCAGGCGGGTGGTGCGCCCGGCCTCGTCCCGGAAGCGCAGGGTGCGGGTCAGCACCCCGACGCGCAGGTCGAGGTCCTGGTGGTGCTCGAGCACGTTCGAGGGCGTGGGGGCGAACCAGTACCCGTCCTGGACGCGGTACTGCAGCAGCAGCCAGTTGGGCGCGTTGACGAGGTCCTCGTGCTCCACTGTGCGGCCCTCGACCTCCTGGCGCAGCCGGTCGTAGACGCCTGCGAGGTAGGTGCCCGGATAGTGGGTGCCGTCGGCGCGGAACTCGCACGCTGCCCCGCGCACGGCCTGGTACCCGTTGCCCAGGGTGCACAGCGCCTCCCGCAGGCCTTCCTGCGGGGGGTCCAGGCACGAGTAGGTGAGGTTCCACGGGCTCTCCCCGCCCGAGCCGCCGCCCCAGCCCGAGTCCTCGGGCCCGGCGCGCACCGGGATGTCCAGGTCCTCCAGGCTGTCCACCACGAGGTGGGCGCCCGCGGCGAGCAGCGGACCCCGCCGGACCGCCCCGTCCACGCCGACCACGAGCCCGAAGCCGTGGCGCACCGCGGCGCGGATCAGGCGGTTGCTGTCGCTGACCACCACGGTGTGCTCGGGCTCGACGGCCAGCCGGCGGGCGGCGAGCAGCAGGGACGCCGCCGGCGGGTGCCGGTCCGGGCCCTCGGCCCCGGCGGTCCGGTCCGCGGGCGGATCCGCGGAGACCACGATGTCCGCCGGCGGGTCGGCCGGCAGCTCCGGGTGGGCGGTGACCAGGGCGGTGAGCACGCCCTCGGCGCGCAGCCGGGCGAGGAGCGCGGCCGCGTCGGCCCGGTGGCGGGGGTGCAGGGCGCCGGCGCCCGGGGGTATCGGGACCGGGCCGGCGTCCTCGCCCGGGCGGGCGCCGTCCGCGGGCTCCGGTGCCGCCCCCGCGGGAGCGAGGGCGAGCACGACCGCCCCGTAGGTGCTCCTGCCGTGGCCGGCGGGCTGCTCCTGGACGCCGCTCATGCCGTCATTGTGCCACCTGGCTCCGTCACGCGGCCGGGACGGGCGCGTGACGGAGCCTCAGTTGATGGTGCTGAGGCGGATGGTCTCCGGCAGGGCCAGGATCTGCTCGATCACCTCGCGGGTCACGCCGTTGGCGGCGTCCGTGACCAGGTAGCCGGTGTCCCCGCGGGTGGACAGCTGCTGGCGGTCGATGTTGATCCCGTGGCTGCCCAGGACGCTGTTGACGGTCGCGAGCACGCCCGGCACGTTGCGGTGCAGGTGCAGCATGCGGGTGCCGTTGACCGCGCTGTTGAGCTGGACCTGCGGCATGTTCACCGACAGGCTCGTGGAGCCGGAGGTCACGAAGGCCGAGAGCTTGCCCGCCACGAACCGTCCGATGTCCACCTGCGCCTCCTGCGTGGAGCCGCCGATGTGCGGGGTGAGGATCACGTTGGGCAGGCCCTGCAGCACCGAGCTGAACCGGTCACCGGCGGCCTTGGGCTCGTTCGGGAAGACGTCCACCGAGGCCCCGGCGATGTGCCCGCTGACGAGGGCGTCGCGCAGGGCGTTGTAGTCCACCACCATGCCGCGGCACAGGTTGAGGAACAGGGAGCGGGGGCGCATCCGCTCGAACTGCTCGCGGCCGAACAGGCTGTCGTTGCCGGCCCGCCCGTCCACGTGCAGCGACACGGTCTCGACCCGCTCCAGCAGCTCCTCGAGGGTGTCGCAGCGCTGGGCGTTGCCCAGCGGCAGGCGGTCCACGATGTCGTAGTAGTACACGCGCATGCCGAGCGTCTCGGCGAGCACGGAGAGCTGGGAGCCGATGTTGCCGTAGCCCACGATGCCCAGGGTGCGGCCGCGGACCTCGTGGGCGCCCGTGGCGGACTTGTCCCACACGCCCTCGTGCATGGCCTGGTTCTTGTCGGTCAGGTGCCGCGCCATCGAGATGATCTCGGCGATCGCGAGCTCCACCACCGACCGGGTGTTGGAGTACGGGGCGTTGAAGCACGTCACGGCGTGCTCGGTGGCGGCCGTGAGGTCGATCTGGTTGGTGCCGATGCAGAACGCGCCCACGGCCAGCAGCTCCGGGTGGGCGTCGAACACCTCCCGGGTCACCTGGGTCTTCGACCGGATGCCGAGCAGCTCGACGCCGTCGAGGGCGTCGATGAGCTCTTCGGTGTCGAGGGCTCCCTTGCGGGTCTCGACCTCGATGCCCTTCTCGTTGAGGATGCGTTCGGCCTCGGGGTGGACGTTCTCCAGCAGCAGTGCTTTCACAATGGTCCAGTCTATGACTCCGGCGCGGAGGACGACGACGTGGGTCGTCGCCTCCGCGCCGGGTGTGCTGCACGTCACCGTGCGGCGACGGGCTCCCGGACCTCCTCCGTGCCCGCGCGCGCCGGGGCGGGCTCCTGGGGAGCCGTCCCGGGACCGCGCTCCAGGGACTGGCCCTCGACGTCGACGTCGGGCAGCACCCGGTCCAGCCAGCGGGGGAGCCACCAGGCCCGGTCCCCGAGCAGGTGCATGGCCGCGGGGATCAGCGTCATCCGCACCACGAAGGCGTCGACGAGCACCCCGAAGGCCAGGCCGAAGCCGAGGGGCCGGACCATGGCCATGTGGGAGAAGACGAAGCCGGTGAACACCGAGATCATGATGATCGCCGCGGCCGTGACCACGGCCCGGCCCGCGTCGAGGCCCTCCCGCACGGCGGCACGGGCGGAGCGGCCGTGGACGTAGGCCTCCCGCATCCCGGCGACGAGGAACAGCTGGTAGTCCATGGCCAGCCCGAACAGCACGCCCACGAGCAGCGTGGGCAGGAAGCTGAGCACCGGGCCCGGGTCGTGCACGCCGAACACGGCGCCCAGCCAGCCCCACTGGTAGATGGCCACCACGGCGCCGAAGGCCGCGAAGAGGGTGAGCATGAACCCGGCGGTGGCGATCACCGGGACGAGGACCGAGCGGAACACCAGCACCATGAGCAGCAGGGACAGGCCCAGCACCACCGCCAGGTACACCGGCAGCGCGGCGGCGAGCTTCTGCGAGACGTCGATGTTGCCGCCGGTCAGTCCGGTGACGCCGATGCCGACGCCGTACTCCTCCTCCAGGGCGGGGGAGAGGGCGCGGAGGTCGTCGACGAGCTCCTCGGTGGACTCCGCGGCCGGTCCCTCGGCCGGGGTGACCTGGAAGACCGCGGTGCGCCGGTCCTCGGAGAGCCCCGCCGGGACGACCGAGACGACGTTCTCCCGCTCCATGAGCTCCTCGCCGACGGCCACCTGCAGGTCCGCGGCCCCGGCCGCGTCGGTGCCCTCGGGCAGGTCCGCGACCACCAGCACCGGCCCGTTGGCGCCGGCCCCGAACTGCTCGTCGATGATCCGGTAGGCCCGGTACTGGGTGGAGTCGGCCGGCTCCGAGGAGGCGTCCGGCAGGCCCAGCCGCATCGAGGCCGCCGGGAGGGCGATCAGCACGAGGGCCGTGACCCCGGCGAGCAGGGTCAGCACCGGGCGGCGGGTGGCCACGCCCTCACGCCGCTCGCCGCGGTGCGCCGGGGTGCGGGCGGCCTGCTCCCGGGCCCTGGCCGAGAGCAGCCGGTGCCCGGCCAGCGACAGCAGCGCCGGGGTGAGGGTGACGGCGATCAGCACGGCCACGGCCACGCACACCGCCGCCGCGGTGCCCATCATCCCCAGGAACCCGATGCCGGTGACGTTCAGGGCGGCCAGGGCGATGATCACGGTGAGCCCGGCGAAGACCACCGCGTTGCCCGAGGTGCCGGTGGCCAGGCCGATCGACTCGTGCAGCCCCACGCCCCGCAGCAGCTGCTGGCGGTGCCGGTTCAGGATGAACAGCGAGTAGTCGATGCCCACGGCCAGCCCGAGCATGAGCCCGAGCATGGGGGTCACCGAGGTCATCTGCACGACCCCGGAGAAGGACAGGGTCGCCAGGGCACCGATGCCCACGCCGGTGAGGGCCGTGAGGATGGGCAGGCCGGCCGCGACCAGGGTGCCCAGCATCACCAGCAGCACCACGGCCGCGATCAGGACGCCGATCACCTCGGCGGGACCGAACAGCTGGGAGATGTCCTGGGCGATCTCGCTCGAGTACTCGACCTGGACGCCGTCGATCGGCACCTCGTCCACGGCCGCCTGCAGCGCCTCCTTGTCCTCGGCGGTCACCGCCTGCTGCTGGGCGGTGAAGGTCACCACGGCCATCGCCGCGGTCCCGTCCTCGGAGACGGTCCGGGTGTCCTCGGCCAGGGCCAGCAGCCGCTCGCCGCGCGCCACCTCCGGGGCGCGGGCCTCGAGTTCCTCGGCGCCGGCCTCCAGCTCGGCCCGGTTGCGCTCCAGTTCTGCGCGCCCGTCGTCGAGGGCCTCCTGGCGCTCCTCGAGCTCGTCGCGCACCGGGCCCGGGGCGTCGGCCCGCTCGGCCTGCTCGCGGGCGTCGTCGAGCTTCTCCTGGTTCTCCTCCAGGGTGGCCTCGGCGTCCTCGAGCTGCGCGCGTCCCTGCTCGAGCCGGTCCCGCCCGTCGGCCAGCTGCTCGCGGCCGTCGGCGAGCTGCTGCTGCTGGTCCTCGCGCTCCGCCTGGGCGGTGAAGGGGTTCAGCACGCCGTCGACCCCGGCGGAGTCGCCGGCGGCCGTCAGGGCCGTGCCGATCTGTTCGCGCTGCTCGGCGGTGAAGGGCTCGCCGGACTCGGTGCGGAACACGATCCGCCCGGTGCCGTGCCCGGCGTCGGGCAGCTCGTCCTGGAGGCGGTCGGACAGCCGCTGGGTCTCGGTGCCGGGGATCGTGATCGCGGTGGTCAGCTGGCCGCCGGCCACGGCGAAGGCGCTGCCCGCGATGACGAGCACGGCCGCCCAGGCCGCGATCACGGTCCAGGCGCGGCGGGCGGCGAGGCGCCCGAGTCGGTACAGGAATTGGGCCATGGCTCTTCTCTGTCGGTCGTTCCGGGACGGGCCCGGGGAGGCGTGGAGCGGGTGGGGAACGCGTGCGGGGCGGACGCTGCGGCGGTTCAGCCGGCGAAGCCGTGCCGCAGGTGCTCCACCGCGGTGCGCAGCAGGCGCTGCCAGACGAGCCGGCTGCCGGGCGTGTCGGCCGCGCCGGTCTCCGCCGCCCACTGCGTGAAGGCCACCTCCATGGCGTTGATCAGGGAGCTGGCCAGGAGTGCCACGGTGAAGGGGTCGGAGTGCGGGTTGCGCCGGGCCACCTCGTCCGTCAGCCGGGCCGTGACGTTCTGCAGGACCTCGTGGCCCCACATCACGGTGGCCGGGTGGTTCTCCCCGGTGCCCACGAGCCGGGCGATGCGGGAGAGGGGCCGGACCAGGTCGGTCCGCTCGATGACGTCCGCCAGCTGCTCGAAGACCGCGCCCGTGCTCGGGGTGGCGGGCGGCGGGGTGGCGTCGGCGCGTTCGACGAAGTCGTCGACGATCACGCCCAGCAGCTCGCTGCACCGGGCGTAGACGGCGTCGTCGACCGAGGCGAAGTGGTTGAAGATCGTCCGCCGCGAGACGCCGGCGCGCTCGGCGAGGTCCTCGACGGTGAAGCGGCCGAGGCCGCTCTCCTCGGCGAGGGCGGCCGCGGCGTCGATGATGGCGCGGCGGTTGGCGGACTTGACCTGGCGTCGGCGGTCGTCGGAGTGCAGCACGTGCTTACACTAAGTGCAACGTTGCACGGTGTGCAAACGAGGGGTGTGAACGGGCTGCCGTGCGTCCGTCCGACCGGTCGTGCCGGCGCGCTCGTCCGCCGCCCGGGGCGACGGGCGGACGGCCGCTGCGCGGGTCCGGACCCCGGCCGCGGGCGGAGCGCGTGGACGATCCGCCCCCGGACACCGCGCTACCGAGCAGTACTTCTGCTGTTGCGCCCGGGGCGGTGACGGGTGTGTGCGATGGTGATTAGCATCACCAGCACCCCGTGCCGGCGCCGACCACCCCAGGGACGCGCCGGCAGCACCGCTCACCCCCGGAGGACCAGCACGTGATCCCTCAGCACCACGACCCCGCGACCCCCCGCCCCTCGGACCGCCCGCGCCGCCGGCGCCGGACCGCGGCGGCGCTCGCGCTCGCCGTCGCCCTTCCCCTCGGCGCGGCCGCGCCCGCCGCCGCGGACGCGAACTTCCCCTCCACGGAGGGGCGGACCAACATCTCGAGCATCCTCACCGCCGACGATGTGGTGCGGGAGCTGCAGAAGCTCGAGCGGACCAGCCGCTACGGCGTGGACGCCTTCACCCTGGCGGAGGCCGGGATGGAGGTGAGCACCTCCGAGCAGGGCCGGGACCTGTGGGTCGCGACCGTGGGCTCCGGCGAGGAGCACGTGTGGCTCCAGGGCCGCATCCACGGCAACGAGCCCTACGGCACCGACGCCCTGCTGACCCTGCTCAAGGACCTCGGCACCAACGGCTCGGCCGAGTACGAGCTGCTGCGCGAGAAGTTCACCTTCCACGTCATCCCCATGTACAACCCGGACGGCGCCGAGGCCAACATCCGGCACACCGTCCTGTGGGACCAGGTCTCCGGCGCGCCGGAGGGCGGGACGCCGCAGCGCATCGACCTCAACCGCGACTGGACGGCCGAGGGCTTCGCGGCCGACGAGTCCCGCGCCTTCTACGAGTACTGGACGACCGTCGACCCGTCCTGGGGCGTGGACATCCACCACCAGGGCCTCAAGACGGAGCACGGCACCGGCGACGACGTCACGCTGTCCCTGGGCATCTCCCTGGCCCCCGGCGGGCCGACCCTGCCGGGGCTCGCGGACGGGGCCTACGACCGGCTCACCCGGCAGATGAATGTGCACGTCTACGACGAGCTCTCGAAGTACGGCTCCATCAACATCGACCGCTACCAGGTGGGCGGCAGCTACGAGATCGACATCAAGGGCGGTGTCGTCTCGGCGATGATGCTCGGCCTGGACCACGACGGTCTCAACCCCGAGGGTCACTCCCACCCGGTGGTGTTCTTCGAGACCTCGGGCAACTCCTCGGACGGCAGCCTCGGTCAGAAGGCCCGCGGCAAGAGCGTGCGGCAGAACGTGCTCGCCCTCCAGGAGCTGCTGCTCGGCCTGGCCACCGGCGAGGTCCAGCAGGAGGACCCGGAGCGCTGGGACGAGATCCCGCACGCCCCGGTCACCGGTTACCAGACCGACTACGCCGGGGTCGTCCCGGTCGGCTGAGCCCCGCCGGCCGGACCCGCGCCCCCGGCGCGGACGAAGGAGCGGGACACCCCTCGGGTGTCCCGCTCCTTCTTGCTGCCGCCCTCCTGGCGCCTCCTTCCGCTTTCCTTCTGCGCTGTCCCGTGACGGGTCTGGTGGCGGCCCCCGTTCCACGGGAGGATGAGAGCCACGGGGCGCCGGTGACGACCGAGGGGTGGACCCGTCCGGGCCCGCACGGCGTTCTCGCCGCCCTGTCCGGTCATGCATCCCCTGCGAAGGAGAAGTCAATGTCCACGACGCCGGTGGGCCGGGTCCTGGTCGTCGACGACGAGGCGGACCTCGCGCACCTGGTCCAGGGCTACCTGGTCAAGGCCGGGTTCGAGGTCACGGTCCGTCACATCGGCACCGAGGCGCTGGAGGCCGTGCGCGCACAGGACCCGCAGGTCGTGGTGCTGGACCTCGGCCTGCCGGGGATGGACGGGGTCGAGGTGTGCCGGCAGGTGCGCACCTTCTCGAACTGCTACATCCTCATGCTCACCGCCCGCGACGACGAGGTGGACAAGCTTGTGGGCCTGTCGGTGGGCGCCGACGACTACATGACCAAACCGTTCAGCCCCCGCGAGCTGGTGGCCCGCGTGCAGGTCATGATGCGCCGGGTCCACCAGGCCGGTTCCGGCCCCGTCCTCGGGCGCGGCGCCGGAGCTGCGGAGGCCGTGCCGGGCTCGCACAGGATCGGGCGCCTGGCCGTCGACCCCCTGGCGCGCGAGGTGCACCTGGACGGGCAGCCGGTGGCGCTGACCCGCATCGAGTTCGACCTGCTGGCCGCCCTGGCCGCCCACCCGCAGACCGTGCTCAGCCGCCGGCAGCTGGTCGACCTGGTCTGGGACACCCACTGGACCGGAGACGAGCACCTGGTGGACGTGCACATCGGGCGGATCCGCAAGAAGCTGCACGACGAGGCCGCCGCTCCCCGCTTCATCCACACCGTGCGCGGCATCGGCTACCGGATGGGCACCGGACGATGAGCGCCGCAGCACCGTCCACGGGGGCGCCGCCGGCCACCATGACCGGGGCGCCGCGGCACTGGGGCAGCCTGACCGCGCGGATGATGCTTGCCCAGGCCGCGGTGCTGGCCGCCGGGCTGGTCACGGTGATCCTCACCGCCGCGCTGATCGGCCCGGCCATGTTCTACCGGGAGCTGATCCTGGCCGGGCACGCCGACGAGGCCGCCGGGCTGGACCACCTGCAGGACGCCTTCCGGGAGGTCGGGCTCACCGCGATGGCCACGGGCGGGATCCCCGCGCTCTACATCGCCGGGCTGCTCAGCTTCTACCTGCACCGCACCGTCGGCCGCTCCCTGCGGGCCTTCACCTCCGCGGCCCGGGAGGTCGCCGACGGCCACTACGACGTGCAGGTGCCCACGACCGGACTGGGCCAGGAGTTCGACGTCCTGGCCGTCGCCTTCAACGACATGGCCGCCCGGCTCGCGGCCATCGACACCACCCGCCGGCAGATGCTGGCCGATCTCGCGCACGAGATGCGCACTCCACTGGCCAGTCTCAAGGGCCATCTGGAGGGCATCGAGGACGGGGTCGTGGATCTCGACGAGCGCACCCAGGCGATCCTGGCCGCCCAGATCGCCCGCCTGGAGCGTCTGGCCCGTGACATCCGGGAACTGACCGTGGCCGAGGAGGGCCTGACCCGCCTGCACCCGTCCCCGGTGGACCCGCAGCACCTGGTGGCCCAGGCGGTGGCCGGCATCCACCCGGCCGCCACCGCCAAGGACGTGACCGTGACGACCTCCGGCACCGGAGCGGGCACCGGGCCGGTGCTCCTGGACCCGGAGCGGATCGGGCAGGTGCTCGCCAACCTGCTGGAGAACGCCCTGCGCCACACCGCGCCCGGCGGGCACGTCCACGTGCGCACCGAGCGGGCCGACCACGCCCTGAGCATCACCGTCTCCGACGACGGGGAAGGCATCGCGCCGGAGCACCTGCCGCACGTCCTCCAGCGTTTCTACCGCGCCGCCCCGGGGCGCGAGCACGACCGTGACCGCAGCGGGTCGGGCCTGGGCCTGGCCATCAGCAAGGCCCTCGTGGAGGCGCACGGCGGGACCCTGGAGGCCGCCAGCCCCGGACCCGGCCAGGGGGCCAGCTTCCGGCTCCTCCTGCCCGACCGGTCCAGCGGCTGAGCGCCGCACGCACGAGGGCCGCCGGGCCGGAGGGGTGTGCGGCGGGCCCCGCACACCGTGCGGGGCGGAGATCTAGGTCCGGTGGGCGGTGGCTCCGCGCAGCACCGCCCGGCGGGCGGCCCTCACCGCGGTGCCCACGACCTTCTCCAGCGGCCCCTGACCCACCAGGCTCTGCCACGTGAGGGCGAACAGTGCGGCCACCACCAGGTGCACCAGGAACCACAGGTAGGGCTCGTCGTAGTGGACCTCGAAGGACAGGGCCACCAGGTGCGCCGAGTACAGGGTCAGCGTCATCGCCCCCATCGCCGCCAGCGGTCGCAGCCACACCCGGAGCCGGCGCGAGGCCAGCAGGAACACCCCCAGGACCGTCATCCCGGCTCCGAGGCTCCAGGCGATGGACAGGGGCGTGCTCATGTGCGGGGTGGTCACCGCCAGCCACCAGGGCGAGTTCAGCCTGTCGACGTCCGGTTCGAAGATCAACGCCTCCATGAGCGCCTCCTCGTCCAGGCCGGGCGACGACCCGACCAGCTGCCGGAATCCGCCGGCCGCGTACAGCAGGATCCAGGAGACGAACTGGGCCGCGATCGCCAGGCCCGCCCCGATCGTGGCCACACGCGCCTGCACGTCCCTCGCCCGCAGGTCCAGCCGCCCGATCCCCATGCCGGCCAGGATGTAGGTCAGGTACGCCAGCGCCGGATAGGCGCCCGTGAGCAGCAGCTGCGCCAGCACCGCCGTCGGCTCGCTCCGCAGATGCTGGAAGGTGGGATTGGACGAGGAGTAGTCCGGGAGCGCGTCCTGCAGGCCCAGGATCAGCAGCGGGGCGACCACCGCGAACACACCGGCGGCGGCGAACAGGGACCTCGGGCCCAGGGACAGGAACGGGATCGCCAGCAGGAAGAACATCCCGTAGAACAGCAGGATGCCGTTGGCCGGGGCGTCCTCGGGCATCGCGTAGCCGATCAGCAGGCCCACACAGGCGATCAGCGCCGCCCGCACGGCCAGCCCGATCCGGTCGGCGGCCAGCTGCCGGCCCCGGTGCGGGCGGGTCCTGCCCGTGGACAGCGCCAGGCCCACCCCGGCCAGCAGCGCGAACAACGCGGCCGAGTCCCCGGCGAACAGCAGGTAGCTCCACGTCGGTTCACCGGTGGCGTCGTTCTCCTCCGGCAGGACGTGCACGGCGATCAAGCCGATCAGCGCCAGACCGCGGGCCGCGTCCACACCGGCCAGGCGCGGGGTGCCGGCCTCTCGTCCGGTGCGACCGGCGGCGTGGCCGTCCTGCGGACGAACAGTGGAGTCCTCGCCGGTGCTCATGTCTCCCCTCCTGGTGGTGACCGGACCCGGGCGGCAGCAGGGTCCCGATCACGAGGACCCGGCAGGAGTCCGGAACCCGTCCACACGTCCTGCACCTTCCCGGGGTGCTGCCCCCAGCCTGGGGCGTCCGAGTGGCGGTCGTGTCGAGAGCACATGGAGATTCGGTCAAGAAACCGGCCGGCCCGCCCCGGCCCGCGTCGTTGCCCGTGACCGGGCGGGACCTCCCGGCACCGGCGGACAGCGGGGCCGAGCACGCAGGAGCACCCCATCCGCTGACCGGATGGGGTGCTCCTGCATGCTCAGAACGGCCCCGGCGAGCGCCCGTCCGTGCGCTCCGACCGGGAGGGAGCCGGGGTGGGCCACCGGCCCTCCCGGACCGACCACAGCACCCGGGGCAAGGCCCTGTCAGCGCATGCCGTGCCGGTGCCGTCGCTCGGCCCGGGTGCCGATCGGCTCAGTTCTTGTGGTGGGACGAGTGCTCGTACTTGTCCTTGTCGTCCTTCTTCTCGTCGTCCTTCTCGTCGTTCTTCTCGTCGTTGTCGTCGGCGTCGTGGTACCAGCCGTG
The DNA here is from genome assembly GCF_029524215.1 of Kocuria oceani. NCBI lineage: Bacteria > Bacillati > Actinomycetota > Actinomycetes > Micrococcales > Micrococcaceae > Kocuria > Kocuria oceani. The sequence continues at coordinate 201,828 of NZ_JARAMH010000005.1, read as the reverse complement.
GCCGTCGTGCTTCCAGTTGTGCTCGTGGTCGTACTTCTCGTCGTCGTCCTTCTCGCCGTCGTCGTCGGCGTCGTGGTACCAGTCCTTGCCGTCGTGCTTCCAGGTGTACTCGTGGACGTACTTCTCGTCCTCGGACTCCTCGTCGTCCTCGTCCTTGCCGTTCTCGTCGCCGTTCTTGTCGCCGTTCTCGTCCTCGTCGTCCTTGTCCTTCTCGTGGCCGTTGCCGTACTCGTGTCCGTTGTCGTCCTCGGACTTGTCGTGCCAGTCATCACCGGCGAAGGCGGGAGTGGCGAGCGAGCCGCCAAGGAGGGCGGTCGCGATGGCCGCACCGGCAAGGGTCTTGCGCAGATCATCCATGGTGTCCCCTAGAAAAGGGCATGACGACGAGACCGTCATGCATGCGAGAAAGAACATGTGGAAGACATGTCCGGACCTGTGAGACAGGTCGTCCCCGTGAACCGGGTGGCCTCACCGTAAGAGGACCCTCGCGCGACGTTCAAGGCTTTCACTAGGGCAAACGGTGCTGCCACGCCCCTGGTCGACACCCGCGGCCCCGGGCGGGCGCCTGAGCCCCCGGGGAGTGCGCCCACCCGGCCCTCTCGGGTCCGGCACTCGTTCCTGACCGGTCAGTACCCGGTGTTTCCGCAGGCCACCGGGGTGTCGGACCCGGGATGGCGCAGGTCGGCCACGGCCGCCGCCGCGTCCGGACCGGGGTGCGCGAGGTGCCGCTCACGAGGCATCGCCCCGCCTGGAGGAGTCGGGGGACCGGCGGGAACATGACGGCCCGACGCGCTGTGTGACACGACCGCTGCGCCCGGTGCGGGGAGCGGTCCGACGTGCCGGGGGAGCCGACCGGCGGCCGGGGCGCCGTGGAAGCGGGCCGACCGGCCGTTCGGCACGGCCCCGTGCGGCGACATGGGTTCCGGAAACGCCGAAGGCCGGTTGCTCGGGACATCCCGAACAACCGGCCTTCAGCAGCACCAGATGCTTCTCTGCGCAGAACTGTGGAGTCCTGCGTCGAACCTGTGGTGCGCGAGGGGGGAGTTGAACCCCCACGCCCTCTCGGGCACACGGACCTGAACCGTGCGCGTCTGCCTATTCCGCCACTCGCGCTCGTCGACCCCGGCGGCGGACCGCCGTGAGCAACGACGACAATCCTACCCACACTTGTCCGGAATGGCGAATCGTGGCCGTGGGCGGCCATCACTAGGCTGGTCGTGTCCCCGACAGGGGCCGACGACGCCGCACAGGGGGCACCGATGGAACCCGACAGGGAAAATCTCGAGGAGAAGCGCAGAGAGCTGGGCCGGACGGACGAGCCGCTCGAGGACGAGCTCGTCGAAGGGTTCGAGAACACGGTCACCGAGGGGGCGGAACGCCTGACCCGCACGTGGCGGGCCCTGATCATCACCGGGCTCTTCGGCGGCATCGACGTGGGCGTGGGCATCCTCGCCTTCCTGGCGGTCAAGGAGGCCACCGGATCGGACCTGCTGGCCGGCGCGGCGTTCGGCTTCGGGCTGCTCGCCCTCCAGCTCGCCCACTCGGAGCTCTTCACGGAGAACTTCCTGGTGCCCATCTACGCCGTGGTCTCCCGGCACAGCACCTGGTTGCAGCTGGCACGGTTCTGGGTGGTGACCCTGCTGACCAACCTCCTGGGCGGGTGGTTGTTCACCTGGTTCGTCGTGGCGGCGTTCCCGCAGTTCCACGACGTCCTGGAGGAGTCGGCCACCAAGTACCTCGAGGGCGGCCTGACGGTCGAGTCGGCCGCCCTGGCGCTGCTGGCCGGCAGCACCATCACGCTCGGCACGCGGATGAGCCAGGGCTCGAGCAACGAGGTGGTGCACGCCGTCATCGCGATCATCGACGGGCTGCTGGTCGTCGGGCTGGGCATGCTGCACGGTGCGCTGAACTCGGCCATCATCTTCGGGGCGATGCACGCGGGCGCGGACATCTCCTACACGGAGTGGCTGCTGTGGATGCTGTGGGTCATCCCGCTGAACATGGTGGGCGGTCTCGTCGTCATCACCCTGCCGCGGCTCGTCCGCACCCTGGAGCTGATCAAGAAGGAGCGCGCGGAGCAGGAGCGCCGCCACGCCCACGACGGGCGGGTGGTCTGAGGGGTCAGGCGACCACCAGCCCGGTGGCCAGCGCGAAGGCGCCCCACAGGCCCGTCAGCGCGAAGAGCGTGATCGGGGCGAGCAGCGCGAGCTCCGCGGCCGACCCGGCGTTGCCGATCAGCGGCACGGTGAGGAACGAACGGTTCTTGTACACGGAGCGCGGCAGGGGCAGCGGCATCCGCAGCGGGTAGAGCAGGTGTATCCCGCGCGTGGTCACCAGGTCCCCCGCCAGGTGGGCCGCCACGCCCGTGCCCACCGCGGCGGCGAACCACCACTCGTGGGCGGGCGGGTACAGGCCCACGACGACGCCCAGCCCGATCCCCACGACCCAGTTGAGCTTCGCCACCCGTTCCGGCACGAAGGCGAGCACCTGCACGGCGAACGCGATGAGCAGCACGGACATGACCGCCGCCAGCGGCCAGACCCGGCCCAGGTCCCCGACGGGGATGCCGATCTTCTGCGCGCCCGCCGCCAGGCCGGTGAACGCCAGCACCCCCAGCACCGAGTGGGTGCCGCGGCGGTGCCCGCCCGAGAGCCGGCAGATCCCGCGGGACAGCCACGTGGACAGGGGCCGCAGGGACCGGGCCACGGTCCCGCCCGGATGGTCCAGGTCCGGCAGCAGTGCCGCGCCGGCGGTGACCAGGGCGCCGGTGAGCACCCCGGCGTCGCCGACGTCCAGCAGCCCCCACCCGATCGGAATGCTGAGGCCCTGCAGGTGCAGCTGGTAGTCGGCGGTCAGCGCCACCCATGCGGCTGCCCCGCAGGCCGCATGGCTCGGTCCCATCATGGAAGTGATGTCCTCCTCGGATTCCCGGTGCGGTGAGGCCAGGCCGACCTCACCAGCGGAAACACTAGAGGGCGGGCCGGACAGCACAGCGCCGGCCGCCCCGGCGAGCGCCCGGTGACACCGGAACCGCCGGGTCCGTGGGCCGACGGCCAGGACTCCGCCGACGGACGGGCCGTACTGGGCTCCGCGCGCTCGAGGCCGTGCGGGACCGCTCCGACCGGACACCGCTGCTCCTCGAGCGCTCCGCCCGACCGGTCCGCGTCAGGGTGCGGGCCGGGACCGCCATCCTGCGGAGTCCACCTCGACGACGGCCGGTGCCCGCCCGACGACGCCCCGCCGCCGCAGCGCCTCCTCGATGTCACCGGCAGGGGCGGCGACCACGAAGGTCTCCCCGCGGAACAGATCGGCCGCGTCCTCCACGAGCGCCGTCAGCTCCGCCTCGTCGCGGGCCGTGAACCGCTCGGCCACCCGCAGCCGCGCCGTCCACGGCGGGGGAGCGGCGGCGTCGTCGAGCAGGACGGCGGTGGCCGGGCACTGCAGGTCGGTCATGGTCCCAGTCTTCCTCCCGGGCGACGGCGGGGGAAGAATGGAGCCATGGCCGACCCCGTGGACCCCATCACCGTCGCCGCCGCCCGGGCCCGCCTGGCCGCGGACGCGCACCGCGGCGTGGAGAGCGAGGGCTGGATCGCCGGGATCGCCGCGTCCGGCGGGCCGCACCGTCCGGGCGCGCCGAGGACCTCCGCGGCGGACGTCCTCTCCGGCCGCGACGACGCCCACACGGTCTCCTCCGAGGGCGACCGCCGCTCCGTCGAGTGGATCCGCGACCTCGCCGACCGCGGCGGCTGAGCCGGCGCCCCGGCTCAGTCCCGGGACTTCGGCCGCCAGGGCAGCTGCTGGTCGCAGCCGGGGGTGACCCAGGCCTTCGCGAATCCGCCGGACTGGTAGGCGAACTCCCGCAGCAGTCCCCGTGGCAGCTCCGGGTAGTCGAAGGCGAGCACGTCCAGCTCGCCGGCGTAGCAGCGCTCGAGGATCAGCCGGGACCGGGTGACGTGCTGACGGTAGGTGAGCGCGCTGACGTGGTCCCAGCCCCGCTGGCGGCTGAGCTCCCGCAGCTGCAGGGCCTCGCCCTGGGTGGTGGACGGGTCCGGCCGGAAGCAGATCACCTCGTAGGCCGGCTCCGCCGCGCAGACCTGCTGGGCCCGGGTGTAGTAGACGGGGCCCGAGTCGTCGCCGAGGTCCCCGGCCCCGGGGACGGCGATCACGAGCACCGGCGCGATCCCGGCGTCCATGAGCCGCTGCGCCTCCGCCAGGCGGGTCCGGTCCGGGGGGCCGAGGACGAACAGGGCGTCCGAGCGGGACGGCTCGTCGGTGCGCGGGTGCTGGAGCACGACCCAGCACCCCAGCAGCCAGGCCAGCAGCAGGGCCGGCACCGAGGCGGCGCCCCACGTCACCCACCGCGGTGGACGTCGCGGTGCCGGCCGTGTCGGGCGCCGCGTCCGCGGGACGGTGCGGGAGCTTCCGGTCATTCCGTCGTTCCTTGCCGCTCGTCGGGAGGACCCGGGGTCCCCGCCCATTCTGTCACCCCGGCCCGTGTCGCCGGGGTGCGGGGCCGGCCCGGCCCCGGGCCTACGATGGGGACGCCCGTGGGGCGGCGGCCGCGGCCGGTCCGCCCGATCCCGGGCCCGAACGACCGAGGAGGACGACCGCATGACGGTGACGCAGCAGTCCGGGGTGCTGTGCCGGGTGCCCATGCGCTGGGGCGACATGGACCCGTACGGCCACGTGAACAACGTCGAGGTCGTGCGGCTGCTCGAGGAGGCGCGGATCGCGGCGCTCGGTGTGCCCGTGGGCACCGGTCACGAGGTGGAGGCCCCGCTCATCCCGTTCTTCTCCGTGCTCCCCGCCGGCACCCAGGCGCTGATCACCGAGAACCGGATCAAGTACCTGCGCTCCCTCGAGTACCGCAACACCCCGGTGGAGGTGCGCGTGTGGGTCGTCTCGGCCCGTGGCGGGGCACTCACCCTGGGCTTCGAGATCACGGACGTGGTGAGCCGCCGGGCGTGCGTGCGCGCCGAGACCCAGCTCGCGTTCTTCGTGCCCGCCACCGGGACGGTCCTGCGGATCACCCCGGAGCAGCAGGAGATCCTCGCCCCCTACTCCGGTCCGCCCCTGTTCCGCTGAGCGGGGTCAGGGCACCGGGTTGCCGCGCGCCGCGGTGAGCAGGGCGTACCAGTCCTCGTGGCCGAGCCGGGGCGCCAGCGCCTCCGCCTCGGCGCACGCGGCGATCCGGCGCGGGTCGGTGGTGCCCAGGACCGGGCGGATGCCGCCGGGGTGGCGCATCAGCCACGCGAGGACCACCGCTTCCCCGGACACCGCGTGCGCGGCGGCGATCCGGTGCACCGTCTCGGCCGTGGCCGCGGCGTGCTGGTCCTCCGGCGGGATCGGGGCCCCGGTGTACAGGCCCCGGGCCAGGGCGCCCCACGCCTGCACCTCGATGCCGTCGGCCGCGCAGTACTCCAGGATCCCCTCGGGGAACGAGTGCTCGGCGCCCTCGGGGTGGTTGGCGAGGATCTGCTGCTCCACGAACCCGCGGTGGCGCAGGCTCAGCTCCAGCTGCAGGGCCGTGACCGGCGTGGTGAGCAGCTGCTGGTAGAGGGCCACCTGGCGGGTCGACATGTTGGACAGGCCCACCGAGCGGATGAGTCCCTCCCTGCGGAGCTCGTCCAGGGCGTCCGCGACCTCGTGGGGGTCGGCGAGGGGATCGGGGCGGTGCAGCATGAAGCGTTCCACCGAGTCCACGCGGAGCCGGCGCAGGGAGCCCTCCAGCCCGGCGCGGATCGTTCCCCGGTCCAGGCGGTAGTGGGCCGGGGCGCCGGGGGCGGCGGTGTTGCCGGGCAGGCGCACCCCGCACTTCGTCTGCAGCCGCACCCGGCCCGCCAGTGCCGGGTCCTCGGCCAGGAGCTCCCCGAAGACCGCCTCGGACTTGCCGTGGGCGTAGATGTCGGCGTGGTCGAAGTCGGTGATGCCGGCGTCGAGGGCCGCGTGCACCGCCGCCCGGGCGCGGTCCACGGTGGCGGCGTCGTGGGGGGCGTCGTCCCACGAGCCGCCGATGGTCATGCACCCGTAGATCAGGCGTGAGCTCACGTGCGGTCCTCTCCGTCGGGCACGCCGGCGTCCCGGGCGGGATCGGCACTCTCCAGTCGCTGCTGCTCGGCCGCCCAGCGCAGCCGGGCCGCGGCCGCGTAGGCCGCGCCGGACTCCTTCAGCCGTCCCGCGCGCTCGTACAGCCGCCCCAGGGCGGTGAAGCACTCCGCCTGGTCCGCAGTGGTGGCCTCGGTCTCCTGGTAGAAGTCCAGGGCCCGGTTGTAGGCGGTGATGGCCTGGGTGTGCCGCTCGCCGAGCTCGTAGACCCGGCCGAGGTTGACGTGGCACTGCGCCTGGTCGTGGGCGTCGTGCGGGGCGTCGAGGTACTGCCCCAGGGCGTCCAGCAGGTGCTCCTCGGCGTCGTGGGCGCGGTCCAGCTCCAGGCACAGGCTGCCCAGGATCAGGTGGGTGCGGGCCTGGTGCTTACCGCTGCCGCCGATGCGGTGGAACAGGTTCAGGGCCTCCTCGTAGGCGGTGACGGCCCGGCCCGGCCGGTTCATCCCCAGGTAGAGGTGGCCCAGGTTGTAGTGGCAGGCGGCCTGCTCCTGCAGGGAGTCGCCCTCCTCCTCGAAGAGGACGATGGCCTGCTGGTAGGCGGTCTCGGCCTCGTCGAGCCGCCCGCGGTCCTCGGCGTCGAGGGCCTGGGTGAAGAACCCGTGCCCGTCCTGGGAGTAGCTCATGCGGATTCCTTTCTCGGCCGGGTCCTCCACGGGGACGGGATCGACTACGCGGGGTGCGCGCCGGGTGCGTGCCCCGCGCGGCGGCCCAGCACGAACCACAGGCCGGCGCCGGCCACGGGGAACGCGAGGATCACGAGCAGCCAGAACAGTCGCAGGACCGGGTCCTGTCCCGGGGTGCGCAGCAGGGAGGTCACGGCGGCCACCATCAGCACGACGACGACCGCGCCGGCCACCGTCGCACCACTTTCCCACACCCCGGTCCGCGCGGCCTCGGTGCCGCCGGCCGCGAGAACGATCCAGGCGCTCATGCATCGATACTGGCACCGCGGGGGCGGGCGGACAAGGGCGGGCGCCGGGGCGTGTCCCGGCCGGTCCCCCGTAGAGTGGGCGGAAGCACCGCTCAGCACGCTGATAAAATCCGACCACCACAGCAATCCTGAGGAGAGCCCACGATGTCCACCTCCGACGACCGCCCGTACGACCAGGAAACTGCCCACACGGAGCGCCCCGGGACGCGCCCCGACCGGACACGCGACGTGGACGACACGGGCGTGGAGCGCCACGCCCCCAGCTCGTCGACCGAGCTGTGGGACCACAACGCCTACGGCCGGGAGGGCCGCGACGTCGGCGGGGACCCGACGTCCGGGCCGACCGACACGCGGGACCCGCGCGGCGGGGCGCCCGCCTACAACATCGACGCCGGGGACGACGACGCCCACCGGCACGGCGACGACGCCGGGGAGGACGACGGCACGAACGTCCGCCGGACGGGGGAGTCCCTCACGGGCGCCGACGCCACGGCCGGCCGGGCCCGGGAGAGCGTCGCGGACGAGCGCCGCGAACCGTCCGGCGGCGCCGGGGACCAGGCCTTCGACCAGGAGTCCGCCGCGCGCCACGACCGGCCCGGGGGCGACCGGTTCGAGGGCGACCGGTTCGAGGGCGACCGGTTCGGGGACGCCGTGCCGGCGCGCGGCCGGTCCGAGGGGGGCCGGGCCGAGGAGGACGCGGCCACCGTGGTCCGGCACGAGGAACGGCTGCGGGCCGGCACGGAGCGGGTCGAGTCCGGGCGGCTGCGCCTGCGCAAGTACGTGGTCGAGGAGCCGGTGCGCGAGGAGCAGACCCTGGCCTCCGAGGACGTCGAGGAGATCCGCACCCCGATCACCGAGGAGGAGCGTGAGGCGTTCCTCGCCGGGCAGGACCTGCCGGTGGGGGAGGACGAGGTCATCCTCTACCGCGAGGTGCCCGTGGTGCAGACCGTGCGGGTGCCCTACCAGCGGGTGCGCCTGGCGGTGCGCCGCACCGAGCGCACCGAGGTGATCGAGGAGACGGTGCGCCAGGAGCGGATCGACGTGCAGGAGCAGGACGGCCGGGCCTGAGCCCCGTCCTGCGGCCCCCGCCGGCTCCGGCCGGCGGGGGCCGTGCCGTGCCCGGGGCTGTTCACCGAGCGCGGAGTCCCGCGTGGGGGGCTTGTGCGGTCCCTTCCGCCGGTGACTGAATGGTCAGTGGACTGGCTGTTCCGCGCCCCTCCGGGGCCGGTCCGGCCGGCGACGACCACACGACGAGGACGAGCGGGAGATGCACATGCGCAAGCGGCTGAACAGGACGAGACATCGAGCGGGTGGGCAGGCGCCGATGCCCCCGGGCGTTCCCGGCAGCGAGGAGGCCCCGGCCGTGGAGCCCACCGAGCCCCGGCCCCCGCTGCCGCCGAAGCCCGACCAGGCGGCTCCGGCGCCCGTGAGCCCCACCGGCCGGGACACCGGGGCCGACCCGACGCTCGCCGCCCAGGGCGGGGAGTACCTGACCACCGCCCACGGGTCCCGGCGCAGCGACACGGACCACTCGCTGAAGGCCGGCCGGCGCGGGCCCGTGCTGCTCCAGGACCACCACTTCCGCGAGAAGATCAGCCACTTCGACCACGAGCGCATCCCCGAGCGGGTGGTCCACGCCCGCGGCGCCGGCGCCCACGGCGTGTTCCGCTCCTACGGCACCGCGAGCCGGATCTCCTCGGCCGCCGTGTTCGGCAAGGACGTGGAGACCCCGGTCTTCGTGCGCTTCTCGACCGTCCTCGGCTCCCGGGGCTCGGCCGACCTGGCCCGGGACACCCGCGGCTTCGCCACGAAGTTCTACACGTCCGAGGGCACCTGGGACCTGGTGGGCAACAACATCCCCGTCTTCTTCATCCAGGACGCGATCAAGTTCCCGGACGTCATCCACGCCGGCAAGCCGCACCCGGACCGGGAGATCCCGCAGGCCCAGTCCGCCCACGACACGTTCTGGGACTTCGTCTCGCTGCACACCGAGGCGCAGCACCACACGATCTGGAACATGTCCGACCGCGCGATCCCGCGCTCCTACCGGACGATGGAGGGCTTCGGGATCCACACCTTCCGCCTGCTGGACGACGAGGGCGGCAGCGTGCTCGTGAAGTTCCACTGGAAGCCGAAGCTGGGCGTGCACTCCGTGCTGTGGGAGGAGGCGCAGATCGCCAACGGCATGGACCCCGACGTCCACCGCCGCGACCTCGCCGACGCCATCGAGGCCGGCGCCCACCCCGAGTGGGAGCTCGGCGTGCAGGTCTTCGAGGACAACGAGGAGCAGATGTTCGAGGGCATCGACCTGCTCGACCCCACGAAGATCGTCCCGGAGGAGCTCGCGCCCGTGCAGCCGGTGGGGCTCATGACGCTGGACCGCAACCCCTCCAACTACTTCGCCGAGACCGAGCAGGTCGCCTTCAACCCCAACAACCTGGTGCGCGGCATCGACGTGACCAACGACCCGCTGCTGCAGGGCCGGCTGTTCTCCTACCTGGACACCCAGCTCAGCCGGCTGGGCGGGCCCAACTGGACGCAGCTGCCGATCAACCGCCCGCACGCCCCGGTCAACGACATGCTGCGGGACGGCATGCACCAGACCGCCGTGCACACCGGGGTCGCGCCCTACCACCCGAACACCCTCGACGGGAACAACCCGTTCCCGGCCGACGAGCCGGCCCGTCCCTTCATCGACCACCCGGCCCCGGTGGCGGAGTCGGTCAAGGAGCGCGGGGCCCCGGCGTCCTTCGACGACCACTACAGCCAGGCCCGCCTGTTCTGGCTGTCCATGAGCGACGTCGAGAAGGAGCACATCGCGCAGGCCTACACCTTCGAGCTCGGCAAGTGCTGGGAGCAGTCGGTCAAGGAGCGCCAGCTGCAGTCCCTGGCCAACATCGACGCGAAGCTGTGCGCCGTGGTCGCCGAGGGCCTGGGCCTGCCCGCGCCGCGGCCCACCGTCGAGCACGGCCGGATCGCGCCGAGCCCCGCCCTGTCCCAGATCGGCGGGCAGTGGCCCCTCGACGGCCGGCAGGTCGGCGTCGTGGTCGGGCCCGACCCGGACGAGGCCGACCTCCTGGCCGTGGTCGAGGCGATCGACGCCGCGGGCATGGTCCCGCTCGTGATCGCCCCGCACGGCGGGCCGGTCGGGCGCGGCGGGAAGGTCGTGGCCCAGCGCACCTACCTCACCGCCCGCTCCGTCGAGTTCGACTCCGTGCTCGTGGCCGGTGCCGTGCCGCCGGCGCCGGACGCCCGGCCGGGCCTCGACGCCAAGGCCGGCGCCGTGTCCACGGGCGCCCTGGACCCGCGCGTGCACCTGCTGCTCGGCGAGGTGTTCCGCCAGGCCAAGGCCATCGGCGTCTGGGGCGACAAGGGGCGCGCGCTCGCCGCGGTCGGCCTGCCCGAGGGCGCGCCCGGCGTGGTCGCCGGCAAGGACTCCGCCGCCGTGGTGGAGCAGGTCGTCGCGCTCATGAAGAGCCACCGGGCCTGGGAGCGCTTCCCGGTCACCGGGCGGCTCTGAGCCGGTCGCCGCACCGGCGCGGCACCGACGCCGCGCCGACACCGGAGGACCCCGTCCGGCCCCGCCGGGCGGGGTCCTCCGGCGTCCGTCCTCAGAAGCGGCCGAGCTCCTCGCGCAGCGCGGAGCCGAGGTCGGGGTGCCGGAACCGGTAGCCGCGGTCGATGGCGCGGTCGGCCGAGACCCGCTGGTCCGCGAGCGCCATCAGCTCCGCACCCTCGGCCCCGAGCACCAGCTTCGGCCCGAAGCCCGGCGTGGGCAGCAGCGCGGGCCGGCCGAGCACCTTGCCGAGGGTCCGCGCGTAGTCCCGGCCCGTGACCGGCATGGGAGCCACGGCGTTGACGGGGCCGTGCAGCCCGGCGGAGAGCACGGCGTGGGCGAACAGCCCCACCGCGTCGTCCAGGGAGATCCAGCTCAGCCACTGGTTCCCGGAGCCCAGCCGCCCGCCCAGCCCGGCGAGGAACAGCGGCAGCTGCGCCTTGAGCGCGCCCCCGGCGGGGCTCTGCACCACCCCGGTGCGCACCGTCACCACGCGCGTCCCGGTGGCCTCGGCGCCCTGGGCGGCCCGCTCCCAGGCGGTGCAGACCTCGGCGAGGAAGTCCTCGCCCGGCGGGGACTTCTCGGTGACGGTCTGCCCGTGCGTGTCGGCCCCGTAGTAGCCGATCGCGGAGGCGTTGACCAGGGCCGCCGGGGCGTCGTCGCCGAGCGCGGCGAGGGCGCGCACGATCAGCTCCGTGCCGCGGACGCGGGAGCCGCGGATCTGCTCCTTCGCCGCGCGCGTGAGCCGCCCCCCGATGCTGCGCCCGGCCAGGTTCACGACCACGTCCACGCCCCGGAGGGCGGCGGGGTCCAGGACCCCGGCCTCCGGGTCCCAGGAGATCTCCCCGGCAGTGCGCGCCTCGCGGCGCACGAAGCGCAGCACGGTGTGCCCGCCGGTGCCCAGCAGCGCGGCCAGCTGCGTGCCGATCGTGCCGGACGCCCCGGTGAGCGCGACCGTCAGCGGCCGGCCGGGCCGGCGGGCGTGGAACTCCAGGTCCGCGGTCAGCCGGCGCGCGCGGGCCTCGAACTGGCGGCCCAGCGCCGGGCCCATCAGCCGGTCGCCGAAGGCCTTGTCGCCGGGCAGGGCCGCGTACTCCACCGTGTCGGTGACCACGGTCCCCCCGTGCCCGTCGTCGTCGAACCGGTGGTGGTGCTCCCACGAGGCCAGCGGACCCCTGACCATCCGGTCGCGGAACTCCCGGCCCGGGACGAACCCGTGGTGCTCCGCCGTCCAGGGCACCGAGGCGAGCCCGTAGCTGCCGGGCACGGCGACCCGCAGCCGGGACCGCGTGCCGTTCTGCAGCGGCGGGGAGGACTCCTCCACGACGGAGCCCGTCCACGCGGGGGTCAGCCGCGTGAGGGCTCCCGGGCGGGCGTGCCAGGCGAAGACGTCCTCGACGGGATGGGGCACGCGGGAGCTGAACGTGAAGGTGGTCATGACCGCTACTCAACCCCCATCGCCGCGGTTCGTCCAGGACCCCGACCCCGCGGCGCCGCCGTGTCCCACCGGTGCCGGGCCGCCCCGCGCCCTTCCCCGGCCCCGCCGGGTTCGCTAGGGTGGGCACACGGCACAACGTAAGGAGGCTTCCTATGAGCACCCCGAACGACGACGCCCCCGACCTCGACGACGTCATCGAGCCGCAGGAGGACGCCCTGCCCCGCCCCATCCACCAGGGCCACGCGGGCATGCCCGAGAAGCTCGACGACGACGCCCTCGCCGCGGCCACCGAGCAGGAGCGGGTGGCCGCCGGGCTGCAGGACTACGCCCCCGGGCAGGTCCCGCCCGCGGCCGACCCCCTGCCCGAGGGCTCCTCCGAGGCGGCCGACCGTGCCCAGCGCGGCCTGGCCGAGGACGAGGGCGGCGCCTGATCCCACGTCCGGGCGGGCCGCCGCCGGCGGGCCGGCCGGACACCACCACCGAAGGAGCGACGTGATGGCCGAGAGAGGCAACACCAAGCACGGGTCGGAGCTCGACGACCAGATGAAGCACGAGGTCGAGGACGCACTGCAGGCCCGGCAGCCGGACCACGTGGAGGAGCACCGGCAGACCGAGCCGTGGGTCGACGACACCGACGACCCCGAGGTGCGCTCCTCCGTCGAGGAGCGCGAGCGCCCGGAGCGGCCCGAGGACCCGCAGTAGCACGGCCCGGGCCCCGGCCCGCCGTCCGCGGCGGGCCGGGGCCCGGGCTTGCCCCGCGGCGGGCCGTCGCCCACAGTGGAGGGCGTGAACACTCCCGGACGCATCGCGCTCATCCGCCACGGCCAGACCGACTGGAACCTGGAGGAGCGGCTGCAGGGCGCCACGGACGTCCCGCTCAACGACACCGGACGGCACGAGGCCCGCGCCGTCGCCCGGCGGCTGCACGCCGGGGCGAGCCGCTGGGACGTGCTGGTCTCCTCGCCGCTCAGCCGCGCCGTGGAGACCGCGCAGATCATCGGCGGGGTCCTCGGCCTCGAGCTGAGCGAGACCTGCCCCGGGCTCGTGGAGCGCGGCTTCGGGCCGTGGGAGGGCTCCACCCTCGCCGGACTCGAGGCGCAGGCCCGGGACGCGATCCTGGCCGAGGGGGAGCCGGCGGAGGAGGTGGCCCGCCGCGGCACGGCCGCGCTGCGCCGGATCCGCGACGCGCACCCGGGGCGCAACGTCCTGGTCGTGGCCCACGGCTCGCTGATCCGTCTGACGGTCTCCGTGCTCAACGGCGAGACCCACCCCCGGGTGCGCAACTGCGAGGTGGTCCCGGTGCGGACCGAGGCCCTCGACGACGCCCGGCTGCGGGACGACGTGCCCGAGCCCACCGCCCCCTGACAGGGCGGTGTTCGTTCAATAAGCTGGACGGACCAGGGACGGTCCCACGAGGTGCCGTCCACCCCTGGGGCGGCGACGGCGGCGCACAGACCGCGCCCCGTGCCGCCCACGGCGACGAAGGCGTGATGCGGCTGTGGCCCCTGACCAGTACACGATCCCCGACGAGGACCGCACGGAGACGCTCCGGGTGATCCCGCAGACCCCGCAGTGGGACGGAGAGCGGGCGTGGATCAACGAGTACTACCGCCACGTCCCGCAGGAGGACCTGCTCGCGCGCACCGAGGAGCAGCTGCGCGAGCGCGCCGACCACCACCAGGAGGTCGGCCGGGTGCGCGCCCCGGGCGAGATCGTCGTGGGGGTGCGCCAGGAGGACTCGAGCTCGGTGGTCTTCGTGGTCACCGAGGACGTGCCCTACCTCGTGAGCACCGTGAACGCGGAGATCGCCGCCAAGTGGGGCGGCGCCCGCCTGGTCATCCACCCCGTGCTGGTGGCGACCCGCGACGAGGACAGCCACGAGCTGCGCGAGCTCCAGCAGGTCCCCGACTTCTCCGCGAGCGCCAGCGGTGACACCACCGCGCTGCCGAGCCTGGCGAACTTCCGGGCCTCCGGCGGGACGCGGCACGTGGTGGAGTCCTGGATCTCCGTGGAGCTCTCCCGCCCGATCTCCGACGAGACCGCCCAGCAGCTCGTGGACCGGCTGTCCACCCTGCTCCGCGACGTCCAGCGCGTCGACGAGGACCAGGAGCAGCTCAAGGCCCGCGTCGAGCGGCTCGCCGGGGAGCTGGACCGGCTGCGCACCCTGGAGCTGCCCGGGGGCGGCCACCCCCCGATGGTCGGCCCCTCCCAGGACTTCCTGCGCTGGCTGATCGGCGGCAACTTCATCCTCATGGGCTTCAAGGAGTACGACCTCGAGGAGACCGACGACGGCCTGGCCCTCGCCAGCCGGCCCGGGACGGGACTGGGCCTGCTCGTGGAGCACGAGGGCAAGCCCCACCGCCAGCAGCTCACCGGCCTGGGCCGGGAGCACGCCCGCGAGGCCGGCACCCTGTTCGTCACGAAGGCCAACCGCCGCTCGTCCATCCACCGCCGCGAGTACCTCGACTACGTCGGCGTCGCCAAGTACGACGACGAGGGCCGGATCGTGGGGGAGTACCTGGTGCTGGGGCTGTTCACCCGCCGGGCGTACAACACCCCGGCACGGGAGACGCCGCTGCTCAAGGAGAAGCTGGCGGAGGTCGCCGAGCGCTTCGGCTTCCTCGAGGACTCCCACTCCGCCCGGGACCTCATGGGCAACATCGAGGACTACCCGCGGGACGAGCTCTTCCACATGACCGCGGAGGAGCTCTACGAGATCATGCGCGGCGTCATGGGCCTGGACGAGCGGCGCCAGACCCGGCTGTTCCTGCGCCAGGACCACTTCGGCCGGTTCATGTCCGCGGTCCTCTTCCTGCCCCGGGACCGGTACAACACGTCGGTGCGCGGGCGGATCGAGGCGGAGCTGCGGCGGACCTTCGACGCCGAGTCCATCGACTTCGACGCCCGGCTGTCCGCCTCCACGCTGGCCCGGCTGTTCTTCCGCATCCGCCTGCCGTACACCGGGCAGGTGCAGTCCTTCGACCGGGCGGGTCTCGAGGCGCGGCTGCGCGCGGCCGTGCGGTCCTGGTCCGAGGCGCTGGTGCGGGCGATCCACCGCGAGTTCCCGGAGGACGTGGCCCGCACGCACGCCGAGAACTGGGCGGAGGCGTTCCCGGACGCCTACCGGGCGGACTACGAGATCGAGGAGGCCGTCGAGGACCTCCAGCGCTGCGAGGAGCTCTGGGGCCGCGACCCGGACCTGCCCGCGGAGGTGCGCGTGGTCGACGACCCCGGGGGCGTGCGGCTGAACATCTACCTCACCCGGTCCCTGTCCCTCACCGCGCTGCTGCCCATGCTGCAGAACCTGGGCCTCACGATCCTGGACCAGAAGCCCTACGAGGTCACCCCCGCCGACGGGCGCCACTTCCAGCTCTACGACTTCGGCGTGCGCCTGCCCGAGGGCGTGGACGCCATCGGCCCGGAGGACGCCCAGACCGAGGACCTCATCGAGGACACCCTGTGCGCGGTGCTGTCCAACCGCTCGGAGTCCGACTCCCTGAACCGGCTGGTCCTCACCGAGCGGCTGACGTGGCGGACGGTGGCCGTGCTGCGCTCCTACGTCCGGTACCTCCTGCAGCTCGGGCACCCCAACTCGTTCGACTACATCGCGGACACGCTCCTGGCCTTCCCCGCGGTCACCCGCGGGCTGGTCGAGTTCTTCGAGGCGAGCTACAACCCCGCGCTCGACGACGCCGTGCGCGGCTCCCAGCGCGACGCCGCGCAGTCCCGGCTGATGGAGGCCCTCGACGAGGTCCCCACCCTCGACGCGGACAAGCTGCTGCGGGCGCTGACCGAGATCATGGCCGCCACCGTGCGCACCAACGTGTACCGGCACCGGCCCACCATGGCCTTCAAGCTCAACCCCGGGCGGATCAGCGCCGCCCCGCGGCCGCACCCCATGTTCGAGATCTGGGTGTGGTCCCCGCGGGTCGAGGGCACGCACCTGCGCTTCGGTCCGGTGGCCCGCGGCGGGCTGCGCTGGTCGGACCGCCGCGAGGACTTCCGCACCGAGGTGCTGGGCCTGGTCAAGGCGCAGATGGTGAAGAACTCGGTGATCGTGCCCAACGGGGCCAAGGGCGGGTTCTACCCCAAGCAGCTGCCGGACCCCGCCGTGGACCGCGACGCCTGGGTGCGCGAGGGCCGCGAGGCGTACGCGATGTTCATCGCGTCCCTGCTGGACATCACCGACAACCTGGTGCGGGACGAGGCCGGCCACGACGTGGTGGTGCACCCGGAGCACGTGGTGCGCCGCGACGGCCAGGACTCCTACCTGGTGGTGGCCGCGGACAAGGGCACGGCGTCCTTCTCCGACACCGCCAACGCGATCTCCGCGGAGTACGGGTTCTGGCTCGGCGACGCCTTCGCCTCCGGCGGGTCGGTGGGCTACGACCACAAGGCCATGGGCATCACCGCCCGCGGGGCGTGGGAGTCCGTGAAGCGGCACTTCTTCGAGCTGGGCGTGGACACCCAGACGGAGGACTTCACCGTGGTGGGCGTGGGCGACATGTCCGGGGACGTGTTCGGCAACGGCATGCTGCTCTCCGAGCACATCCGCCTGGTCGCCGCGTTCGACCACCGGGACATCTTCCTGGACC
Source organism: Kocuria oceani (assembly GCF_029524215.1). NCBI lineage: Bacteria > Bacillati > Actinomycetota > Actinomycetes > Micrococcales > Micrococcaceae > Kocuria > Kocuria oceani. The sequence goes on along the minus strand of NZ_JARAMH010000005.1, from coordinate 185,203 downwards.
CGGACCCGGACCCGGCCGTCTCCTACGCCGAGCGCGAGCGGCTCTTCGGCCGGCCCCGCTCCTCGTGGCAGGACTACGACCGGGAGAAGATCTCCGCGGGCGGCGGGGTGTACTCGCGCACGGTGAAGTCCGTGCCGGTCTCCCCGCAGGTCTGCGAGGCCCTGGGCCTGGCGGACGGGGTCGAGGAGCTGTCCCCGATCGAGCTGATCCGCGCGATCCTCACCGCCCCGGCGGACCTGCTCTACAACGGCGGCATCGGCACCTACGTGAAGTCGGCGCGGGAGTCCCACACGGACGTGGGGGACAAGGCGAACGACGCGATCCGGGTCGACGGCGCGGACCTGCGGGTCAAGGTGGTGGGTGAGGGCGGCAACCTCGGCTGCACCCAGCTCGGGCGCGTGGAGGCCGCCCTCGGCGGCGTGCTGCTGAACACGGACGCGATCGACAACTCCGGCGGCGTGGAGTCCTCCGACCGCGAGGTCAACATCAAGATCCTGGTGGACCGGATGGTCGTGGCCGGAGAGCTGACCGCCGAGGAGCGGGCCGGGTTCATCGAGGCCATGACGGACGAGGTGGCGGGTCTCGTGCTCGAGACCAACGTGGCCCAGAACGTGCTGCTCACCACCGAGCGGGCCCGCGTGCGGGACCTCAACGAGGCCTACATCCGGTTCATGCACTGGCTCGAGGACACGGCCGACCTCGACCGGGCGATCGAGTTCCTGCCCACCGACGAGCAGCTGCGCGAACGCGCCCGCACCGGGCACGGCCTCACCTCCCCGGAGCTGTCCGTGCTCGCGGCCTACGCCAAGATCCAGCTCTCCGAGGCCCTCGTCGAGGGCGGCCTGGCCGAGGACCCCTGGTTCGACGAGGTGCTGGAGAAGTACTTCCCGGAGCAGATCACCCGGCGCTTCGGCGAGCTCGTCGGCACCCACCCCCTGCGGGCGGAGATCATCGGCACGATGGTCGCCAACCAGATGATCAACTACGGCGGGATCGCCTTCGTCTACCGGGTCATGGAGGAGACCGGCTGCGAGCCCGTGGAGGTCGCCCGCGCGTTCGTGGCGGCGGTGCAGATCTACGAGATCGAGCGCTACGCCCACCAGCACCAGGAGCTGCCCGCCGACGTGCCCACGGAGGTGTGGGACCGGATGTTCCTGGACATGCGCCGGCTGCTGGACCGCGTGGTGCGCTGGCTCATCCACCGGCAGGAGACCGCCAACCCGGTCGCCGAGGTCATCGAGCGGTACAAGCCCACGGTGGACATCCGCTTCCTCGAGGACCGGCTGCTGGGGGAGGACTCCCGTCAGCGGGTCGACTCCCACGCGGAGGCGGCCGCGCGGCAGGGCGTGCCGGGCCCGCTGGCCACCGAGTGGTCGCAGCTGCTGGACGCGTTCGCGCTGCTCGACGTCGCCCGCCTCGCCCACGCCTCGGGCGAGGCCGTGACCGAGGACGGCGCCCTCGACGAGGAGCAGATCAAGACCATCGCCAAGGTCTACTTCCGGCTCTACGACCGGTACCGGATCGAGAGCCTGCTCAACCGCATCACGGACCTGCCGCAGACCACCCGCTGGGAGAACCTCGCGCGGATGTCCATGCGGGAGGACGTCTACGCCACGCTCGTGGCGCTGGCCGACCAGGCGCTCCGGGCCCCGGGGCGGACCGCCCGCGAGAAGGTCGACGCCTGGGAGGAGGCCAACGAGTCCCGCCTGGCGCGGCTGCGCCAGGTGCTCGGGGAGATCGAGGCCGAGAGCACGGGCGAGCCCGCCACCGAGCTCGCGTCCCTGTCCGTGGCCCTGCGGACCATGCGCAGCGCCCTGACCGGGTAGGCCGACCGGTGGAGGGAACGGCCGCGGTCGTCGGCGCGGGGCCCAACGGGCTGGCCGCGGCCGTGGTCCTGGCCCGGGCCGGGCTCGACGTCACGGTGCACGAGGCGGCCGGCACACCCGGCGGGGCGGCGCGCTCCGCCGCGGTGCTCGGCCCGGGCACGGTGGTGGACCTCGGCTCCGCGGTGCACCCCTTCGGGGTGGCCAGCCCGCTGTTCTCGCGGCTGGGCCTGCACCGCCACGGGCTGGAGTGGCTGCACCCGCCGGTGGTCGCGGCCCATCCCCTCGACGACGGCCCGCCCGGGCTGCTGCACCGCTCCCTCGAGCGCACCGCCGCGGAGCTGGGTCCGGACGGCCGGGCCTGGTCGGCGCTGCACCGGGGCGTGGTCGGGCGCTGGGAGCAGACGGTGGAGTCCGCCCTGGGCCCGCTCGTGCGGGTGCCCGAGCACCCGGCGGCCCTGGCGTCCTTCGGATTCCGGGCGCCGTGGCCGGCCGCGGCCACGGCGCGGGCGCTGTTCCGCACCGAGCAGGCCCGGGGCCTGTTCGCGGGATCCGCGGCGCACGCCGTGCTGCCCCCGCGCCACGTGCTGACCTCGGCGTTCGGCACGCTGTTCGGCGCCGCCGCCCACGCCACGGGCTGGCCCGTGGCCCGGGGCGGGTCCCAGGCGATCGCCGACGCGCTCGTGGCCGACCTCCGGGAGCACGGGGGCCGCGTGCTGCTGGACCGCCCGGTGACCGACCTCGCCCAGGTGCGCCCGGCCGAGCTGGTCCTGCTGGACCTCACGCCCCGGCAGGTGCTGGGCCTGGGCGGGCTCGGGCTGCCGCCTCGGTACCGCCGGGCGCTGTCCCGCTGGCGCTACGGGACGGCCTGCTACAAGGTCGACCTCCTGCTGGACGGCCCCGTGCCCTGGCGCGACCCGCGGGTGGCCCGGGCCGGGACCGTGCACGTGGGCGGGACGCTCGCGCAGATCGGGGCCGCGGAGTCCCAGGCCCGCGCGGGACGGCTCCCCGAGCGGCCGTTCGTCCTGGTGGCCCAGCAGGGGGCCGCGGACCCGTCCCGGGCACCGGCCGGGCAGCAGGTGCTGTGGGCCTACGCCCACGTCCCGCACGGCTGCGACGACCCCCGGGCCGGGGAGCGGGTGCTCGAGCAGCTGGAGCGCTTCGCCCCCGGCGTGCGCGACCGGGTCCTGGCCCGGGTCGACACCCCGCCGTCCGGGCTGCAGGCGTGGAACGCCAACCTGGTGGGCGGCGACATCGGCGGGGGCGCCCTGGACGGGCTGCAGCAGGTCTTCCGGCCCGTCGTCCGGGCCGACCCCTACGCCACCGGCGTGCCCGGGGTCTTCCTGTGCTCCTCCTCGACCCCGCCCGGCGGCGGGGTGCACGGGATGGCCGGCTACCACGCGGCCCGCCGCGCCCTGACCGGCCTGGCCCGCGAACGGCGCCGCGCCGGCGGGGGGCCCGGCTGAGCGCACCGGCCCGCGGGACCTGGCGGGACGGGCGGGCGCGTCGGGTGGAGGACGCGGGCGGCGAGGCCGGGCGGAGGAGCCCGGGCGGGCCGGCGCGGGGCCTCAGCCGCAGGCGCACACCCCGGCGTAGGTGGTGCCCGCCAGCTCGCGGATGCGCGTCACGTAGCCCCGGGTCTCCGCGAACGGGGGGATCCCCCCGTGCCGCAGCACCGCGGTGGGCCCGGCGTTGTAGGCCGCCAGCACCAGGTCGATCTCCTCCTCGGCCGTGGCCGGCTCGAGGCCGCCGACCATCCGCCGGAGGTCCTTCAGGTACCGGCTCTGGGCGCGGATGGCGTCGCGCGGGTCGAAGGGGTCCCCCCGCCCGTACCGCGCCCACGTCCTCGGCATGAACTGGGCGAGGCCCTGGGCCCCGGCCGGGCTCACGGCCCGGGGGTCCCAGCGGCTCTCGACGTCGAGCTGGGCGGCGACGATCTGCGGCGGCAGCCCCGAGAACTCGGCGGCGGCCAGGACGTCCTCGCCCCACGGCTCGGGCACGGGAGCGGTGCGGCTCGGCCCGCCGGTCCCGGCGGTGCCCGGGCCGCGGTCGGAGGTGTTGGCGTGGATCAGTCCTCCCGTGCCGATCAGCAGCAGCACCACCGAGGCCAGCAGGAACCACGAGGAGCTGCGCGCGGGGCGCTCCTCGGGCTGCTCGGCGTCCGGGCGTGCCGGCTGCAGGACGGTGGTGGACATCCGTCCCAGGGTAGGAGCGACGGTGGGGGCAGGTCTGCGGCCTCTTGGGGGGACAGCCGGCCGCGACCGCCTACGATGAGGGCGTGACCGCCGAGATCATCGCCACCCTCATCACTGCCGTCCTGCTCGTCGTCGGGTGCCTCGGCGTCATCGTCCCGGTCCTGCCGGGCTCGATCCTCATCGTCGTGGGGCTGCTGGTCTGGGCGCTCACGGTGCAGGCGGTGGAGGGGTGGACGGTGCTGGTCGTCGGCTCCGTGCTGGCGGTCATCGGGATGGCCGCGAGCGCGGTGCTCACCGGCGCCCGGCTCAAGCAGCGGCAGATCCCCAACCGCTCCCTGCTGTACGCGGCGGCGGGCGCCGTGGTGGGGCTGTTCGTGATCCCGGTCGTGGGGATCTTCGTGGGCTTCTTCGTCGGCCTGTTGCTGAGCGAGACCGCCCGTCAGCGCGACCTGCGCACCGCCCTGGACTCCAGCTGGGCGGCCCTCAAGGCCGCGGGCCTGGGCATCGTGGTCGAGTTCGGCTGCGCGCTCGCCGCCTCCAGCGTGTTCGTCCTGGGCGCCCTGGTCCTCTTCCTCACCGCCTGAGCGGCCGCCGCGCGGCGAGGGAGCGGGCCCCGCGGGGAGGACCCGAGGACGGAGGAGGGCCCGGGCACCCCGGTGCCCGGGCCCTCCTCCACCCGGTTGCGGGTCAGCGCCAGGGCAGGGGCACGACCTCGACGTCCTGCCCGGCGGCCACCCCGCCCGGGGGCACCACGATGATGACGTCCGCGTGCGCGAGCCCGCGCAGCATGTTCGCGCCGACCCGGTCCCGCGGGGCGACCGTCCCGTCCTGCAGGTAGCCGGGCACCAGGGCGGTCACCTTCTGGCCCGGCAGCTCCTCGGCCGCGGGCAGCGTGCGCGTGGTCGGGGCCGGGTCGCCGTGCAGCCGGGCCAGCAGCGGCTGGGCCACCGTGAACATGCTCGTCATGGCCGCCAGCGGGTTCCCGGGCAGCCCGACGACGAAGGGCCCGTCCTCGGGCAGGCGGGCGAGGAACGTGGGGTGGCCCGGACGCTGGGCGAGGCCGTCGAGGAGGAAGACCGCCCCGAGCTCCTCCAGCGCGGAGCGCACGTGGTCGGCGTCGGAGTGGCCGGTCCCGCCGGTGGTGATGACCACCTCGGTGCGGGCGTCGAGCACCGAGGCCATGCCGGAGGGCGCCTCGGTGAGGGCGGAGAGCATGGCCTTGGCGGTGTCCTCCACGCGCCGCAGCTGGTCCACGGACCCGCCCAGCATCTCCACGAAGGTGGGCAGCTGCGGGCCGAAGGCGTCACGGACCTGGCCGGGCTCGGGGATCCCGTCCTCGACCACCTCGCTGCCGGTCAGCAGGATGGTCACGCGCGGGCGGCGGCGGACGGGGAGCATGTCGTGGCCGCTGATCGCGGCGAAGGCGATGTGCGCCGGGTTGAGCAGGCACTGCCCGTGCAGGATGACGTCCCCGGCGGCCACCTCCTCGCCGGTGCGGCGGATGTTCTGCCCGTAGGGGATGTCCTCGGCCGAGGGGGCGTGGGCGGCGATGGTCAGCACCGTGCCCTCCTCGGACAGGTGCGCGAACTCGTCCCGCAGCACCGCCCGGGCACCGGCGGGGACGAGCCCGCCGGTGACGATGCGCGTGGCCTGCCCCGGCTCCAGGTTGAGCACCGGGCGGTAGAGGTCCTTCGGGGGGATCGTGAGCATCTTGCGGGGATCGGTCTCCACGGGCTCCGGGAAGACCACGGTCCACGGCTGCGGGCCGGCCACCGCGTAGCCGTCCATGGCGGAGGAGGCGTAGTGCGGCACGGGGATCGGTGCGGTGACGTCCTCGGCGAGGACCCCGCCGAGGGCCTCCTGCAGGGGCAGCCAGTGGCTGGGGAGGGCGGTGGCCACGTCGTAGGAGAACTGCCGGGCCCGGTGCCACTCGGCGTCCTGGAGGGTCTCGACCTCCACGGGCGCGGGCGCGGGGGCGTCGTCGTCCTCGATCACGGGCAGCGCGTGCGTGTAGGGGCTGTTGGTGTCGTGGGGCAGGGGCAGTCCGGACATCAGTTCTCCTCGGGGGTTCGGCGGGCGGCGGGGACGAGGTCGCCGACGGTGCGGAGGGCGCGGCGCAGCGCGTCGTGCTCCTCCTCGCCCGCGGCGACCGCCCGGGCCACGTGGTAGCCCAGCAGGTAGGCGGTGGGCGGGACGGCCGGTCGCACGGTGCGATGGGCCACCCGCCCGGTGAGGCCCAGCACGGCGTCCAGCGGCAGCTCGGTGTCGGGGACGTCCAGGGCGGCGCGCACCGCCGCGAGCCACTGCTCGAGCGTCTCGTGCTCCGCCGGGCTCAGGTCCTTGGGCATGCCGTGCTCCTCCCGGGCGGGGGACCGCCCGTTCGTGGTCAGGTCAGGTGGTGCCTCCGCACATCGTCCCACGTATCCACGTCCGCGGTGGCGTCCTCGGCCACGGTGACGTCGTGCAGGCGGAGGTGGCGCAGGAAGGAGAACACCGAGCGGTCCGCAGGGTCCTGGCCCGCGTAGGCCGCGCGCAGCGCCTCCGAGCGGTACAGGGCCGCGAGGGGCTGGCGGCGGCCGTCGGGCGGGACGCCGACGTGCCCGTCCGTCCCGGGCACGCTCCTCGCGGCCTCCAGCAGCAGCGGGACGGCACGGGCCACCCCGGGCATGTCGCAGGCGAGGACCAGGGTCCACGGCGCCTCGGGCAGCGCCTGGAGGGCGCGCAGGCCCGCCGCGATGCCCGCGGCCGGTCCGGAGAACGGCGGGTCCTCCCGGGCGCGCAGCACGCCCGCGGGGACGGCGAGCTCCGGGGGCCCGACGACGACGATCCCGGCCGCTCCCCGGACCGCGTCGAGCGTGAGCTCCACGAGGGTGCGCCTGCCCTGCCGCAGGCCCGCCTTCGGCCGCCCGCCCAGCCGGGAGGAGCGCCCGCCGGCCAGGACGACGGCGTGGAAGACCGGGGCCGGGTCCGTGGCGCCCACCCGTTCACCCCCCGGAGAAGGGCGGCAGGACGTCGAGCACCGCTCCGGCCGGGACCGGGGCGTCCGGATCGGGGCAGGCCACGCCGTCGAGCAGGAAGCTCGACCGGGCCAGCACCTCGGCCAGCGGCGGCTGCCCCGGCGGCGGCTGCGGGTGGGCCCGGACCAGCAGGGCCTCCACGTCCCGGCGGGTGCAGGGCCGGTCGGCCGGGACCGCCAGGGTCTCGGCCTCGGTGCCGGCGGCGGCCCGGGCGGCGGCGAAGTAGCGGATCAGCACGCCCCTCAGCCCCCGATCGCGCTCATCGTGCGGGCGGGCTGGACGTAGTCGGCCGAGTCCAGGCCGGTGTGCTCCATCCCGTGCGCGGCGGGTTTGACCCACATCGCCGCCCGCCAGCGCTCGGCCAGCTCCGCGTCGGTCGCCCCGGCGCGCAGCAGCGGGAGCAGGTCGACCTCCTCGTGGGAGAACAGGCAGGAGCGGATCCTGCCCTCGGCGGTGATCCGGGTGCGCTTGCAGTCGGCGCAGAAGGGCTCCGTGACCGAGGCGATCACTCCCACGGTGCCCAGCGGCTCGTCGTCGCCACCGGAGCCCACAGCGGGAGCCAGCGCGGGTTCCTGGGCGGGATCCTGCGCAGGAGCCGCGGCGGAGGGCGCGCGGTGCACGTCCCAGAGCGCGGCCGGGGCGCCGTCACGCTTCCCCGGGTGCGGGACGAGCCGGAACCGGGTGGCCAGCCGGTCGCGGATCTGCGCGGCGGTGACCATGTCCGCACGGGTCCAGCCGTGGTCGGCGTCCAGGGGCATCTGCTCGATGAAGCGCAGCGCGAAGCCGTGCTCGAGCGCCCAGGCCAGCAGCTCGGGCGCCTCGTGGTCGTTGATCCCGCGCATGAGCACGGCGTTGATCTTCACCGGGGTCAGCCCGGCCGCCGCGGCGGCCTCGGCCCCGGCCAGCACGTCGGCGAGCCGGTCGCGGCGGGCGAGCCGGCGGAAGGTCTCGGCGTCCAGGCTGTCCAGGGAGATGTTGATCCGGGTCAGCCCGGCCCGCGCCAGGGCGGGCGCACGGTCGGCGAGGCCGATGCCGTTGGTGGTCAGCGAGATCGGCAGGTCCCGGTGCGCCGCGCGCACCCCGGCCACGATGTCCTCGAGGTCGCGGCGGACCAGGGGCTCCCCGCCGGTCAGGCGCAGCTCGGTCACGCCGAGCTGCCGCACCCCGACGCCGACGATCCGTAGGATCTCGCCGGGGGTCATCAGCTGGGCGGCGGGCAGCCAGGGCAGGCCGTCGGCGGGCATGCAGTAGGTGCAGCGCAGATTGCACTTGTCGATCACCGACAGCCGCAGATCGGTGGCGCGGCGGCCGTGGCGGTCCAGGAGCCCCGTTCCGGCCGGGGCGCCGCTCGGCGCCGGTCCCGCACTGCGGATCTGCGGAAGTCCCAGGGAAACGCTCATGTCACCGCCTCGGTGGTCGCGTCCGGCCCGCACGGTGCTCGGCGTGCCGGGATGGTCCGCCCAGTGTAATCAGTCCCCAGCATGCCGAGAATGTCCGGTGCGCCGGCCGGGTCCTCCACCGGCGGTCCGCGCCGTGTCCGCGCCGCGCCCGTCCTGCGCCTGCACCGCGCCCTGGCCGGGGTCAGGCCGGCTCCGGCGGGGCCTGCTCGTCCAGCCGCGCGAGGGCCTCCGTCCAGCGGGCCTCCCGTTCGGCCGGGCTCTGCTCCCACCAGGGAGTGCCCCGTTCGCCCAGGCCGCGCTTCGCCAGCCCGACCCGGTCCCGCACGGCCCGCAGCCGGTCCTCCGAGCCCTCCCGGCGCGCGGTGCGCACCGCCGCGCGGGCACGCCCCAGGTGGGATCTGAGCCGGGCCGCGACGTCGTCCGGCAGCGCGGGATCCTGCCGCCGCCAGCGCCGCCCGTCCACCACGATCCACCGCCCGTCCGGCGTGTGCTCCACCTCCCGCTGTGCCATGCCACCGATCCTGCCAGGTCCGCCCGCCGCGTGCGCTCCGCGGCGGGCCCCTACGCTGGGGGCATGAGCAGGCACGCGCAGCACCCGGTCCGCAGCGTCGACGAGCACCGCCGTGCGGTCACCGAGGCCCTGCGCGGGATCCGCCCGCGCGGGGAGACCGTCCCCCTGCGGGAGGCCCTGGGCCGGGTCCTCGCCGAGGACCTCGTGGCGCCCCTGAGCCTGCAGCCCTTCGAGAACTCGCAGATGGACGGATTCGCGGTGCGCGCCGCCGACACCCGGCGGGCGCCGGGGGAGCAGGACGCGCGGCTCGTCGTCGTCGCCCCCGTCCCGGCGGGCCACGTCCCGGGGCCCCTGGCGGCCGGGGAGGCGGCCCCCGTCATGACCGGTGCGCCGCTGCCGCCCGGGGCGGACGCCGTGGTCCCGGTCGAGGAGACGCTGCCGGGCGGCTTCCCGGCTCCCGGGACCGTGCTGCGCGTCCCGGCCGACCAGCCGGCGGGCCGGTTCGTGCGCCGGGCGGGCGAGGACCTGCTCGAGGGCGCGACGGCGCTGTCGGCGGGGCAGCGGCTCACACCCGCCCGGATAGGCCTTGCCGCGGCCCTCGGGTGCGCCGCGCTGCGCGTGCGGGCCCGGCCCCGGGCCGTGGTCTACACGACCGGGGACGAGGTCGTGGCCCCGGGGGCCGAGCGCGGTCCCGCCCAGATCTTCGACGCGAACGCGGCGATCCTGGCCGCCCAGCTCACGGAGGCCGGCGTGGAGGTGCTCGCCGCCCACCTGGTTCCCGACGACGCCGGGGCCTTCGCCGCGCGGCTGGCCGCCGACGCCGCCCGGGGACCCGACCTCTTCGTCTCCTCCGGCGGCGTCAGCGAGGGCGCCTACGAGGTCGTCCGCCAGGTGCTCGGGCCCCACGGCGAGTTCGTGCACGTGGCGATGCAGCCGGGCGGGCCCCAGGGGCTCGCCCACCGGGACGGCGTGCCCTTCGTGTGCCTGCCCGGCAACCCCGTGAGCACGCTGGTGTCCTTCGAGATGTTCCTGCGGCCGGCGCTGACGGAGACCGTGGGCGCCCCCGTCCCCCGCCCGCTCCGCACCGCGCGGCTCGCGGAGGCCGTCCGCCCGCTGCCCGGCAGGACCCAGGTCCGCCGGGGCGTCTGGGACGGCGCCGTGGTGCGGATGGCGGGCGGTCCCGGCTCCCACCTGCTGGCCGCCGCGGCCCGGGCCAACGCCCTCGTCCTGCTGCCGCCGGGGGACGCGGAGCTGCCGGCGGGTGCTCCCGTGGAGCTGCTCGCGCTCGACTGACGGTGGCCGGGACCGTCCGCCCCGCTGACTAGACTGGCCTGCGCCCCTCGCCCGGCCGCCCGGCCCGGGACCGGGGAACCCCGTGTCGACCGATCCCGTGACGACCGCTACAGAACAGGCCCTCATGAAGTCCCTGCCCGCGCCCCTGCTGCTCGCCGCCACCGCCGTGATCCAGGCGCTCGGCCGCTACGAGTACCACCAGAACGCGATCACCGTGGTGGGCCAGATGCTGTTCCCCATCTTCTTCGCCGTGCTGGCGATCTTCCTCGCCCGGCGCGGGACGGAGGGCGCCTTCGGCACCGTGCACCTCGTCCTCCTCGTGGCCGGCGCGCTCCTGTTCGTGCTCAGCCTGGTGGGCCGCAACGGCACCGTCCCGCAGCTCTACCCCTCGGTGTGGGTCTACTACACCGCGTTCGCGCTCGTGGCGGTCGAGGCGGCGCTGCGGATCGCCGGCACTCCCGGCCGGGGGCGCGGCACCCCCAGGGACGAGGGGCCCGCCCGGCGCTGAGGGGCTAGCCGGTCCCGCCGGCACGCGCCACGACGAGCGCCGCCAGCTGCTCCGGGCGGGTCTCGGGCAGCCAGTGCCCGGCGTCCAGCTCCACGAACCGGTACGGGCCGCGCACGTGCTCGGCCGTCAGCTCCGCGGCCCGGCGGCCCAGGGCGGGATCCCGGTTGCCCCACGCGTAGGTGGTCGGGACGTCGACCGGCCCCGTGCGCAGCCGCGACAGCGGCACGGCACGGTACCAGTCCAGGGCCGCGGTCAGCGCGCCCGGCTGCCGCATCCGGGCGGCGTAGCGGGCTGCCTCGGCGGCGGGCAGGCCGGAGCGGCGCAGCAGGTCCTCGAGCCGCGGGCCCAGCGCCGTCTCCGGGAGCCGGGGCAGCTGGAAGGCGGCCACGTAGGCGGAGCGCAGCCCCTGCCCCGATCGGACCAGGGACCGGGACAGCGCCCGCGGATGCGGCACCGAGGCCACGGTGAGGGACGCCGTCCGCTCCGGACGGTGCGCCGCGAGGGCCCACGCCACGATCCCGCCCCAGTCGTGGCCGAGCACGTGCGCGCGCTCCACCCCTGCGGCGTCGAGCACCGCCACGGCGTCCTCGACGAGCAGCTCCAGCCGGTAGGCCCCGCGGCCGCGGGGCCGCGCCCCGGGGGAGTAGCCGCGCTGGTCGGGGGCCAGGGTGCGCAGGCCCGCGGCGTGCAGCGTGGGCGCGAGGCGGTCCCAGCTCGTGCGGTCCTGGGGGAAGCCGTGCAGCAGCAGCACCGGGGGGCCGTCGGCGGGCCCCTCGTCGCGGACGTCGAGCAGCAGGCCGGCCGACGGGCACCGGGCGAGCCGCTCCGGCCCGCCGGGGCGGACGGTCCCGTCGCCGACCCGCTCACTCATCCGGGGCCCGCCGCGCCTCCGACACCGGGGTGCGCCACTCTCCCGGGTCCGCGACCGGGAACCGGCGGCCGGTCACGAGACCCGGCACGACGCGCACGAAGCTGCCCTTCCGGCCCGACTGCCACGGGAACAGCGGCAGGTCCAGGGTGTCCGTCAGCTCCTGGATCTGCTGGATGCGCTCGGCCCGGCCCTTGAGCACCACGCTCCACCCCTGGGCGGAGGACGCGTCGTACCCGTCGATCTCCACCGCCACCGGGACGCCGGTCAGGGCGGCCGCGAGCTTCGTCCCCTCGGCCGAGCGGAAGACGAGCGTCCCGTGGTCCACCACGAAGTTGATCGGGAAGATGTCCGGGTGGTCCTCCACCCACACGGCGAGGCGGCCGACACCGGCGTCCCGCAGCAGCTCCCAGCAGGTGTGCACCGGCAGGTCCTCGACGTGGCTGGCGTGCTCGTCCGTCATCGTGTGCTCCTTCGCAGGTCGGCGGCATCGGCGGCGCGGGAGGGCGTGCGGCCAAGCTAGCACCGCGCCCGACCCGGAACCAGGCCCGGCCCCGGAACGGACGCGGGCCGGAGCAGTGGGCCAGAATAGGAGGACGCACCGACCGGAGACCCGAAGGGACCGCACCGAGATGACCGATCAGCAGCAGGGCCTCACGCACGTCCGGGCGGACGGCTCCGCGCACATGGTGGACGTCTCGCACAAGGACGTCACCACCCGCGAGGCCACCGCGACCGCCACGCTGCGCACCCGGCCCGACGTCGTCGAGCAGGTCTTCGCCGCGGACCTCCCCAAGGGCGATGCCCTGCCGGTGGCCCGGGTCGCGGGGATCATGGCGGCCAAGCGGACCCCCGAGCTCGTCCCGCTGTGCCACCCCCTGCCGATCAGCAAGGTGGTGGTGGACTTCGAGCGCCTGGCGGACGGGGTGCGGATCACGGCCACCGTGCGCACCCGCGGGGTGACCGGCGTGGAGATGGAGGCGCTGACCGCGGCGTCGGTGGCCGCGCTGACGCTCTACGACATGATCAAGGCCGTGGACAAGCTCGCCGAGATCGACCGGGTCAGGGTGCTCGCCAAGTCCGGCGGGAAGTCGGGGGACTGGGCACGGGACGGCGGGGACCGCGCATGAGGAGCGCCGCCGTCATCGTCGCCTCCACCCGCGCGGCCGCCGGGGTCTACCGGGACCGGAGCGGGCGGATCGCCGCGGACTGGTTCGGCTCCCACGGCTTCACCGTGGAGGGCCCCTTCGTGGTGGCCGACGGCGAGGACGTCCGCGCCCAGCTCGAGCGCCTGCTCGTGGCACGGGCCCCGGAGGACCGGCCCAGCGTCGTGGTGACCAGCGGCGGCACCGGCCTGGCCCCCGACGACCTGACCCCGGAGGTCACCCGCCCTTTCCTCGACCGGGAGCTGCCGGGGATCATGGAGGCGCTGTGGGCGGAGGGCCGGAGGACCACGCCCCTGGCGGTGCTCAGCCGCGGGCACGCCGGCGTCAGCGGGCACACCTTCGTCGTCAACCTCCCCGGCTCCACGGGCGGGGTGTGGGACGGGCTGAAGGTGCTCGAGCCCCTGCTCGACCACGTCTGCGACCAGCTCGAGGGCCACCGCGACCGCGGGCACACCGACCCCGGGCACACCGCCCCCGGGTCCCGGCACCACGCCTCCGCCCCGCAGACCCCCGAGCAGCGGGCCCGGCCGCCGCAGACCCCCGGACCGCAGCACCCCGAACCGCACGAGGAGAACGACCGATGAGCACTCCCGGACCCATCCAGGCCGACACCGCCGTCGTCGCGGCGTTCGTGACGGACGAGCCGCTGGACCACGGACAGGCGGTCTCGGCCGTGCAGGACGAGCGCACCGGCGCCGTGGTCTCCTTCAGCGGCGTGATCCGGGACCACGACGGCGGCCGTTCCGTCACGAGCCTGGACTACACCTGTCACCCCGGCGCCGACCGGGCGGTCAAGGACGTGGCCCGGGCGGTCGCCGAGGAGTTCCCGGGCACCCGGATCTGGGCGGCCCACCGGATCGGCCACCTGGAGGTCGGGGACTCCGCCCTGGAGGCCGCCGTCGGTGCCGCCCACCGCAAGCTCGCGTTCGCCGCCTGTGACGCGCTCGTCGACCGGATCAAGGCCGAGGTGCCCATCTGGAAGGAGCAGTCCTTCGCCGACGGCTCCACCGAGTGGGTCGGACTGGACGCCTGAGCGCCGTGGACCTGACCCCGCTCGTCGACCCCGCCCCCGAGCTCACCGACGCCGAGCTCCGCCGCTACGCCCGGCACCTCACCGTCCCCGAGATCGGGGAGGAGGGCCAGCGGCGGCTGAAGAACGCCCGGGTGCTGTGCGTGGGCGCGGGCGGACTGGGCTCCCCGGCGCTGCTCTACCTCGCCGCCGCGGGGGTGGGGACCCTCGGGATCGTCGACGACGACGTGGTGGACTCCTCCAACCTCCAGCGCCAGGTGATCCACGGGGAGGCCGTCCTGGGCGCGCCCAAGACGGTCTCGGCCGCGGCGCGGATCGCCGACCTCAACCCGCTGGTGCACGTGGTCGAGCACCGCGAGCGGCTCACGGCGGCGAACGCGCGGCGGGTCCTGGCCGGCTACCACCTCGTGCTGGACGGCTCGGACAACTTCGGGACCCGCTACCTCGTCTCGGACGCGTGCGAGCTCGGCGGGATCCCGCACGTGTGGGGCTCGATCCTGCGCTTCGACGGCCAGTACTCGGTCTTCTGGGGCGCGCACGGGCCCACCTACCGGGACCTCTACCCGGTGCCGCCGGCGCCGGGCACCGTGCCCAGCTGCGCCGAGGCCGGGGTGCTCGGCGTCCTGCCGGGCCTGCTGGGGACCGCCATGGCGGTCGAGGCCGTCAAGCTGGTGACCGGGATCGGCACCACCATGCTGGGCCGGGTGGCCACCTACGACGCCCTGTCCGCGCGCTGGTGGGAGATCCCGCTGGCGCCCACGCCGGGACGCCCGCCCGTGCGCTCCCTGCAGGACGACGCCGGGACTCCCCCCTGCGTGGCGCCCGCCCCGGCGCGGCCGGCGGGGGAGGAGCCGGCCGCGCCGCTGCCCACGGTCACGGCGCCGCAGCTGGCACAGCTGCTCGCCGCCCGGGAGCGCGGCGAGGCGCAGTTCGAGCTCCTCGACGTGCGCGAGCCCTACGAAGCCCGTCTCGCGGCCATCCCGGGTGCGCGGCTGGTCCCCCTGGCCCGGTTCGAGTCCGGCGAGGCGCTGGCGGGGATCGACCCGGGACGCCGGGTGCTGCTGCACTGCAAGGCCGGGGCGCGCTCCGAGCGGGCGCTGCGGCTGCTGCGGGCGGCCGGGCACGCGGACGCCGCCCACCTGGAGGGCGGGGTGCTGGCCTGGATCGAGCAGGTGGATCCCGCCCAGCGGCCCTACTGACCGTCCGGGGCGCCCCGCCGGCCCGGGTACGCGGGGAGCGGAATGCGCTGGCGGGTCCGCCCCTGCACATGCCTACGGTGGGGCCGTACCGTCCCGACGAAAGGAACATCCCGCATGTCCGAGAACAGCATCTCCGCCAGCCGCCTCATCGACGCCCCCGCCGACGCCATCTTCGACGTCCTCAGCCTCCCGTCCCGGCACCAGCAGATCGACGGCTCCGGCACGGTCGTCTCCGGCGACGACCAGCGCATCCAGCAGGTCGGCCAGGTGTTCGTGATGAACATGAACGGTGAGCACATGGGCGGCGACTACGTCATGGAGAACACCGTCTCGGGCTTCGACGAGAACAAGCTCCTGGCCTGGCGGCCGAAGCCGCAGGGCGCCGAGCTCGAGGGCTGGGAGTGGATCTGGGAGCTCGAGCCGCAGGGCCCCGGCGCGACCCTGGTCACCGAGACCTACTCCTGGGAGCACGCGACCCCGGAGGCCAAGAAGGCCGTGTCCTTCCCGCTCTTCGAGGAGGGCGCCCTGGAGGGCTCCCTCGAGCGGCTCGCGGCGGCCGTCTCGGAGGAGTGACCGGCTGATCCACGCCGCCCGGTCGCTCCGCGGCCGGGCGGCGTGCGTCCGGCGCCGCTCAGGCGTGCCCGGAGCCCTCCAGGGGGTACTTCTGCTGCACCGCCGTCCAGTTCCCGGAGCTGGCCAGCGGGTCCATCCACACGATCTCCCAGAGGTGGCCGTCCGGGTCCTGGAAGCTGCGCGAGCGCAGGAAGTCCTGGTCCTGGGGGCGGCCCTCCGGGGCGCCGGCGGCCACCGCGCGGTCGACGAACACGTCGACCTCCTCCGGGGTCGCGACGGACAGGGACGTGATGACCGAGGCGCAGCGCCTGGTGTCCGTGATGTCCTTGTCCGCGCGGCCGCGGAACGTCAGGTGGTCGAGGAGCACGACCCACAGGCCCTCGCCGGCCACGACGGTCACGGCGTGCTGGTCGGAGAATCCGGGGTCGGGAGTCCATCCGAGTGCGGTGTAGAAGCTCCGGGACGCCGCGAGGTCGACCACCGGCAGGTGGATCAGGACGGACGGCGCCACGGCTGCTCACCCGCCCCGCCGGCCCGGACCGGCGCCTGATCCACCCACAGGACCTCCCAGTGGTGCCCGTCCGGGGCCTGGAAGCCGCGCGAGCGCAGGAAGCCGTAGTCCATGATCTCGCCCTCCGTCGCACCGGCGCGGACGGCCCGCTCGACGACGGCGTCGACGTCCGCGGGAGACTCCACGTCGATCGCGGTGACGACGGAGGAGTCGGCCGCGGTGCCGGGTGACTCCGGGCCCACCGGGTGCCGATGACGGTCCTCGCTGAGGACCATGACGTGCGCCGCGCCCCGCACCAGCATCGTGGCGCCCGCCGGGACGTTCCGGCTCGGGGGGCCCAGCTCCCAGCCGAGACGGGCGTAGAAGCGCCTCGCCCGGTCCAGGTCTGCGACGGGCAGGGCGACGTAGTCTGCCGTGATCATGATGTCTCCTCCAGAGTGCGGCTGAGCCCGGCTCCAGGATGGTCCCGGGGTGTGTGCCCCTGCAACCGTGTGACGGGGGATCGGCGTGCATGTCGCAATGGCAACGGCACGGCATCGGCACGTCGTCGCGACGTCGTCGGGACGTCTTCGGGCGGGGCTCCGGAATGGGCGCAGGACCGCCGCCGTTGGAACGGTCATGCTGGTCATCGGAGTCACGTCGTTCGGAGGGCCGGAGGCCCTCGCCGCCCACGAGGTGCCGGATCCGCACCCGGGCCCCGGCGAGGTGCGGATCCGGGTGCGGGCCGCGGCCGTCAGCCCCACGGACACCGTGCTGCGCGCCGGCGGACAGCCGCTGGGCGAGCAGCGCCCGCCGTACGTGCCGGGCATGGACGCGGCCGGGACCGTCGACGAGGTCGGCGAGGGCAGCGCCTGGCGGGTGGGGGACGCCGTGATGGCGATCGCCCTGCCCCGCGGCGAGCACGGGGGCGCCTACGCGGAGCTGCTGGTCGCCCCGGACGACTCGATCGCCCGGATCCCGGCGAACACGGACTTCGCCACGGCCTCGACCCTGCCGATGAACGGGCTGACGGCCCTGCAGATCCTCGAGGAGCTCGACCTCCAGCCGGAGCAGACCCTCGCCGTCACCGGGGCCGCCGGCACCCTGGGCAACTACGTGGTGGAGCTGGCCAAGCACCAGGGGCTCATCGTCGTGGCGGACGCCGCCGACCGGGACCTGGAGCTCGTGGAGAGCCTGGGCGCCGACCACGTGGTCGCCCGCGGCGACGACGTGGCGGAGCGGATCCGGGAGTTCTTCCCGGAGGGGGTGGACGCGCTGGTGGACGCCGCTGTGCTGAACGAGAAGGCCGCTCCGGCGGTGCGCGACGGCGGCCGTTTCGCGACCGTCCGGCACTGGGACGGGAACCCGGGCCGGGACATCACCGTGCACCGGATCAGCGTGCCGCGCGAGTACCGTTCCGGCCACAAGCTCGAAATCCTGCGCCGCTGGGTGGAGGAGGGAGTGCTGACCCTGCGCGTGGCCGGCGTCCTGCCCGCCGCGGAGGCCGCCGAGGCCCACCGCCGGCTCGAGAGCGGCGGTGTCCGGGGGCGGCTGGTCCTGAGCTTCTGACCACGGGACGGCACCGCCCGGGACCAGGCCTCCGGTGCCTCAAGGTCCGGTGCCTCAGAGACCGGAGCGGTACTGGTGGTCGATCCCGGCCTGGTCGACCCTGCGGTGGAAGCGCATCCCGGCGAGTCCGCCGAGGATCGCGGCGACCAGCGGGATGACCACGGCGACGACCAGGGCGACGATGCCCCCCGTGGTCAGGGCGCCCTCGCCGATCGGGATCCGCGGGAAGCCGTTGAGGTCCCGCAGGACGTTGAACTGGCCGCCCGCCACGGCGCCCACGACCGCCAGCACGATCGCGATGACGACGGCCCAGACCCACACGGCCACGCCCTGCTTGGCGCCGTCGAACCGCGCCATCCGGCCGGCCACGTAGCCGCCGGCGAAGTAGGCGACGAACAGGATCACGGCCAGGACGATGCCGCTGACGATCCCCACGGTGCCGGCGTTCTGCCCGACCTGGTCCGCGATCTCGGCCGGATCGGTGCTGGTCGCCACGCCGACGCCCGCCCCGATCGCGGTCAGCAGGGCGGTGAGCAGCACGGCGATGCCGGTCGCGGTCATCCAGCCGAAGAACGCGCAGCCGAACTTCACACCCCCGTACTGCTGCTTCTCCGCGGCGACCACGTCCTGGCGGCGCCCCCGGGGCGTCGTGGCGCCCGCACCGTTCGGGACGCCTCTCCCGGCACCCTCGGGAACGGACGCTCCTGCCGGCTCCTGGTGCACCATGGCGCTCTCCTCACGTCCTATCATCAGCTTGCTTAACAGTTTCCTCCGAACGTCCGGGACCCGCAACCGTCCGTCACGGACTCGACGGGGCCCGGTGCCGCCGCCCGGAACCGGTAGTAGGCTGATGGTTCCGGCAGCACCTCGGGAACAGCCCGCCGGCGGCGGGCGGAGAGGCACGACCATGGACTTCACCCCTCGCACCGCCATCGTGACCGGCTCGGACTCCGGGATCGGCCGCGCGACGGCCGTCGCCCTGGCGGCGGCCGGGATGGACGTCGGCATCACCTGGCACCAGGACGAGGCCGGTGCGCAGAGCACGGCGGAGGAGGTCCGCTCCTACGACCGCCGCGCCGTGGTCGCCCGACTGGACACCACGGAGCTCGACGGCTGCGGCGGTGTGGTGGACGACCTGGTGGAGCAGCTCGGCGGGCTCGACGTGTTCGTGAACAACTCCGGCACGGGGGCGAACGTCCCGTTCCTGGAGACCTCGCTGGGCACCTGGCGCAAGGTCGTGGCCACCGACCTGGACGGGGCGTTCGTCTGCCTCCAGGCGGCCGCCCGGCACATGGTCGCCGCAGGGCGCGGCGGACGGCTGATCGCCGTGACCAGCGTGCACGAGCACCTGCCGCGGGTCGGCTCCAGCGCCTACGACGCCGCCAAGCACGGGCTGGGCGGGCTCGTGAAGACCATCGCCCTGGAGCTGGGGGAGCACGCGATCACGGCGAACGCGGTGGCCCCGGGGGGAGATCGCGACCCCCATGACGGGCCAGGAGGACGACAACCCCCGGCGCACCCACCGTCCCGGCGTTCCGCTGGGCCGACCCGGGGACGCCCGGGAGATCGCCTCGGTCATCGCCTTCCTCGCCTCCCCGGCCTCCGCCTACGTCACCGGCGCGTCCTGGGTGGTCGACGGCGGCATGGTGCAGATGGGGCCGCAGGCCGGCTCCCACCTGACGAACGACGACTGGCGCCGAGGCTAGGCCGGCCGGGCCGGGACGCTCGAACCGCCCGGCGGCGCCGGCGGAGCCGCCACCCTCGCGGCCCCGCGCACGGGCCGACGGACCCCCGCGCCGGACGGCGCGGGCCCCTCCTGTGGCGGGCTTAGAGTAGGGACCGCCCCGCCCGCCGCACGAGGAGTCCCGCCATGCGTGCCAGCACGACCGCGACCGGTCCCGACCACCACGGGATCGTGGCCGCGCTGGCCCGCGAGTGCTCCCGCTCCCGGGCCGGCCTCCCGACCCCCGAGCCGAGGCCCCGGTGACCGTTCCCTCCGGCTCCGCCGCCGTGGCCTCCCGCCCCCGGCGCTCCGCGCCGCTCACCGGGCTGGTCTGGCTGCTGCTGGCGGGGGCCCTGGTGCGGTCCGTCTGGCTGGTCTTCGACGGCAGCATCGACCTGGACGTCTACCGGTTCGGCGGCATGGCCGTGGTGGACCGCCACGGGTTCGACGACGAGCTCTACGGGCCGGGCCTGAGCCCGGACGGCGACGGGGGCCTGCCCTTCACCTATCCGCCGTTCGCCGCTCTGCTGTTCGTGCCGCTGGCCTACCTGCCCGAGTGGCTCACCGAGCTCGCCCTGGCGCTGTTCACGATCGGCTTCGCGGCCGGGCTCTCGTGGATGCTCCTGCGCTACGCGGCGGACCGCGGCCGGCCGCTGCTGACCCGCCTGGATCCGGTCACGGCGGTGGCGGCTGGCACCGCCGTGCTGCTGTGGTCCGGGCCGTGGATGCGCAACGTCGGCCTGGGACAGATCAACGCCCTGATCCTCGCCCTCGTGCTCTACGACCTCCTGCGCACCCGCGACGACAGCCCGCTCGGCCGGGTGCCGCGCGGGTTCTGGATCGGGCTGGCCGCCGGGATCAAGCTGACTCCGCTGGCCTTCGGGCTGGTGTTCCTGATGCGCGGGCAGCTGCGGCCGATCCTCACGATGGGCCTCACCTTCGCCGCGACCGTGCTCGCCGGGTTCCTCGTGCTGCCGCGGGACGCGGTCGTGTTCTGGACCCAGGCCGTGGTCAGCGACGAGCGGGTGGGCAACCCGGCCTACGTGGACAACACCTCGCTGCAGGGCGTGCTGCTCCACCTCGGCGTTCCCGGCGGCCTCGAGCCCCTGCTGCGCTGGGGGCTGCTCCTCGTGCTGCTGGTCGGCGCCGCCCTGCTGATCCGGGTCCTCGCCGCGCGCGGGATGGTCCTCTCCGTGGTGGCCGTGAACGCCCTCGTCATGCTCTACCTGTCACCGGTCACCTGGTCCCACCACCACCTGTGGTGGGGACTCGTGCTGACCGCGCTGTGGGTGGAGGCCTGGCCCGCGTTCCTCCGGGACGGCCCGCGCCGGCTGGTCCCGGCGCTGGGCGGAGTCGCCCTGGTGGGCCTGTACGTTGGCCCGATCCGCTGGGACGCCTGGCTGCGCCCGCTCGGCGCCTCCGGTCCGGTGATCGACGTGGTGGCCACCCTGCCCTACCTCGCGCTGCTGCTGCTCCTGGCCCTCTGGGTGGTCACCGGGCTCCGGGCCGGGATCCCGGCGGCCGGCGCCGGTCGTGGCTGAGCACGTCCCGCCGGGAACCTGGACCGGCTACGACCGCGGCAGCCGGGGCTATCGCCGGGTCCTGCTCGCCCTGCTGTGCGCCGGCGTCGCCACGTTCGCCCAGCTCTACTCCGTGCAGGGCGTCCTGCCGCTCATGGCGGCCGACCTGCGGATCGACGCCGCCCGCGCGTCCCTGGGCGTCTCGGCCGCGACCTTCGGACTGGCCGTGGGCGTCCTGCCCTGGTCCGTGGTGTCCGACCGCTGGGGTCGGCTGCGGACCATGGTGATGGCGGTCGTGGCCGCCACGGCCTTCGGGCTCGTGATGCCCTTCGCCCCGACCTTCGAGTCCGTGGTGGCGCTGCGCTTCGTGGAGGGCGTGGCCCTCGGCGGCATCCCCGCCGTGGCCATGGCCTACCTCGCCGAGGAGCTCGACCGCCGGCACGCGGCCGTCGCCGCCGGCACCTACGTGGCGGGCACGAGCCTGGGCGGGCTGGCCGGGCGCATCATCGCCGCCCCCGTGGGCGACGCGTTCGGCTGGCGGACCGGCACGGTCACCGTCAGCGTGCTGGCCGCGCTCGCCGCCGTGGTGTTCGTCCTGATCGCCCCGCGCCAGCGCGGCTTCGTCCGCCAGACCGTCCGGCTGACCGGGCCGTCCGGGCTGCTGCGCCGGCTGGGCGCCAACCTCGCGGACCGGGGCCTGCTGGTGCTGTACCTGCAGGGCTTCCTGCTCATGGGCGGGTTCGTGGCCATCTACAACTACCTGGGCTTCCACCTGGGCGAGGAGCCGTTCGGCGTCTCCCAGACCGTGGTGAGCCTCCTGTTCCTGGCCTACCTCTCCGGCACCTGGTCCTCGGGGACGGCCGGGCGGCTCGCAGCCTCCCACGGCCGGAGGTCGGTGCTCGTGAGCAGCGGAGTGGTCATGCTGGCCGGGCTGCTGGCCACCCTCGTCCCCTCGATCCCCGTGATCGTGGCGGGGCTGCTGCTGTTCACCGCGGGCTTCTTCGCGGCCCACGCGGTGGCCTCGGGCTGGGTGCCGGTGCGCTCGCGCACGGGCAAGGCCCAGGCGTCGTCCCTCTACACGCTCTTCTACTACGGGGGCTCGTCCGTGCTCGGCACGGCCGGCGGCGTCTTCTACACCGCCGGCGGCTGGTCCGGGGCGGTCGCGTTCGTGGCGGCGCTCGTCGTCGTCGCCGTCCTGCTCGTGCTGGTGGCGCTCCGGGACCCGGAGCGGGCCTGACCCGGCACCGGGCCGGGGGAGCCGTCAGTCGTCCGCGCCGCCCCACTGCAGGGGGAACACCTCGAAGGAGCTCGCGAGCGGCACCCCGGCCCGTTCGCCCACGGCCTGCGCGTTGCCGCGCAGGAACGCGTCCGGGTCGAAGTCGGCCCAGCCCAGGCCGTCCAGGTACGCCTGGTGGGCGCGCAGGGACGCCACACCGGTGTCGAAGTCGTCCGTGACGTCCACGGCGTGCCGTGCCTGCGGGGAGCCTGCGGCCCACACGGCCACGACCCCCGGCCACGGCGCCAGCCCGGACTCGACCTGCTCCGGGAAGATCCACCGGTTGCCGGCATCGCGGGCGGCGTCCAGGGTGGCGCGGCCCACCGCGATGTGGTCGGCCTGGTTGAGGTTCGTGGCGCCGTCCCAGGTGTCGCGGAAGTTGTTGGTGACCACGACGTCCGGCCGGTGCCGGCGGACCACCTCGGCGATCCGGCGGCGCAGCGCCACCCCGTACTCCAGGACTCCGTCCGGGAGGCGCAGGAACTCGACCTCGTCCACGCCCACCACCCGGCAGGACTCCCGCTGCTCGTCCTCACGCAGCGGGCCCGCCTCCGGCGGGGCCATCCCGTCGATCCCGGCCTCCCCGCTGGTCACCAGGCAGTAGACCACGTCCTTGCCCTGGCCGGTCCACCGGGCCACGGCGGCCGCGGCGCCGAACTCCATGTCGTCCGGGTGGGCGACCACCACGAGGGCGCGGTCCCAGTTCTCGGGCAGGGCGGTGAGCGGCGTCTCGGTCATGGTGCCCATCATGGCCCGCCCGGCGCCGACCGGCAACGGCCGTCCGGCCGCCGCGGCGCTCAGCCGGCGACGGACCCGGCGGTCACCACGGACAGCTCCTCCGTCCGGGCGTCCTGCGGCGGCGCCGGTGCCGCGGCCCCGGCCGGGCGCGCGCCCCGGTCCCGGGCCGCGCCGACGAGCTGCCACAGGGCGTAGCCGAACAGGGCCGCGGCGACCAGCACGACCCCGCCGCGCTTCTGCTCCGCGTCCAGCAGCGTGGCGGCGTGACCGGCCCAGGGCACGTGGTACTTCACCACGCCGCGCAGCTGGGTGGCGGTGACCGGCTCCGCGTCCGGGGCGGCGTTGGCGTCGCCCTGCGTCGTGAAGCTGCGCCGGCCCTCACCGTCCACCGCGACGGCCACGATCCGGTGGGTGACGAGGGTGTCGTCGTCGGGGCGGGGCATGAACGTCACGACGTCCCCGGTGCTCAACCGCGCGGCGCCGCCCTCGCCCTCGAGGGGCTCGACGACGACCTGGCTACCGGTCGGGACGGTCGGCTCCATCGAGCCGGAGAGCACCGTCAGGGGCACCCAGCCCAGGGCCAGGGGCACGACGACGACGGCCAGCAGCAGCGCGGACACCGCGGCCAGGAGCACGACGAGCAGCGGGTGGAGGGCCTTGCGGACCATGGCGGTCATGACGGGAGTCCTTCACAGTCGATGTTGTCGCTGGCGCCGGCGATCTTGATCGTCCAGGCGTAGGCGCTGTCCACGTGATGACCGGTCCCGGGTCCGAGCACGGCCCGGACGAGGGCCTCGTACTCCTGGTTCTTCTCGTACCCCGCGATCCGCCGAAGGTCCGTGGCCGTCAGCGGGATGTCCCGCGTGGCGGCGCCCGGCACTCGCTTGACCAGCGTGGGTGCTCCGGTGCTGCCTCTGGGGCGCACCAGGACCTGCCACTCCGTGACGGCCGGAGCGCCGGACGCGCCGCTCCAGGTCCACCGCAGGGCCGCCGTGTTGTCGGCCGCCCGGCACTGCGCCGCATCCGCCGGCACCGGGGGCATGGGCGCGGTCACGGGCGGGAGATCCACCGTGAACGGCATGGTCCACGAGCGGGTCGCCGACCAGGAGCCCCCGTCGAGGGTGGTCGCCTCCACCTGGGTGACCACCTGCAGGGGCCGCCCGGCCAGGAGGCGCAGCGCGTCATCGGCGACGTCGTCCGTGGACACCGTCAGGCACAGCTTCGCGGGCCGGTCCCGCTCGAGGGGTGCCCGGGTGCTCCCCGGGACGGCCACCGCGGCGGACCCGCCCGGCGCGACGGCGGCCCAGGTCGCCGGGGACTCCGGGGCGCTGCAGTCCGTGCCGGTGCGGTAGGCGAGGCGCAGGCCGGCCGGCGGGGCCACGGGTGCCCCGCCGTCGAGGACAGAGATCTGCACCGGCCGGTACCGGATCCCGAACCCGGAGGCGTTGGTCAGGGTCGCCGAGCTCCCGGTCCCGGCGACGTCGAACCCGACCACGCCCACGGTGAGGGCGGGCACCTCGGCCTGCCCGGCGGCGGACCAGCGCGCACGGGTGGCGCCGTTCGGCGTCGTGAGCACGACGACGACCAGCAGGAGGAGGACGGCGAGCGCATAGGCCGCGGGGGTGCGGTACTTGCTCATGGGATGCTCCCGGGGGTCAGTTCTGGACGAGGGCGACCGTCAGCGGGCCCGGCGCGAGGGCCGTGCCCTGTGCCGACGGATCGGCGGGGACGTCGTAGGAGACGGTGATGTCGTAGACGGCGCCGTCCTGGGCCGCGGTCACGGTCCAGGCGGATGGGCCGGGACCGGGGGACAGGGGCGCCGTGCCGGGGGCCGGCGCCAGCTCCACGCGCGGGGCGACCGCGCCGCCGGCCGGCCCTCCGGGGTCGACCGTGAGGGTCGCGGTGAGGTTCGTGCCCGCGAGGTCGAGGTGCGCGCGGGTCGTGACGACGACCGTGTCGCCGGGCGCCAGCGCCGGAACGGCGTCCGGGGACCCGGTGAGGTCGGTGGTCCCGCGCTGCACGGCGCCGGTCGCCGGGTCGAAGTCGGTGTGCTCGAGGGCCGTCCGCGCCGGCTCGAGCACCAGGCCGAGGTTGCCGGTGCTGACGGCCTGCGTCTCGAGCGGGACGGCGTCGGACCACCGTGCCGCCGTGCCCATGCTGTTGCCGAGCAGGGTCAGGGCGAGCAGGGAGGCCGCGGTGGCCGCGAAGGCGCGGCCGGCGGCCGAGGGGCGGGGGCGGACGGGATGTGTCACGGGAGCCTCTGGGGGTGAGACGGAGTCTGTGAGGGTGGGGTCCCCGGTGCGGCGGCGCCGTACCGGGGACCCTGGGGCCGACCGGCCCCTGCGGTCACTGCTGCGTCAGGACGAGCTTGGTGCCGGTCAGCGACGTGTCGGCGTTCTCGCCGAAGCTGTCGGTGGTCTTGTCCGCATCCCAGGTGAACGTCGCGATGGCCTCCACGACGTGCCCGTTGTCGTTCTTGGTGATGGGGTACGAATCCTGAGTGGTCTTCGCCCCGCTGCTGAACGTGACGTCATAGGACACGTAACCGGCCTCGGCGAGCTCATCGATCTCCTTCTGCAGCTCTGCCGGGAACTGCAGCTCCAGAGCGCCTTCGAGGGTGTCCCCCTTCGCAGTCACAGTCGTCGAAGCATGCAGCTCGATGGTGTCGCCCGGAACGATCCGGTAGGTGTCGGGCTCGATCGTCCGGCCGGTCCCATCGGTCCAGAAGACCGTCGGGGTCGACATGGAGAGTTCGCCGGCGGTGATGATGTCGTCGGAGGCGATGGCCTTCTCCTCGGACCACTTGGAGAAGGTGCCGCCGCCGGCGGCGAGGAGACCGACGGCCACGACGCCGGCCAGGACGGCCTTGCCGGTGTGGCGGTTCCTGGCGCCCCGCGCGGGGGACTCGGACGGGAGGTGCTGTGCTGCAGGGGACATGGTTCCGCCTTCGTGCGAGAGGGGTGGGAGGAGAGCTGCGCGGGATCGGTGCGCGGCGCGCGGCATCCGGTGCGGGGCCCGGTGGAGCGGGGGACACCGGCCCCGGGATCAGGGGAGCCGGCGTCCCGGTGCAACGACCGCGCCCGAGGGCGCGGGTCCGCGGGACCGCGGTGGATCGCCGGGCGAACCGCCGGTAGCCCTACCGCCGGATCGCCTTGACACGTCAACTCTAGACAAAAGTCTATGTATTCGAACAGAGTTCGGTTGTCCCCACTTCACCCGACGTTACTGCTGGGTAATGAAGGCGTTCCGGCCGGTCCGGCCCCGGGCCTAGGATGCCGGGGGAGGGCTCCCACCCGGAGGGCCCGGAGCGGAGGACCCCCATGACCCGAGCATCCCAGCGACGCCGGGTGCACCGGTACACGGCCGAGGGCGACGGGGGCGGCCGCGCGGACACCCTGGCCGGGGAGGAGCCCCTGGAGATCCGGCTCCACGGCAGCCCCTTCACCGTCACCATGCGCACCCCAGGGCACGACTTCGACCTCGTGGCCGGCTTCCTCGTCTCCGAGGGCGTCGTCCGGGCGCCGTCCGAGCTCGTGCAGATGGACTACCGCAGCGGCATCGGTCCCGACGGGCAGCGCACCTACAACGTGGTCGACGTCCGGCTCGCCCCGGGGGTCGCCCTGCCGGACACCTCCATGCAGCGGCACGTCTACACGTCGTCGTCGTGCGGGGTCTGCGGCACGGCGTCCATCGAGGCCGTCACCAAGGTCTCCTCCTTCGACCCCGCGGCGGACCCGGTCCGGCTCCCCGTGCCCGGGCTGCTCGCCCTGCCGGACCGGCTGCGCACCGGGCAGAAGCTGTTCGCCACGACCGGCGGCGTCCACGCGGCCGGCCTCTTCCGCTGGCCCGCGGACTCCGCCGGGGCCGGCGACGGTCCGGCCGAGCCGGAGCTGCTGTGCGTGCGCGAGGACGTCGGGCGGCACAACGCCGTGGACAAGGTCGTGGGCTGGGCGCTGCGGGAGGGCCTGCTGCCCCTGCGCGGCACCGTCCTGCAGGTCTCCGGGCGCGCGTCCTTCGAGCTCGTGCAGAAGGCCTCCATGGCCGGTGTCCCCGCGCTCGCGGCGGTCTCGGCGCCCTCCGCCCTCGCGGTCGACCTCGCGGACGAGGTGGGCATCACGCTGCTCGGCTTCAGCCGGGGGACGTCGTTCAACGCCTACGCCCACCGGGAGCGCCTCGTCCCCTGAGCGGGCGGGGGAGCACCCCGGCGCTGGCTACGATGGGGTCATGAAGCCCTTCCTGCTGCTCGCCACCCGCGCCGAGGACGACGTCGCGGACGAGGAGTACGAGACGGTCTGCCGCTTCAGCGGCCTGCAGGAGGGTCTGCTCCACCGGGTCCGCCTGGAGGCCGGGCCCATGCCGCCGATCGACCTCGAGCGCTACTCCGGGGTCATCATCGGCGGCTCCCCGTTCAACTCCTCCGACCCTCCCGAGCTGAAGTCGGAGACGCAGCGGCGCGCCGAGTCGGAAATGCGGGACCTGCTCGACGAGGTCGTCGCCCGGGACTTCCCCTTCCTGGGCGCCTGCTACGGCGTCGGCACCCTCGGCACCCACCAGGGCGGGATCGTGGACCGCACCCGGGGCGAGGAGATCGGCGTCATCGAGGTGACCCTCACCGAGGAGGGGCGGCGGGACCCGCTGCTCCGGGACTTCCCGGGCACCTTCCACGGATTCGTGGGGCACAAGGAGGGCACGCGCACGCTCGCGCCCACCGCCGTCCTGCTGGCCACCGGCACGGGCTGCCCCGTCCAGATGTTCCGGGTCAGGCAGAACCTCTACGCCACCCAGTTCCACCCCGAGCTCGACGCCCCCGCCCTGCTGAACCGGATCGAGGCGTACAAGGAGCACGGCTACTTCCCGGTCGGCGGGGCCGAGGAGGTCAAGGACCGGATCCGCCGGGGCCCGCCCGTGACCGAGCCGGCGAAGCTGCTCGCGGCGTTCGTGGACCGCTACGCGCGCTGAGCCCCGGACGGGTCCGCCCCCGGAACTGCCGCGTGTCCGCGGGGCGCCGGGGCCGATAGCGTAGGGACATGACCATGCGCGCCGCCCCGTGGAGCCCGGGCCCTCTCGACGACCACCGCCCGGAGCCCGCCCCCCGGGTCCTGCCGTACCACCGCCTGGCCCACGCCGACCCCGAGCACCGGTGGTGGAAGCCCCTCGTGGAGCTGCTGCTCTTCGGCGCCTTCTACCTGGTGCTGACGGTCGTCTTCGGCATCGTGTGGGCCGTCGGCCTGATGGCGGTGCGCGGGGAGGAGGCCATGGACGACCTCGTCCTCGACGCCACGGCCCTGGACATCATGGACCCGGCGATCTTCTTCATGCTCTTCTTCTCCCTGGTGCTCATGATCCCCGCGCTGCTGGCGGCCCGGGCGATCATGGGCCCCCGCCCCATCGGGCTGCTGCTGTCGGTCACCGGGCGGCTGCGCTGGGGCTTCCTGGCCCGCTGCCTGCTCGTGGCGCTGGGGATCTACGCGCTCGGCCACGCGGCCGCGCTCCTGCTGGAGCTGGCGACGCTCGGGGCGCCGCCCCCGCCCCGGCCGGTCGAGGGCTTCTGGTGGCTGATCGCGATGATCGTGCTCGTGGTGCCGCTGCAGTGCGCGGCCGAGGAGCTCGTCTTCCGCGGCTACCTGCTCCAGACCGTCGGCCGCTGGCTGCGCCGGCCCGTGTTCGCCATCCTCCTGCCGGTGCCGCTGTTCACCTTCGGGCACCTGTACGACGTCTGGGGCCTGCTGGCCGTGGCCGTCATGGCGGTCGTCGCCGGGTGGCTGACCTGGCGCACGGGCGGGCTCGAGGCCGCGATCGCGCTGCACGTGGTCAACAACGTGGTGGCGACGCTCTTCGGGGCCTTCGGCCTGGCGGATCCGGACGCCCAGGAGTCCACGGGGCTGGCCCTCGCGCTCTCGGCGGCCATGCAGGTGCTCTTCGCGTGGCTCGTGGTCCGCGCCGCGCGCAAGCACGGGGTGGAGGTCACCCGCACCGTGCGCCCGCCGCGCCCGGCCGTGCTCGGCCCCGGCGCGCCGGCGTGGGGCGGGCCCGGGGCCGGCGCCTGGGTGTGCCCCGGTCCTCCCGCCTGCCCCGGCCACTGGGCCGGTCAGGCTCCCGGGACCGTGCCGCAGCGCCTTCCGTAGACTGACGCCATGGACCCCCGCCGCGCTCCCACCGCCGATCCGCTGTCCACCGCCGAGGACCTCGGCCGCTACGTGCTGGACTCGCCGAGCTCCTTCCACGCGGCCCACGCCGCGGCCGCGCGGCTGGAGGAGGCCGGCTTCACCCGGCTCGACGAGACCGTGGACTGGTCCCGGACCGGCGTGCGCGGGCGGCGCTACGTGCTCCGGGACGGGGCTCTCATCGCGTGGGCCACGCCGGCGGACGTCACCCCGGCGGCGGGCTTCCGGATCCTCGGCGCGCACACCGACTCGCCGGGCTTCAAGCTCAAGCCCCGGCCCACCACCACCGCCCACGGCTGGTACCAGGCGGGCGTGGAGGTCTACGGCGGGCCGCTGCTGAACTCGTGGCTGGACCGCGAGCTGCGCCTGGCCGGGCGGCTGGTGCTGCGCGGCGACGACGGCGCACCGGTCGAGCGGCTCACCGCGACGGGTCCCGTGGCGCGGATCCCGCAGCTGGCCATCCACCTGGACCGCGAGGCCAACAAGGGGTTGCAGCTGGACCGGCAGCAGCACGTGCAGCCGATCTGGGGGGTGGGCAGGCCGGAGGACGCCGACGTCCTGGCGCTGCTGGCCGAGCACGCCGCGGGCGGGCCCGTGGACCCGGCGCGGGTCCTCGGCTACGACGTGGTGCTGGCGGACGCCCAGCCGCCCGCCGTGTTCGGGCACGGCGGGACCCTGCTCGCCTCCGGGCGGCTGGACAACCTCTCCTCCGTGCACGCCGGGCTCAGCGCCCTGCTCCGCGAGGCCGGGGCCGTCGAGGCCGGGCGCCACATCGCGGTGCTCGCCGCCTTCGACCACGAGGAGATCGGCTCCGGCACCCGCTCCGGGGCCGCCGGACCGTTCCTGGAGGACGTGCTGGTGCGCGTCGCCGACGGGCTGGGGCGCACCGCGGCCGAGCACCGCCGGGCGCTGGCCGGGTCCGTGTGCCTGTCCGCCGACGCCGGGCACCTGGTGCACCCCAACTACCAGGGCCACCACGACCCGGTGAACCGGCCCGTCCCCGGGGCGGGTCCGCTGCTGAAGATCAACGCCGACCAGCGCTACGCCACGGACGCCGTGGGCGCCGGGATCTGGGCCGAGGCCTGCGGGCGCGCCGGGGTCGGCTACCAGGAGTTCGTCTCGAACAACCGGGTGCCCTGCGGATCCACGATCGGGCCCCTCACGGCCGCTCGGCTGGGCATCCGCACGATCGACGTCGGGATCGGCCTGCTGTCCATGCACTCGGCCCGGGAGTTGTGCCACGTGGACGACGTCGCGGCCCTCGGCGCCGTCGCCGGGGCCTTCTTCACCGGCTGAGCCGGGCCCCGGTCCGTGGCTGGGCCATGCCCCGGTCACCGCCCGGGGCGGGTCCCGCAGACGCGAGGAGGGGCCGTGCCCGGGTGGCACGGCCCCTCCTCGCGGGCACCGCCCGGGAGCGCATCAGCCCGACAGCGCGCCCACCGCGACCCGCTCGGCCGGGAACTGCGGCATGGCGATGTCGGCCATCCGGGCGAGCACCCGCACCACCTGGCAGGAGTAGCCGAACTCGTTGTCGTACCAGACGTAGAGCACCAGCGAGCTGCCGTTGACGATCGTGGCCAGGCCGTCCACGACGCCCGCCCGGCGGGAGCCGACGAAGTCGGTGGAGACGACCTCCGGGGAGTCGGTGTAGTCGATCTGCTTGCGCAGGGACGAGTTCAGCGAGATGTCCCGCAGGTACCGGTTGACGGCGGCCTCCGACTCCGGTGCCTCCTCGAGCTGGAGGTTCAGGATGGCCATGGAGACGTCCGGGGTGGGCACGCGGATCGCGTTGCCGGTCAGCTTCCCGGCCATCTCCGGCAGGGCCTTGGCCACGGCCTTGGCGGCGCCGGTCTCGGTGATGACCATGTTCAGCGCGGCGGAGCGGCCGCGGCGGTCGCCCTTGTGCCAGTTGTCGATGAGGTTCTGGTCGTTCGTGTAGGAGTGCACCGTCTCGACGTGGCCCTGGGCGATGCCGTACCTGTCGTTGACGACCTTGACCACCGGGGTGATCGCGTTGGTGGTGCAGGACGCGGCGGAGAGGATGGTGTCCTCCGGGGTGATCATGTCGTCGTTGACGCCGCACACGATGTTCTTCAGCTCGCCCTTGCCCGGGGCCGTGAGCAGGACCTTGGCGACGCCCTTGGACTGCAGGTGCTTGGACAGGCCCGCCTCGTCGCGCCACACGCCCGTGTTGTCCACGACGATCGCGTTGTCGATGCCGTAGGCGGTGTAGTCGATCTCGGAGGGGTCGTTCGCGTAGATGAACTTGATCGCCACGCCGTTGGCGGTGATGACCTCGTTCTCCTCGTCGACGTGGATCGTCCCGTCGAACTTCCCGTGCACCGAGTCCCGGCGCAGCAGCGAGGCGCGCTTGACCAGGTCGTTGCCGGGCTTCTTGCGCACCACGACGGCGCGCAGGTTCAGCCCGGTGCCGTCGTTGCGGTTCACCAGGATGCGGGCGAGCAGACGGCCGATGCGGCCGAACCCGTAGAGGACCACGTCCTGGGACTCCGGGAGGTTCTGCGCCTTGCGGTCCACCACCGGGGCGAGCTCCTCGCGCAGGAACGCCTCGAGGTCCTGGTCCGACTCCCGGGCCAGCCGGTTGAGCTTGCCGAGGTCCACCGCGCAGGTGCCGAGGTTGAGCCCGGACATCACCTCGAGCAGGCGGGTGGTGTCCTCCAGCGGAAGCTCCTGGCCGTCGATGCGGCGGGCGAAGCGGTGCGCCTTGAGGATCTGGGTGACGGACTTGTGCACCAGCGAACGGCCGTAGACGGTCGGCACGACCTTGTTCTCGCGGTGCAGGCGGCCGACCAGGGGGACCATGAGCTCGGCGAGGGCCTCGCGGTCGGACCAGCTTTCGGGAGTGCTCAAGAATGACTCTCTTCCTCGGCCGGGGACGTCATCGTGTCCGGCCGTGACAGGCCGCGCCTCGTTGCGCGGTCTCGGGTGCGCGCGCCGCTGCGGGTCGCGCACGGTGCCACCGCCCATTCTAAGGGCACCGCGGCGCCGGGACGGGGCCGCGTTACGGCCCCGGACGCCGGTGCGGCGGGAGCCGCGGGTGCTACCGTGAGGACATGCTGACGGTGATCGGTGAGGCGCTCGTGGACGTGGTCTCGAAGCGCGGACAGGAGCCCCGCGCGCACGCCGGCGGGAGCCCGATGAACGTGGCTGTGGGCCTGGCCCGCCTCGGGCACCGGGTCCAGTTCCTGGGCCGCTACGGCGAGGACGAGTACGGCGCCCAGGTCGAGGCCCACCTGCGGGACAACGGCGTGCTCCTGCCGTTCGAGGCCGACGCCCGGCCGACCTCCGTGGCCGAGGCCGTCATCGGCGACGACGGCGCCGCGACCTACGACTTCCAGCTGGACTGGTCCCTGGACCTCGGCGACGAGCAGCTGGGCGAGCTGCTCCGGGACACCACCCTGCTGCACGTCGGGTCGATCGGCGCGATGCTCGAGCCCGGGGCCTCGAAGGTGCGCCACGCCGTGGAGCTGGCCCAGGCCACCGCGCTCGTCTCCTACGACCCCAACTGCCGGCCGTCCATCATCCCCGACTCCTCGCGGGCCCGGGCGCGAGCCGAGCAGCTCGTGGCCCTCGCCGACGTCGTGAAGGCCTCGGACGAGGACCTGCTGTGGCTCTACCCCCACCGCAGCGTCGAGGAGAGCGCCGCGGCCTGGCTCCGCGCCGGCGCGGAGCTCGTCGTCGTCACCCGCGGCCCCCTGGGGCCCTGGGCCCTCACCCGCGCCACCGGCCCGCGGGGGGCGCAGGTGCCCGCCGCCCCTGCCGAGGTGGTGGACACCGTGGGTGCCGGCGACTCGTTCATGGCCGCGCTGCTGGCCTGGCTGACCGACCACGGCTTCACCGGGGCGCCGGCCCGCGAGCGGCTCGACGACCTCGACGCGGAGCAGGTGGGCGAGCTGCTGCGCTACGCCGCCTCGGCGGCGGGCGTCACGGTCTCGCGCGCCGGCGCCGACCTGCCGCGCGCGGACGAGCTGCCCTCCTCCTGAGCCGCACCGAACCGATCCGTCCGTGCCCGACCGACAGGAGGCCGTCGTGCCCGACCGCGCACCCTCCGCCGGCCCGCGTGCGGCCGGGCCGGCGCCGCGAGGAGCCGTGATCCCGCGCCCGTGACCCCGCCCCTGGAGGTGCCCGGCGACGCGGCACCCGTCAAGCTGATCGCCAGCGACCTGGACGGCACCGTCCTGGGCGACGACTTCCGGTTCCGCCCCCGCACCGTCGAGGCGATCCGGGCCGCCCAGGACGAAGGTCTGCACGTGGTGTTCGTGACGGGCCGCCCCATGCGCTGGCTCGATCCGCTGCGCGACCAGCTGGCGCACCAGGGCGTGGTGATCTGCTCCAACGGCGCGGTGGTCTACGACCTCACCGCCGACGTCGTGGTGGAGTCCAGCCTGTTCCCGGTCTCCGAGGCCTTCGCGGTCATGGAGGAGGTGGCCGCCCGCCATCCCGGCACGCTGTTCGCCGCCGAGACCCTGGACGGCGTCTACACCGACCACGGCTGGGCCCGCACCGACCGCATGGAGATCGGCGCCCCGCGGGTCGGCCCGCTGCGGGAGCGCCTGCCCGCCGGCACGGGCCTCGTGAAGTTCCTCGCCAAGCTGGACTCCGCCGACCCGCAGGAGTACTACCGGGCGCTCACCGACCTGGTGGCCGGACGGCTGTCCGTCACGCACTCGGTCGCGGCCGCCCCGCTCGTGGAGATGGGCCAGCGGGGGCTGACGAAGGCCCGCACCCTTGAGCAGTACGCGGCCGAGCGCGGGATCCTGCCGCACGAGGTCATGGCCTTCGGGGACATGCCCAACGACCTCGAGATGCTGACCTGGGCCGGCCACGGCTACGCGATGGCGAGCGGGCACCCCGCCGTCGCCCGGGCCGTGGGCCGCACGGCCCCGCCCTTCGCGGAGGACGGGGTGGCCCAGGTGATCGAGGCGCTGCTGCACGCCCGCCGACCCGGCGCGTCACGGGCGGGACATTCCGCTACCACGGGGTAACAATGGGGGTGTGACCCCTCCAGCGCGCCGGCGCGACATCCCCGCCGCCCTCGCCCACCGCGGCTTCTCGCGCGAGGGCGCCGAGAACACCCTCGATGCCTTCCGCGCGGCCCGCGACCTCGGCTACGAGTGGATCGAGACCGACGTCAACACGACCGCCGACGGCGTGGTCCTGTCCTTCCACGACGGCACGCTCGACCGCGTCACCGGCGACGCCGGGGAGGTCTCCCGCCTCACGTGGGAGCAGATCCGGTCCCGGCGGGTGGCCGGGGCCGGCGGCATCCCGCGGCTCGCCGACCTGCTCACCGAGCTCCCGGAGCTCAAGCTCAACATCGACGTCAAGGACGAGGCGTCGGTGACCGCCCTGCCCCCACTGCTCCACGCGCTGGGGGCCGTGCACCGGGTGCGGGTGACGTCCTTCTCCGAGAGCCGGCGCCGGCGCACGCTGCGCCGGCTCCACGAGCTCGCCGGGCGGCCCGTGCCCACCTCCTCCGGCCAGGGCGGGATGCGCCTGCTGCTCGTGTGCTCCTGGCTGGGCGGGCCGAGCTGGCGTCTGGCCCGGCGGGCCGCGGCCCGGTGGATCGCGCCCTTCGACACCGTCCAGATCCCGCGGCGCCACCGGCTCCGCGGCGGGGCCCAGCTCGAGCTCGTCACCCCCCGCTTCCTGGACTTCGCCCACCGGCACGGCATCGACGTGCACGTGTGGACGATCAACGACACCGCCGAGATGGCCGAGCTGCTGGAGCTGGGCGTGGACGGGATCGTCACCGACCGCGCCGATCTCCTCGCCGAGCTGCTGGCCGAGCGGGGGCAGTGGCCGCCGTCGGGCGTGTGAGCCATGACACGCCCGGGTGCCGCGTGGCAGGGTGGGGCCATGACCCATACCGCCGCCCCGCCCGCGGACACCGACCAGCACGTCCTCGCCGAGGTCCGCAACGGGACCGGGCACCTCGTGCTCAACCGTCCCCGCCAGCTCAACGCGCTCACCGCGCAGATGTACCACGACCTGAAGGCCGCCCTGGACGCGTGGAAGGACGACGACGCCGTGCACCACGTCCTGGTCACCTCGGCCTCCGCCAAGGCCTGGTGCGCCGGCGGTGACATCCGGCAGGTGCGGGACGCCGTCCGCGAGGGCCGGCTGGAGGCGGCGACGCAGGTCTTCGCCGTGGAGTACGCCCTCGACTGCCTGATCGCGGACTACCCCAAGCCCTACGTGGCGCTCATGAACGGCATCTGCATGGGCGGCGGCATGGGCATCTCCGTGCACGGGTCCCACCGGGTGGTCGGCGGCTCGACCGTCATGGCGATGCCGGAGACGAAGATCGGCTTCTTCACCGACATCGGCGCCTCCTGGTTCCTGCCGCGCGTCTCCCGCCCGGACCGCCGGGGGGAGCCCAGCCTCGCCGTGGGGCGCTGGCTCGCCCTCGGCGGGCAGCGGATCAGCGGCGCGGACGCCGTGGCCCTCGGGCTGGCCGACGTCCTCGTGGCCGACGAGGACTTCCCCGACCTCGCGGCGGCCGTGGTGGAGGAGGGACCCGCCGACGCCCTCGCCCGCTTCGCGCGCGAGCCGGAGCCCTCGCCCGTCGTGGCCCGGTGGGAGCAGATCGAGGACCGCTACGGGGCCCCGACCCTGCAGGAGATCGTCGCCGCAGCCCCCGAGGACCTCACGGGCATGAGCCCGTCCTCGCTGGTGCGCACCTTCGAGCTGCTCGAGCGCGGCGCGGCCGAGGACGGTGTGCGCTCCTGCCTGGAGCGGGAGCTGCGCCTGGCCGCGGACACGATCGCCCGGCCCGACTTCGCGGAGGGCGTGCGCGCGGTGCTCGTGGACAAGGACAACGCCCCGGTGTGGGAGCACGCCTCCGTCGCGGACGTCGACGCCGGCGCGGTCCGGGCCGTGCTCGGCGAGAAGCTCCCGCTGCCGCTCTGACCGGCCCGCCCGGCGCGCTCAGCGGTGGGAGGGGTCCTTGCCGTTGCGGCTGACCACCACGCGCACCGGGCCGGCCGTCCCCCCGGAGCCGGAGGGCCGGTCCACGAAGCGGCGGTAGCCGAGGAACAGGACCAGCACCAGGGACACCGTGACCACCCCGAAGGTGACGAGGGTGTCCTGGGAGATCAGGCTGCGCACCACGCTGTGGAGCAGGGTGAACAGCCCGCCCAGCAGGATGCCGTTGGCCAGCACCGGCCCGCGCCGCTCGACGAGCAGGCCGAGCCCGAGCAGCCCCACGGCCACGACCAGGGTGGCCACGCCCACGTCCCGGCTGTGCCGCATGGACTGCTCCTCCCACTCCTCCCGCTCGACCAGGTGCTCCGCCCACTGCTGCTGCTCCTCCGCGGTGAGCTCCCGGACCTCCTGCGCGGCGACGAGCTCCGGGGACGCCTCCGGCTCCCGGGGCCCGGGGTGGACCGTGCCGACGCCGAGACCCACGAAGAGGGCGATCAGCGCCCCCAGGAAGAGCGCGTAGACCGTTCCCATGGTCCGGGTCTGCGTGCGGTCGCCCATGCGGCGTGCTCCGTCCTCCCGCCGTGCGGGCTGGTTCGTGCGGGGTGGTTCGTGCGGGCCGTCGCCGGCCCCGGGTGCTCGCATTATCGGCCCGACCCGCGGCGATGTCCACGTCCGTCACCTGGCGGGCGGGTCTTCCACCGCGTTGTGCCCCTGCCTACGCTGGGAGCATCCGCTCCGGCGTCCGATCCCCGGTGCACGCGGCACCGGGACGAGGCAGCGCCGGGACGCGCCCGCCGGAGGGGTGGTGGAAGACATGGTGGTCTTCGAGAACAGGGCCGACGCCGGACACCGGCTCGGCAGGCGGCTGATGCCCCTGCGCGGCCGGGACGTGGTGGTGCTGGGACTGCCCCGCGGCGGAGTGCCGGTGGCCTATGAGGTGGCCCGGATGCTCGACGCCCCGCTCGACGTCATCGTGGTCCGCAAACTGGGTGTCCCCTCCCAGCCGGAGCTGGCGATGGGCGCCATCGGCGAGGAGGGCGCCCGGGTGCTCGACGAGCGCACCCTGCAGTACTTCGGCGTGACGGACGCGCAGCTGGAGCGGATCGAGGAGCGGGAGCGCGCCGTGCTCGAGGCCCGGACCGCCCGGTTCCGGGAGGGGCGGGAGCGGATCGACCTCACGGGCCGGACTGCCCTCGTCGTCGACGACGGCATCGCCACCGGCTCCACCGCGCGCGTGGCCTGCCGGATAGCCCGCCAGCTGGGCGCCGGGCGGGTGGTGCTCGCGGTGCCGGTCGCCCCGGAGGAGGCGCTCGGCCGGGTGACCGAGGCCGACGAGGTGATCTGCCTGGCCACCCCGCCCTACTTCGCGGCCGTGGGCCACCACTACCGCGACTTCTCCGCGACGGAGGACGACGAGGTGGTCGCCCTGCTGGACGCCGCCCGCCGCGGGCACGAGGCGCAGCTGCCCCCCGCGCGCAGCGCCGACGCGCCCGGGGATCCCGTCGACGCCGACGTGCGCATCCCGGCCGGCTCGACGCGGCTCGAGGCCCACCTGCACCTGCCGGCTCCCGGCGCCGGGGTGGTGGTCTTCGCCCACGGCAGCGGCAGCGGCCGGCACAGTCCGCGGAACCAGTATGTGGCCTCCGTGCTGCAGCGGGCCGGCCTGGGCACCCTGCTGCTCGACCTGCTCTCCGACGAGGAGGAGGCCGAGCGCGCCAACGTCTTCGACATCGAGCTGCTCGCCCGCCGGCTGCTCCTGGCCACCGCCTGGCTGCGGGAGCAGCCCGGCTCCGCCGCCTCCCCGGTCGGCTGGTTCGGGGCGAGCACCGGGGCCGGTGCCGCCCTGTGGGCGGCGGCCGAGCCCGGGGCGCCGGTCGCGGCCGTCGTCTCCCGCGGCGGCCGCCCCGATCTCGCGGGGGAGCGGCTGCGCCGCGTGCAGGCGCCCACCCTGCTGATCGTCGGCAGCCGGGACGTCGAGGTGCTGGGCCTGAACCGCTGGGCGCAGGAGTCGATGCAGTGCCCCACCCGGCTGGCCGTCGTGGAGGGCGCCGGGCACCTGTTCGAGGAGCCCGGCACGCTCGACGAGGCCGCCGGGCTGGCCCGGGACTGGTTCCTCCGGCACCTGGCAGCGGTCCGGGAGCACACCGGCGGAGACCTCCGGTGACCCCCGCCGCGCACGAGCGGACCCGGGCCGCCGGGGTCCTCGCCGAGATCCGTTCCCTGGCCGCTCCGCTGACGGGCGCCCCGGACCTCGACCTGCTCGTCGAGCGCTGCGCCGGGGCCCGGTTCGTGGCCGTGGGGGAGGCCTCGCACGGCACCCACGAGTACTACCGGTGGCGGGCGCTGCTCAGCCGCCGGCTCATCGAGGAGCACGGCTTCACCTGGGTCGGGGTGGAGGGCGACTGGCCCGACTGCTGGCGGCTGAACCGGTGGGTGCGCGGACAGGCCGAGCAGGACCGGGACGCCCGCGGGGTCCTGGCCGGCTTCGGCCGCTGGCCCCGCTGGATGTGGGCGAACGAGGAGGTCGCCGAGTTCCTCGACTGGCTGCGGGAGGAGAACGCGCGCCGGCCGGAGGCGGAGCAGGTGGGCTTTTACGGGCTGGACGTCTACTCGCTGTGGGACTCGCTGCGGGAGATCATCACCTGGCTCGAGGCCAACGAGCCCGAGGCCCTGCCGGCCGCCCTGCAGGCGTGGCAGTGCTTCGTCCCGTTCCACGAGGACCCGCACGAGTACGCGTGGAGCACCCGGATCGTGCCCCAGAGCTGCGAGGCCGACGTCGTCGCCCTCCTGGCGGAGGTCCGCCGGCGCACGCTCGGCCGGCTGGAGGACGACCCCGCCGCGTTCGACGCCGCGCTCAACGCCATGGTCGCCACCGACGCCGAGCGCTACTACCGCACCATGGTCCGCGGCGACCGGCAGTCCTGGAACGTGCGCGACGAGCACATGGCGGACACGGCGGAGCTGCTCTCCCGGCACCACGGCCCCGGCGCCAAGGGTCTCGTGTGGGAGCACAACTCGCACGTGGGGGACGCCCGGGCCACGGACATGTTCGACGCCGGGCTGGTCAACGTGGGACAGCTGCTGCGCGAGCGGCACAGCGCTCCCGAGGTGGTGCTCGTCGGCATGGCGGGCTGGAGCGGGACCGTGGTCGCGGCGGAGTCCTGGGGGGCGGCCGAGGAGGTCGTGGCCGTGCCCGAGGCCCGCTCCGGCTCCGCCGAGGACCTCCTGCACCGGGCCCTCGGCGGGCCGGCGGCCCTCGTGTTCGGCCGGGACCGCTCCGGGACCTGGCTGTCGGGGCGGTTCGGCCACCGGGCCATCGGGGTGGTGTACCACCCGTGGCGCGAGGCCGGCAACTACGTCCCCACCCGCATGGGGGAGCGCTACGACGCCCTGCTCTGGTTCGAGGAGACCTCCGCGCTGCGCCCGCTGGGCCACGAGCCGCCGCCGGAGGAGCCCGAGCTGGAGACCGAGCCCTCCGGCTTCTGAGACCAGTGGCACCGGAACGGAGGAGGACGGCTGTGGTGACAGGAACGGGACGAGAGGTCCTCGTCGGCGTCGACGGCTCCGACGCCTCGCGGGAGGCCCTCCGCGCGGGAGCGCGGATCGCGCGCGGGCTGGGCGTTCCGCTCGTCGCGGTCATGTGCTGGGAGGGACCGCGGATCTACGAGGGCTGGCAGGCCGTGGACCCCGGCCGTCCGCCCGCGGGGACCGAGGAGCGGCTGCGGTCCGCGGTCGCCGACACGTTCGGGGCGGAGCTGCCCGAACGGTTCGGCGCACGCCTGGTCCACGGCCGGCCGGCGGCCCGGCTGGTCGAGGAGAGCCGGGACGCCGCGCTGCTCGTGCTCGGCCGCCGCGGACACGGCGGGATGCCCGGCGCGGGCCTCGGCTCGGTCTCCCGCGCCTGCGTGGCCCACGCCGGCTGCCCCGTGCTGGTCGTCACGCACTGACGGACGTCCCTGCCCCCTGCCCCCGGCATCGGACGGGCGGCCGTCACCGGGCGGGGAGCCCGCGCTCGCGGCGCGGTCCGCCCAGGGCGCGCAGGGCGTTGAGGATGGCCAGGAGGTCCACGACCTCCTGGCTGAGGGCCCCGGCGATCGCCGGGACCGCCCCGGTGGCGGCCACGAGCATGAGCACCACGGACAGGGCGATGCCCAGCCAGATGCTCTGCAGCGCCACCTGCACCGTGCGCCGGCCGATCCGCACCGCGCCGGCCGTCCGGGCGAGGTCCTCGGTGAGGACCACGACGTCGGCGGACTCGCTGGCGGCCGTGGCGCCCCGGGCGCCCATCGCGACGCCGACGTCGGCGGCGGCGAGCACGGGGGCGTCGTTGACGCCGTCGCCGACCATCAGCACCGGCCGTCCCGGGGCGTCACGCACGGCGCGGACCTTGTCCTCGGGCAGGCACTCGGCCAGCACCCGGGGAATGCCCAGCGCCGCGGCGACGTGCTCCACGGTGGCGCGGGCGTCACCGCTGAGCACGAGGATCTCCCGCACCCCGAGCCGGGCGAGGTCGGCCATCGTGGCGGCGGCGTCCTCGCGCACCTGGTCGCTCATCACCAGGGTGCCGGCGAAGCGGCCGTCCACGGCCGCGTAGACGGCCAGCTCACCGGGGCCCAGCGCCCGCTCCACCACGTCCGGGGCGGAGCGGGCCACGTGGGCCGGCTTGCCGACCACCACCCGGCGCCCGGCCACGGTGGCTGTGACCCCGTGGGTGGCCTCCTCGTGGGCGTCCTCGGCCGGGACCGGGACCAGCCCCCGGGCGAGCGCGGCCTCCCGGACGGAGGACGCGAGCACGTGGGAGGAGTACTGCTCGGCCGAGGCCGCCAGGAGCAGCAGCTCGTCCGGGCGGAACGGAGGACGGGCGTGCACGGCCAGCAGCTCCGGGCGGCCGTAGGTGATGGTGCCGGTCTTGTCGAAGGCGGCGGTGCGCACCGTCGCGAGCCGCTCCAGGGTGCCGGCGTCCTTGATGATGACGCCGTTGCGGGCGGCCCGGCTCATGCCTCCCAGGAACGCCACGGGAGCCGCGATCAGCAGCGGGCAGGGGGTGGCCACCACGAGGACCTCGGCGAAGA
Organism: Kocuria oceani; assembly: GCF_029524215.1. Classification (NCBI taxonomy): domain Bacteria; kingdom Bacillati; phylum Actinomycetota; class Actinomycetes; order Micrococcales; family Micrococcaceae; genus Kocuria; species Kocuria oceani. The sequence goes on along the minus strand of NZ_JARAMH010000005.1, from coordinate 144,120 downwards.
CCACCGGGTCCCGGTGGTACCACCAGGCCAGACCGGCCACCAGGAAGGCGAACGCGGTGAAGGGCACGGCGTAGCGGTCGGCCAGGCGCACCACCGGTGCGCGGGACGCGGCGGCCTCGCGCACCATCGCCACGATCCGGGAGTACTGGCTGTCGGCCACGGTCGCGGTGGCCCGCAGCATCACGGCCCGCTGCTCGTTGAGCGCGCCGGAGAGCACCGGCTCCCCGGCGCGGCGGGTCACGGGCAGGCTCTCCCCGGTGATGGAGGACTCGTCGAAGTCGGCGTCCGCGCCGACCAGCTCCCCGTCCACGGGCACGACCTCGGCGGGGCGGACCATCAGCTCGTCCCCGGGGCGGACCTCCTCGACCGGGACGTCCTGGACGGACCCGTCCGGGCGCATCCGGTGGGCGAGGACCGGGGCGCGCTCGAGCAGCGCGTTGAGCTCCCTCCGGGCCCGGTTCGCGGCGTAGTCCTCCAGGGCCTGCCCGCCGGTGAGCATGAGGACGACCACGAGGGACGCCAGGTACTCCCCGACCGCCACGGTGGAGCCGATCGCGGTGACGGCCAGCAGGTCCACACCCCAGTGCCCGGCGAGGACGTCCTCGACCATGCCCCACGCCACCCGGGCGGCCACGGCCAGCGCCCAGCCCGAACCCAGCCACTGGGCCGGCACCGGCTGCCCGGCGGCCAGCAGTCCCAGGACAACGGCGAGCACGGCCAGGGTCACGGCCACCAGCGGATAGCGCCGCGGGAACGCCAGCCACCGGCCGGCGCGGTCCGGGTCGACGTCGGTGTCCGGGCGCGAGCCGACGGAGAGCGTCATGACTCCATGGTCCTCCTGCGCTCCCTCGCGGGTTCGTGGCCGATCCGCTGCTCCGTCTCGGCGATGCGCCGGACGGTCCGGAGGAAGCTGTCCGGGTTCAGGGAGACCGAGTCGATGCCCTCACGCACCAGGAACTCCGCGAAGTCCGGGTGGTTGCCGGGCCCCTGACCGCAGATGCCGATCGGGATGCCGGCGGCGTGGGCCTTGCGGATCGCCTCGCTGATCATCCGGGTCACGGCCTCGTCGCGCTCGTCGAACAGCGCGCGCAGGGCCCCGGCGTCCCGGTCCACGCCCAGGACGAGCTGCGTGAGGTCGTCGGAGCCGATGGACAAGCCGTCGCACCGTTCGGCGGACTGTTCGGCCAGGACCACGTCGGCGGGGCTCTCGCCCACCATGCGGACCTTCGGCCCGTGTCGCGCTCCTCGAGCCGCTCCCGCAGGGGCGGGCCGATCCCGTTGGCCGTGACGTGGGCCCGGTAGGCGCCGGAGGAGGTCGCGAAGCCTCCCGGCACGCGGCCCCCGGGTAGTCGGCTCCCGCACCCTCTCCCCGAGGGAGGCGTTCTTGCCGCTCACCCGGGCGACGACCGACATCCCGAGCTCCTCGAACCGGAACACCTGGGGCGCGTCCACGTCAGCTCCTGCGCGCCAGCAGCTCCGCGACGGCCTCCTCCTCCACGCAGGCGTCGGCGGCGATCAGGCGCACCTGGGCCGTCTCGACGCACGCCTCGAGGCACTCGGAATCCTCCGAGCGCTCCTGGCGGGGGAGCTCCGGCGCGGCGGGGTGGGCCGTCAGGGCGCGGCGGATCGTGCTCACGGGCTTCTCCTCCAACGGACGGGACCGGGCGGGACGGCCCCGGGTCAGCCGGCGAGCCGGGCCCGGGGCGCGGTGCGGCGCCGTGCGGGGTGCCGCGGCCCCACGGGCTCGGGGGCGTCCCGGCCACGGCGGGCGGGCGTCCAGGTGGCGAGCCGGGTGACGGCGCCGTGGGCGGGCAGCTCGTCGGGCAGCACGAACTCCACGGGCGGGGTGCCCTGCACGGCGTCGTCGTGCTCAGCGGCCCAGCGCAGCAGGTCCACGGCGGCGGGCTCGATGTGGTGGGCGGAGGAGGCGTCCACGACCACCGCGATCCCCGGCACCAGGGTGCGGGCGCGCCGGACCAGCGGGCACAGGGCCCGGTGGTTGACCTCGGTGACGCACCCGGTGACGACGAGCCGGACGTGCCTGCCGTCCAGGTCGACCTGGACGAGAACGGACAGTTTGTGGTGCATGTGTTTTCTCTCCCCGCAGCGGTCGTGCGTGGCCGGCTGCTCGGCCCCCGCACGCCACGCTAGGGGAGAGGTGACGGACGTCACCAAAATATCCGGCCACTGGCGCGCATATTTCTTCTACCGACGGGTAGGCGGACGCCGGTCGCTCAGCCCAGCGGGGAGGGCATGCGCGTGGTGTCCGGGGCGAGCGGATCGCTGCCCACCGTGCCGCGTCCGCGGGCCAGGGCCGCCATGAGGTGGTAGACCACGAGCGTGGCGGCGGTGCCCAGGGCGATCCCCGCGAACTGCAGGCCGAAGGCCTCCCACGTGTAGTCCGCGATGCCGATGATCATGGCGACCGCGGCGGTGGTGAGGTTGACCGGGTTGGAGAAGTCCACACGGTTCTGCACCCAGATCCGCACACCCAGCATGCCGATCATCCCGTACAGCACCGTGGCCGCCCCGCCGAGGACGCCGGCAGGGACCGTGGCCACGGCGGCACCGAACACGGGGAAGACGCTCAGCAGGATCGCCACGAGGGCCGCCACCCAGTAGGCCGCCGTCGAGTAGACGCGCGTGGCGGCCATGACGCCGATGTTCTCGGCGTAGGTCGTGGTCCCGGAGCCGCCGCCCGAGCCGGCGATCACGGTGGCCAGCCCGTCGGACATGATGGCCCGTCCGATCCAGGGATCGAGGTCGTCGCCGGTCATCAGGGCCACCGACTTCACGTGCCCGATGTTCTCCGCCACCAGGACCAGGATCACCGGGATGAACAGGCCCATGAGGGGCAGGTGGAACTCGGGGGCCTGGAACGGGGGCAGCCCGAAGAGGCCCTGCTCCCGCCACACGGCGCCGAGCACGGAGAAGTCCACCTCCCCGCGCAGCACCGCGGTGACGTAGCCGAGGCACACGCCGAGCAGGATCGACAGGCGTCCGGGCAGGCCGCGGAAGAGCACCGAGATGAGGACGATGGAGGCCAGCGTCACGAGCGCGGTGACGGGGGCGGCCATGAAGTTCTCCTTGGCGGAGGGGGCCAGGTTGAAGCCGATGAGCGCCACGATGGTGCCGGTGACCAGGGGCGGCATGAGCCGCTGGAGCCAGGACGTGCCCGCGAACTGCACCACGAGACCGATCAGGAACAGCGCCGCACCGGCCATCAGGACGCCGCCGAGCGCGCCGCCGGGGCCGTACTGGTTGGTCGAGGCGCTGATCGGGGCGATGAACGCGAAGGAGGACCCCAGGTAGGAGGGCACCCGTCCCGCCGTGATCACCAGGAAGAGGATCGTGCCCACTCCGGAGAAGAAGAGCGTCGTGGAGGGCGGGAACCCGGTGATCAGCGGCACCAGGAAGGTGGCGCCGAACATGGCCACCACGTGCTGCGCGCCGATGGTGACGGTCCGGGGCCAGGTGAGCCGTTCGCGGGGGGTGACGACCTCCCCGGCGGTGACGGTGCGGCCGTCGCCGTGCAGGCGCCAGCCCAGTCCGAGACGGGCGGCGGCGGTGGTCTGTCCGGGCACGGGGGAACTCATGCGGGTCTCCTCGACGGCGGGGTGCAGCCCGGAGCCGGGCCCCCACCACTGTACTCGGTGCCCGGGCGATGCCCTGGGCGGTGCTGCCCGGCGCCCCGGGGCACGGCACGTGTCGGACGCCCTCCATATGATCAGCACGGTGATGGAAACTATGATGGTGGCCGGTTCACCCCACCGGACGAACAGGAGTCGACACATGCGTCAGCCACAGCCACGAGGCCCGCTGGGCGAGGACCTCCTCGCGGCGTTCCGGGAGGCACCCGGCACCCCGGCGGCGGAGTCCCGGGCCGCGGCGCTGCCGGACGCCGCCCGCGCCGCCGTGTCCCGCGCAGGCAGCGTCCTCGCCGACGACGACGTCCAGCTCGGCCTGTTCCTCCTGCACGCCCTGCACTACCAGGGGATCGACGAGGTCGACGACCGTTGGGAGAGCGACCCCGAGCTGCTGCGCACGCGGGGGATCCTCTCGGACGCGCTCGAGGCGCAGCTGCGCGCGGAGCTGCCCGCCGACACCGTGCCGGACACCCCGCAGTCGGTCGCGGACGCGCTGTTCGCCATGGCCGCCGACGACGACGGCCCGAGCCTGGCACGCCACCTCTCCGGCCGGGCGGACGCCGGGCAGGCACGGGAGTTCCTGCAGCTGAAGTCCGTCTACCAGCTCATGGAGGGCGACCCGCACACCTGGGGGATCCCGCGGCTGAGCGGGCGGGCGAAGGCCGGCCTGATCGAGATCCAGATCGACGAGTACGGGGGCGGCAACGCCGCCCGGATGCACGCGGCCCTGTTCGCGGCCGGGATGCGCGAGGCCGGCCTCGACGACTCCTACGGCAGCGCCGTGGACCGGGTGCCCGCGGAGTGGCTCGCCGGTGTGAACACCGTCAGCATGTTCGGCCTGCACCGCCGGCTGCGCGGGGCGGTGGTGGGGCACCTGGCGATGTACGAGATGACCTCGTCGGTGCCCTCCAAGTTCCTGGCGCGCGGCTTCCACCGCCTGGGCCTGCCGGCCGCGGCCGCGTTCTACGACGAGCACGTCGAGGCCGACGCCGCCCACGAGCAGATCGCCGCCCGGGACATGGCCGGGGGGCTCGTGGTCGAGGACCCTGCCGTCGCGGCGGACGTCTTCTTCGGCGCCCGCTGCGTGCTGCACCTGGACGCGCTCGCCGCCCGTCAGGCGCTGGCCCGCTGGGAGGCGGGGGAGTCCGCGCTGCGCCCGGCCCCGGCGGAGTCCTCCCGGTCCGGTGCTGCGGAGCTGGTGCGGTGAGCGCGGAGCGCCCCGCCGAGGACCACGAGCCGGTCCTGGACCCCGGGCCCGGCGGACCCACCGAGCCGGTGTCGATCACCGTGTGCCCGGACGGCCCGCTGCTCGTGCGCGGCGGCTACGAGCTGCTGGACGGGGACGACCGCCCCATCGACCCCGGGCGGGCCACCGTGGCGCTGTGCCGGTGCGGAGCCTCCTCCATCAAGCCCTTCTGCGACGGCTCGCACAAGCGGGCCCGCTTCCGGGCCCGCTGATCCGCCCGCCGGCGCTCAGCGGCGCGGACGCGGCTCGCGCAGCAACCACTGCGCGAGCCCGTCCAGGGCCATGCCCAGCAGACCGATGACGAGGATCACCACGAGCATCTCGTCGTAGGCCAGCCGGTCGCGGGCGTTGAGGATCTCGTAGCCCAGGCCGCTGCTGACCCCCAGCATCTCGGCCGGGACGATGACCACCCACGAGATCCCCAGGGCCAGCCGCACGCCGGTCATGACGAACGGGCGGATGCTCGGGAGCACCACGGTGCGCAGCCGCTCGGCGGGGGTGGCCCCGAGCGTCTCGGCGACCCGCAGGTGCAGCGGGTCCAGGGCCGCGACGCCCGCGGCCGTGTTCATGGTGATCGGCCAGACCGCGGCGGCGGCCACCAGGAAGATGACGGGCGCGTTGCCGACCCCGAGCAGCGCCACGGCCACCGGCGCCCAGGACAGCGGGGAGACCATGCGCAGGAACTGCACCACCGGGGCGCTGGTCCACCGGAAGCGGCGGTAGGAGCCGATGAGCAGGCCCAGGGGCACGCCGAGCCCGGTGGCCACGCCGAGCCCGCACAGCAGGCGCCACAGACTGGTCAGGCCGTCCTGGACGACCACGCCCCGCTCGAACAGCGAGGCCACGGCGCCGGGCATCCGCTCGGGCTGGAACGCGGCGATCATCGTGCTGGCGCCCGCCGCGGCGTGCGTGAAGGCCCACCACACGGCGACCGTGACCAGCACCCCGAAGAGCCCCCAGGCCGGGCCGGCCCAGCGGGACCGCGGGCGCGGGGCGGGCCGCGCCGCAGCGGAACGGGCCGGTCCGGAGCGGGGCGGGCCGGTGCGGGACGGGTCCGTCCGGGCGGCGCCGTCGAGGTCGGTGGGGAAGCCCGCGGCGTCCTGCGGGGTCCGGTGCGGGGCGCTCATGGGGCGATCTCCTCGGTGCGGGTCGTGCCGGTCAGGCCGAAGACGCTCAGCCCGCCGGCCTTCTCGATGCTGCGGGTCACGAGCGTGTCCTCGACGAGTTCGCGGTGGGCGGCGGCCGGGTCCAGCCCGTCGAGGAACCCTGCCGGGGCGTCGACGACGGTCTCCTGCATGGCCCGCACCAGCTCCTCGGTGAAGCTGGCGTACGGATACGGGCGGAAGTCCAGGCGCTCGCCGCTCCACGCGGGGTGGTGCAGAGCGTCCTGGTGCGCGGCGGCGGAGTAGGTCAGGGCCTGCTGGATCACGGGCCGGGGCTGGGGGAGGTAGCCGGCGGACAGCAGCGCCGCGGTCTCGGGGCGGTTGTCCCGGGCCCAGGCCTGCGCCCGGACGAGGGCGTCCATGAATCCCTGGGCCTGCGCCGGGCGGTGGCGGATGAGCTCGCCGCGCATCATGGTCACGCAGCACGCGTGGTCGTGCCAGACGTCGCCGAGGAACCGGTGGATGGTCCCCACCTCCTTCGCCTCGGCGGCCGCGTTGAACGGGTCGGCCACCACGTAGCCGCCGATCACCCCGTTGTTCAGGGCCGGGAGCATGTCGGAGGGGGCCATGGGCAGGAGGGCGACGGTGCGGTCCTGCCGGGACGGGGTCTCGCGCATCACCGGGGTGAGGCCGGCTTCGCGCAGCATCTTCTGCACGATCACGTTGTGCACGGACCACCACGCCGGGATCGCCACCGACTCCCCGGACAGGTCCCCGAGCCGGTGCACGTCCGGGCGCACCGTGAGCGCGGACCCGTTGATGTGGTTCCAGGCGGTGATGCGGACGTCGGCCCGCAGCCCGTAGCGCATGTACAGGGCCATGGGCATGAGCATGTGGATCACGTCGACCTTGCCCGCCACGAAGGCCTCGGACAGGGAGGCCCAGCTGCGGAAGAGCACCGGCTCGGCGACCGGCACGGCGGCGTCCTGGTAGTACCCGTTGGCGTGGGCGACCAGCAGGGGGGAGGCGTCCGTGATGGGGAGGTACCCGATCCGCACCGGGCGCGCCGGCCCGGACGCCGCCCGGGCGTCCTGCTGGCGGTCGGCGTACAGGGCCCCGGCTCCCCAGCCGAGCCCGGTGAGCGCCGCCGCCCCGGCCCCGGCCCGCAGCAGCACCCGCCGGCTCGGCCCGCCGGTGCTCATATGACCCAGTTCCCGGAGCCGTCGTCGGCCCCGCGGTAGTGGGCGAGGATCTGCTCGGCCGTCGTGCCGTCCTGCGCCGGCACCCACTGCTGCCGGAATCCGCGCGGACCGGCGAAGAAGCCGATCCGGTCGCCGAGGGTGATGGCCTCGTCGACGTCGTGGGTCACGAGGAAGACCGTCAGCTCCAGCTCGGTCGTCAGGGCGCGCAGCCACAGCTGGAGGTCCTTGCGGGTGGCCGGGTCCAGGGCGCTGAACGGCTCGTCGAGCAGCAGCACGTCGGGGTCCACCGCGAGCGCGCGGCCCACCGACACGCGCTGGGCCTGCCCGCCGGAGAGCTCCTGGACGGGGGTGTGCGCGAGCTGGGCCAGGCCGAGGATCTCGAGCAGCTCGTCCACCCTGGAGTCCTCGAAGCGGTCGCGGTTGCGCCGGTACCGCCCGCCCAGGGCGATGTTCCGGCGCACCGACAGCCAGGGGAACAGCCCGGGGTCCTGGAAGACCACGGCGAAGCGGTCGTCGGCGTCGCCGAACTCTATGCTGCCCCCGTCCAGGGGCTCGAGCCCGGCGATGGCCCGCAGCAGGGTCGACTTCCCGGAGCCGCTGGGGCCCAGCACCGCGAGGGTCTCGCCGTTGCGCAGGGTCAGGTCCACCCCGTCGAGGGCGGGGGCGGAGGCCCCCGGGTAGCTCTTGCGCAGCCCGCGGACGGTGAGCGCGGGCCGCGGGGCGGCGCGGCTCAGGCGAGGTTCTGCAGCACCCACCGCAGGTGACCTTCCGTGGGGGACTGCACGGGCAGGAACGCGGCCTCGCGGGCCCGGCGCGCCGTGGGGGAGGACATGGCGTAGCCGCGCCCGCCCACCACCTTCCCCTCGATCCGGGTGGCCCGGCCGGTGAGCAGCGCGGCGTCCAGCCGGAGGGAGAACAGCTCCCGGGGCCCCGCCTCGCGGGGTGCCTCCGCGAGGCGCAGCAGCTCGGCCCGCAGCCGCCCGTGGTCGGCGGTCGCCTGCTCCAGCTCCTCCCGGAACACGTCCGCCACGCCCTGCATGCTCTCGTGCGCGGCGGTCAGCGCGGCGGCCGAGAGGCCGAGGCAGAACGCGGTCTGCAGCAGCAGGAACGGGCCCCGGACGGCGGTGAGGAAGGACGGGACGTCCTCGCTCAGCAGGTCCTCGGCGAGGTCGACGGGCACGTCCTCGAGCACGAGCACCCCCGAGGCCGTCGCGTTGAGCGCCATCAGGTCCTCGAGCAGCCGCACCGTCACACCGGGCGCCGCGACCCGGGTGCGGAGCACCGCGCGCGAGCCGTCCTCCCGCACGGCGGGCAGCACCACGACGCCCTCGGGGTACAGGTTGGAGGCCCACGGCACGGTGCCGTTGAGGACCGGTCCCGCGGCGCCGTCGGTGAGGGTCACGGGGATCTTTCCGATGCCGGCGGCGTCCTTGAACGCCGGGGCCATCGCCGAGCACCCGGGCACGGCCCCGGACCGCACGTCCGCGGGGATCTCCGTCCCGGTGGCGGCCAGGTACTCCACGGTCGCACGGTGCGCCCACAGGGAGAACGCCGTGGCGGTGCACTCGGTGGCCAGGTCGAACACGACGGCGGCCTGCTGGGCCAGCGACCCGCTCAGCCCGAGGTCCAGCAGCCCCCGGGCCCCCAGTTCGCGCAGGGTCTCCCACGGGGACTCGACGGCCGTGTCGACGTCGTGCGCCCGTGCCGCGGCCGTGCGGCGGACGACGTCGTGGTCGGGGTAGTCGACCAGCGGTGCGAGCAGGGGCCGGCCCCCGGGGGCCGGCCCGCCGGGCGCGGACGGAGGGCGGGTGGACTGGGTCATGGTCTTCCGTTCTGCCGGGGTGTGCGGGGCGGGGCGGGTGCGCACGGCGGGGCGGGTCCGGGGGCGGGACGCACGACGGCGGCCCCCGGGTCGTGGGGGCCGCCGTGCCGCCGAGTGCTGCGGTCCGCTCAGACGTTGAGCTTGAACAGCCGGTCGAACGGGGTGCCCACGGCCTGGCGGGCCCGCTCCACGGACGCCTCGTCGGGGGCGTTGTAGAAGCACAGGCACTTGGCGGTGTCCTCGCGCACGTACGTGCGCAGGAAGGAGACCTCGGGCACCTCGGCGTACTTCGGGGAGTTGGCCTTCTTGCGGGCCAGGTACTGCTCCATGGTGATCTCGGCGGGAATGTCCCACTCCACCAGGTACTGGGCGTCGCCCCGCAGCTTCTTGATGTCCTCGAGCTCGGCGCCCACGAGGCGCACGGCGTCGGGACCGGTGACCTCCGTGGCGGCGTCACCGGCGGCGGAGCGCACCGTCCCGGCGAGGCCCTCGGCGGCGTCCTCGGCCTCGACGATCACGAAGACCCGTCCGTGATCGGCCGTGACCTGGGACTCGATGACCTCGGCGCCCGCCGCGGGGACGGCCTCGGAGACCGTGGCGATGAGCTGGGTCACGGCGTCCTTGGACGGGGAGGCGGGCACGATCTCGAGCAGGTGGAGAGACATGGGATTCCTTCCGGGGAGGACGGGGACCGCGGCGCCGGGGCCGCTCGGGCACTGCTCCCAGGCTAGGCTCCGGTGTCCGGTGTGTCCGGGGCGGCGTCACAGTGCGCAACACGAAAGATTCCGAATGGTTCTTCGTGACACGGGGGGCCGCCGCGTGGACAATGCGCCACCACGTCCGGCTCTCGGCGGCCGGGTGCTGCCGCTCCGCGGGTCGCTACCCTGGTGGGATGCGCGCGGAGGAGCTGAACCGGTCCGTCCAGGACTGTCTGAAGACCGTCTGGCTGGCCCAGGAGTGGTCGGCCGACCCGGTGACCACCACCGGCCTGGCCCAGCGGCTGGGCCTGTCGCCGTCGACCGTCTCGGAGGCCGTCAAGAAGCTCACGGCGCAGAACCTGCTGGGCCGCACCGAGCACGCGGGGATCGTGCTGACGGACCGGGGCCGGGAGGTCGCGGTGCAGATGGTCCGGCGCCACCGGGTCCTCGAGGCCTTCCTCGCCACCCGGCTCGGCTACGCGTGGGACGAGGTGCACGAGGAGGCCGAGGTGCTCGAGCACGCGGTGAGCGAGAGGTTCATCGCCCGGGTGGACGCCCTCCTCGGCCACCCGGAGCGGGACCCGCACGGGGACCCCATCCCGCGGCCGGACGGCACCGTGCCGCCGGCCACGGCCGTTCTGCTGGCCGAGGTCCCGCCGGGCACGACCGCGGTGGTGGCCCGGGTCTCCGACGCCGACCCGGGCCGGCTGCGCCGGCTCGGCGAGGCCGGCATCCGCCCCGGGACGGAGCTCGTGCTGGGCGAGGTCCTGCCCCGGGGCGTGGCCGTGACGGTGGGCGGGGCCGTCGTGGAGGTGGGCGTCCTGGCCGCCGAGGCGGTCTGGGTCCGGCCGCGGCCCTGAGGCGGCCGGGGCCGCCTCAGGAGATGACGTCGTCCACCAGGGCCTTGGCCTCCTGCTGCACCTGCGCCAGGTGCTCCTCGCCGAGGAAGGACTCCGCGTAGATCTTGTAGACGTCCTCGGTGCCGGACGGGCGCGCCGCGAACCACGCGTTCTTGGTGGTGACCTTCAGTCCCCCGATCGCCGCGCCGTTGCCGGGGGCGTTGGTGAGCTTGGCGGTGATCTGCTCCCCGGCCAGGGTGTCGGCCTCCACCTGGGCGGGGGAGAGCTGCTTCAGCGCGGCCTTCTGCTCGCGGGTCGCGGGCGCGTCGATGCGCTGGTAGACGGGCGCGCCGAAGTCCGCCGTGAGCTCGGCGTAGCGCTGGGACGGGGTCTTCCCGGTCCGGGCCGTGATCTCCGAGGCCAGCAGCGCGAGGATGATCCCGTCCTTGTCCGTGGACCACACGGAGCCGTCCGTGCGCAGGAAGGAGGCGCCGGCGGACTCCTCGCCGCCGAAGCCGATCGAGCCCTCCATCAGCCCGGGCACGAACCACTTGAAGCCGACCGGCACCTCCACGAGCTCGCGGCCCAGGGAGGCCGCGACCCGGTCGATGATCGAGGAGGACACCAGGGTCTTGCCGACCCCGGCCTCCGGGGACCACCCGGTGCGGTGCCGGAAGAGGTAGTCGATCGCCACGGCGAGGTAGTGGTTCGGGTTCATCAGGCCGGCGTCCGGGGTCACGATGCCGTGGCGGTCCGTGTCGGCGTCGTTGCCGGTCGCGATGTCGTACTTGTCCCGGGCGCCGATGAGGGAGGCCATGGCCGAGGGCGAGGAGCAGTCCATCCGGATCTTCTCGTCCCAGTCCAGGGTCATGAACGCCCACTGCGGATCCACCGACGGGTTGACCACCGTCATGTTCAGCCCGAAGCGCTGGGCGATCTCGCCCCAGTAGGCCACGGAGGCGGAGCCCATGGGATCGGCGCCGATGTGCAGGCCGGAGTCCCGGATCACGCCGAGGTCGATGACCTCCGGCAGCGTCCGCACGTACTCCTCGAGGAAGTCGTAGCCGCCGGTGGTCCCCGCCGCACGGGCCTGCGCCAGGGGCACCCTGCGGACCCCCGCCATGCCGTTCTCCAGGAACTGGTTGGCGCGCCGGGCGATCCACTCGGTGGCGTCGGTGTCGGCGGGGCCGCCGTTGGGCGGGTTGTACTTGAAGCCGCCGTCGGAGGGCGGGTTGTGCGAGGGGGTGATGACGATGCCGTCGGCCATGCCCTCGACCCGGCCGCTGTTGTGGGTGAGGATCGCGTGGGACAGCGCCGGGGTGGGCACGTAGCCGTCGCGGGAGTCCAGCAGGACGGTCACGTCGTTGGCGGCCAGCACCTCGAGCGCGGTGTCCTGGGCGGGCCCGGAGAGCGCGTGGGTGTCCTTGCCCATGAACAGGGGCCCGGTGATCCGCTGGCCGGCGCGGTACTCCACGATCGCCTGCGTGATCGCGGCGATGTGCTGCTCGTTGAACGAGCCCTTCAGGGACGAGCCCCGGTGCCCGGACGTGCCGAAGGCCACGCGCTGGTCCGGGTCGGACGGGTCCGGCACGACGTCCGTGTAGGCGTCGAGGAGCTTGCCGAGGTCGACGAGGTCACTGGGTTGGGCGACGGTGCCCGCACGATTGGTCATGCCGCCCAACCTACCGCCAGCCTCCGCGGCGCGCGGAGGCTGGCACGCGATCACGTCGCCAGGTTTCGCCGATTCCGCTCTGCGCGAGGCGCGCGCGGGAGACCTGGAGGAATCGGGGCCGGTGGGACAGGATGAGGGCACCAGCGAGCGCACGACCCAGCGACACGACCCAGCAAGGAGGCCGGCAGCATGAGCGAAGCACCCGACGAGACGAACGAGGACTCGGGCAAGGGCCCGGAGGGCACCGTCCCCGACAACGAGCAGGGCATCGGGCTGACCACCGACGAGGACCGGACCGGCTTCGAGCCGGAGGAGGACCCCGAGGCGGCCACCACACCGGACGCCTGAGCCCGCCGCGGACCCAGCGCGCCCGCCGGCCGTGCCACGGCCGGCGGGCGCTCGCGTGCGGCAGGTCCGCCGCGGGTGCGGGCGCGGTGGGCCGGGGCCGCGTCCGGGGGCCGGGCGACTCAGTGCGGGGCGTCCTCGAGCTGCGCGACGACGGCGAGCAGCTGCGCCTCCGCGCTGGGGCGGCCGATGAGCTGGACCCCCATCGGGACGACCGGCCCGCCGACCGCCGGGCTGGTCCACAGCGTCGGGACGGTCACCGCGGGCAGGCCCACCACGTTCACCACGGAGGTCCACGGCGTGTACTGGCACTGACGCCTGTAGTCCTGGTCCGCGCCGGCGGGGTCCTCCTGGTCGTGCCCGGCCCAGTACCAGCCCAGGGGCCGCGGCGTCATGGCGAGCGCGGGCGTGAGCACCATGTCCCAGGCCCCGTACGCCCGGATCACGTCCTGTTCGATCCGGCGCAGCGTGCCCACGGCGCGCGCGAGCTCGACGGCCGAGCGGCGCAGGGCGCGGGCGCGGAACGCCGCCGCCAGGCCGGTCAGCCGCTGCGCCTGTTCGTGGTCCAGGGGCGCGGTGCCCATCGAGGTGGTCCAGACGTCGAAGAATGCCCCGGGATACTCGGGGTCGTAGCCGATCGAGGCCTCGCCGACCTCGTGCCCGGCCGCCCGCAGTCGGGCGACCCCCGCGTCGAGGGCGGCCCGCGCCTCGGGGGAGACCTTGATGTCGTGAACGGTGTCGAACGGCGAGGCGGTGCTCACCCCGATCCGCAGCGGCCGCCCGCCCCAGGGCAGGTCCCCCCGGCGGGCGGCCCGCACGCTCTCGAGGAAGGATGACTGCGGTGCGGCGGCCACCGCCCGGTGCACCACGTTGCCGTGGGCCGGTCCGCGGGCCGGGGCGCAGAGCACGTCCAGCAGCAGGGCCGCGTCCTCCGCGGTGCGGGCGATGGGTCCGTTGACCACGAGCTGCGCGGCGTCCGACTGCGCGTCGGCGGTGGGCACCCGCCCGCGGTTGGGCTTCAGGCCCACCAGACCGCACGCCGCCGCCGGGATGCGCACGGAGCCCCCGCCGTCGGAGCCCGGGGCCAGGGGGAGCATGCCGGCCGCCACGGCAGCGGCCTGGCCGCCGGAGGATCCGCCGGCGCCGGTGGTGGGATCGTGCGGGTTCCGCGCGGGCGGGGCCACGAGGTTCTCGGAGTAGCAGTTGAGGCCGAACTCGGGGACCTGGGTCTTGCCCAGGCACACGGCGCCGGAGGCCGTGAGCACGGCCACGAGGTCGTCGTCCTCGGCGGCCGCCGCCGCCCCGGTCCCCGGGTCCGCCACGGCCGCGGAGCCGTAGCCGGTGGGCATGCCGGCGACGTCGTGCAGGTCCTTCACCGCGAGCGGCACCCCGTGCAGCGGCCCGCGGGGCGCACCGGCGGGCAGGGCGTCGAGGGCGCGGGCCCGTGCGAGCGCCGGTCCGTGCGCCACGTGCACGAACGCGCCCAGCTGCGGATTGCGCTCCTCGATCCGGGCGAGGAAGAACTCCGTGGTCTCCGTGGCGCTCAGCTCCCCGCGCGCGAGCGCGTCCCGCAGCTGCACGGCGGTGAGGTCCCCGATCCCGGTCACGGCGGCTCCTGTCTCGGCCACGGCGGTCCGGGGACGGCGGTCCGGGACACACTGTGGGGCGTGGTGCCCAGGCTAGTAGGGTGAGGGCGCCCGGACCGCGACCGCGGTCCCCGATCCGCACAGGAGGGCCCCGTGCCGACCTCCCGCCCGCCCCGTTCCGCCGCGGCCCGTGCCGCGGCGGCGTCCGCCCTGCTCCTGGCCCTGACCGGCTGCTCCCTCTTCGAGCGCGAGGCCGAGCCCGGCGCCCCGGCGCCGTCGGCCTCCGGCAGCGCGTCGGCCCGGGCCTCCGGCGGCGCCTCGGACCGGGCCTCGGTCAGCACCGTGGAGGAGACCTGCGCCCGGGTGCTGGAGGCGGCCCGCACCGCCCCGGAGCGGCTGCAGGAGGACCCGGCCGGGCTGCTCGCCGAGGTCGAGGACCTCGCCGCCACCGCGCCGCCCGAGCTCTCCGGGCAGATCGCCTCGGTCCGCCAGGCCGTCGACGAGTACCGGCAGGGCGAACGGTCCATGCTCAGCGTCGCCCGGGAGGCCCGGGCCCTGCAGGAGCGCTGCTCCGGCTGACCGAATCCGGTGCCGACCGGCGACGAGCACGAGGGGCCGTCGCCCGCCGGAGCGCGGCGGCGGCTCCGGCGGGCGACGGCCCCTCGTGGCGGTGCGCGGCGGGGACTACTGCGCCGCGTGGCGGATGGCGTCGGCGAACACGCGCAGGCCGTCGCGTAGCAGGTCCTCGCCGATGACCAGCGGGGGCAGCAGGCGCACGATGTTGCCGAAGGTTCCGCAGGTCAGGATGATGACGCCCTGCGCCAGGCACTCCGCGGCGATGGCCTTGGCGGCGTCCGCGTCCGGCTCCTTGCCGCCGGGCAGCACGAACTCGAGCGCCATCATGCCGCCGCGGCCGCGGATCTCCCCGACGATGCCGGTCTCCTCGGCCACCGGGGTGAGCTCCTCGCGGATGATCTCCTCGATCCGGCGGGCACGGGCGATGAGGTCCCACTCCTCGATGGTCTCCAGCGCCCCCAGGGCGGCGGCGCAGGCCACGGGATTGCCGCCGTAGGTGCCGCCGAGGCCGCCGGCGTGCACGGAGTCCATGATCTCGGCGCGGCCGACGACGCCGGACAGCGGCATGCCGCCGGCCACGCCCTTGGCCACGGTGATCAGGTCGGGCACCACGTCCTCGTGGTCCACCGCGAACCACTTGCCCGTGCGGGCCACGCCGGCCTGGACCTCGTCGACGACGAACACGGCGCCGTTGTCGGTGCACCACTGGGACAGCGCCGGCAGGAACCCCTCGGCGGGCACGATGAAGCCGCCCTCACCCTGGATGGGCTCGATCACGACGGCGGCCACGTTGCCCGCGCCCACCTGCTTCTCCACCTGGAGCAGAGCGCGGCGGGCGGCCTCGGCGCCCGTCATGCCCTCCGGGTCGCGGAAGGGGTAGGAGACCGGCACGCGGTAGACCTCGCCGGCGAACGGGCCGAAGCCCTGCTTGTAGGGCATGACCTTGGCGGTCATCGCCAGGGTCATATTGGTGCGGCCGTGGTAGGCGTGGTCGAAGACGACGACCGCCTGGCGGCCGGTGTGCACCCGGGCGATCTTCACGGCGTTCTCGACGGCCTCGGAACCGGAGTTGAAGAGCGCGGCCTTCTTGGGGAAGTCGCCCGGGGTGAGCTCGGCGAGCTTCTCCGCGACGGCCACGTAGCCCTCGTAGGGGGTGACCATGAAGCAGGTGTGCGTGAAGTGCTCCACGGCCTCCTTGACCCGGGCGACCACGGCGGGGGCGGAGGCGCCCACGGTGGTCACGGCGATGCCGGAGCCGAGGTCGACGAGCTGGTTGCCGTCGACGTCGAGCACGATCCCGCCGTCCACGTCCGCCGCGTAGGCGGGCACGCTGGAGGCGACGCCGGAGGCGACGGCCTCCTGCCGGCGGGCGGACAGCTCCCCGGAGCGGGGGCCGGGCAGGGTGCCCTCGATGCGGCGGACCTGCTCCAGCCGGTACTGGATGTCGGGCAGGGTCTCGGTCATGGGAGACGTCCTTTCGGGAACGGGGTGCGGTCGCCGCGGGAGCGCGGCGACCGCACCGGGGTGGGGCGGACCGTCCGGGGACGGAGGTCAGGCGGGGGTGCCGGTGCCGGGGTTGGGGACGTCGGCCCAGGGGTTCTCCACGCCGATGTACTGGGTGGTGGTGTACTCGGCGATGCCCTCGGCCCCGCCCTCCCGGCCCAGGCCGGACTGCTTGACTCCGCCGAAGGGGGCCGCGGCGTTGGAGATCACCCCGACGTTGAGGCCCATCAGGCCGAACTCGATGCGGTCGCCGATGCGCAGGCCGCGGGAGATGTTCTCGGTGAACACGTAGGAGGCCAGCCCGTACTCGGTGGCGTTGGCCAGGGCCACCGCCTCGTCCTCGTCGGCGAAGGTCACCACCGGGGCGACGGGGCCGAAGATCTCCTCGCACACCGCCCTCGCGTCCTTGGGCACGTCGCGCAGCAGGGTGGGCTGGAAGAAGTAGCCGGGCCCCTCCACGCGGGAGCCCCCGACCACGACCTTCGCCCCGCGCTCGACGGCATCGGCGACGAACTCCTCCACGGAGTCCCTGGCCTTGGCCTCCACGAGCGGGCCGACGCTCACGCCCTCGTCCACGCCGGGCCCGACGGTGAGCGCGGCCATCTTCTCGGCCAGCTTGGCGATGAACTCCTCGGCGACGTCCTCGTGCACGAGCAGCCGGTTGGCCGCGGTGCAGGCCTCGCCCATGTTGCGCATCTTCGCGGCCATCGCCCCGGTCACGGCCTTGTCGATGTCGGCGTCCTCGAAGACGATCAGCGGGCCGTTGCCGCCGAGCTCCATGGAGGTGCGCAGCACGTTGTCGGTGGCGGCCTTCATCAGCTGCTTGCCCACCGGGGTGGAGCCGGTGAAGGAGACCTTGCGCAGGCGCGCATCGGCCATGATCGGCTCGGAGACGTCCGAGGCGGACTTGGAGGAGACCACGTTGAGCACCCCGGCCGGGATCCCGGCGTCGATCATGATCTGCGCGAAGTACTGGGAGGTCAGCGGGGTCAGCCGGGCCGGCTTGAGCACCATGGTGCAGCCGGCGGCCACGGCAGGGGCGACCTTGCGGGTGGCCATGGCCAGCGGGAAGTTCCACGGGGTGATCAGCAGGCACGGGCCCACCGGCTTGCGGGTCACCAGCATCCGCAGGGTGCCCTCGGGTGCCTGGACGTAGCGGCCGTAGTCGCGCACGGCCTCCTCGGAGAACCAGCGCAGGAACTCACCCCCGTACTTCACCTCGCCCATGGCCTCGGCGACGGGCTTGCCCATCTCCAGGGTCATCAGCAGCGCCAGGTCCTCCGCGCGCTCCTGGACGAGGTCGAAGGCCCGGCGCAGGATCTCCGAGCGGACCCGGGCGGGGGTGCGGGCCCAGGACTCCTGGGCGGCCGCGGCGGCGTCCATGGCGGCGGCGGCGTCCTCGCGGGTGGCCGAGGCCATGGTGGCGAGCACCTCGCCGGTGGCGGGGTTCTCCACCTCGAAGGTGCCCCCGTCGGAGGCCTCCCGCCACTGGCCGTCGATCAGCAGCCCGGTGGGGGTCTTGGCCAGCAGCGCGGAGATGCGGTCCTGGATGGGAGCGGCCGTGGCCGTCTGGTCCGTGATGCTCATGAATCAGCCTCTCTATCTCGACGCACGCCCCGGGCACCGGGGCCGGTGCCTGCTCGGTGCGTCAACGGGGTGGTCGGACGGGCGGGCGACAGCACTGGGCCCGCTCGTCCATGGTACGAGTCCCCGGGCGACCGTGACGGGCCCCGGTGTCCCCCCGGAACGCCGCACCGGGTGCCGGGCCGGTCGCCGGGGGCTGCCGGGGAGGCCCCGTGGCCCCTCGACGAGCTCAGACTAGCTCTCCGCCCGAAAGGCGGAGTGCTGAACTTTCTGTGCCCCGATGGGCACAGTGCACAGCATCCCGGGGTGCCTCGTCCGAGCCGCCCCGGGATGCTGTGCCGGTCAGGCCCCGGCGCTCGGGCGCCGGCGGTCGACCTCGGCGACGAGGCGGTGCTCGGCGTCGACCCCGGGGTGGATCCCGGTGGGGATGCGCAGCAGGAACACCAGACCGAGCAGCCACCACAGCCCGAAGATCGTCCAGGCGGGCGCGCTCAGGAACGCGGGCATGCCGGGCAGGTACAGGCTGATGAGGCCGACGCACAGGACGACCGAGAGCACGCCGATGGCCGTGCCGCCGTGGCTGCGGCCCCCGATCCTGAAGGGACGGTCCATGTCCGGCTCGCGCCGGCGCAGGATCACGAAGACCACCGAGACCAGGGCATAGGCGATCACGATCGACGGGGAGCCGGAGTCCACCAGCCAGCCCAGCATCTCCGCGCCGAAGAACGGCGCCACGAAGGAGATGGCGCCCACGAACAGCAGGGCGTTGGCCGGGGTGCCGTACCTGGGGTGCAGCCGGCCGAACCACCGCGGCACCATCCGGGAGTTGCCGAGCGCCCACAGCAGGCGGGACGCGCCCATGAGCAGGGAGTTCCAGGAGGTGAGGATGCCGGCCAGACCGCCCGCGATGAGCAGGTTGGCGACGGCGGTGCTGCCGAACATGGCGCCCATGGCGTCGGCCACGGCGATGTCCGCGCCGGCGATGTCCGCGCCGGACATCGCCGAGGACGTGGTGAGCACGACCATGACGTACCACGCCGCGGCGAGCAGGACGGAGACGATGATGGTCCCGCCCAGCTGCTTGGCCGGCAGGTGCATCTCCTCGGAGACCTGCGGGATGACGTCGAAGCCGACGAACAGGAACGGGACGGTGACGAGCACGAGGAAGAAGCCGGCGGTGCCGCTCGTGAAGAAGGGCTCCATGGTGGCGACCGAGCCGCGGGTGAACGCCCCGAAGAGCATCATCAGACCCACGATCAGCAGGAACAGGATCACGAAGATCTGCACCGTGGACGCGTGCTTGACGCCCCGGATGTTGATCGCGGTGATCAGGACGGCGGTCAGCGCCCCGACCAGGGCCCAGGTCAGGTTCACCTCGAAGCCGGCGACGGTCCACAGCGGGATCTGGCTCAGGCCGGGGAAGATGTACTGCACCGTGCGGGGCACGGCCACGGCCTCGAAGGCCACGATGGTGATGTAGCCGCCGGTGATGGCCCAGGAGCCGATGAAGGCCCACCGGGCGCCCATGCCGCGCAGCAGGTAGTTGTGCTCACCGCCCGCGTACGGCATGGCCGCCACGAGCTCGCCGTAGACCAGGCCGACCACGGCCATGATCAGCCCGCCGGTCACGAGGGCGAGCACGGCGCCCATGGTTCCGGCCTCCACCAGCCAGTCCCCGGTGAGGATGACCCAGCCGAAGCCGATCATCGCGCCGAAGCCGAGGCCGATCGCGTCGAGTCGGCCCAGGACCTTCTTGAAGCCGTGGTCCTCGCGGTCCGGGGCGAGCGGTGTCGCGCCCCGGGGTTCGTTGCTGCTCATGGCCGTGATTCCTTCGTGTCGAGGACGCCGGGGTGGGGTGTCCGGTGGGGAGGGGCCGTGCGGAGGTCCGGCGGCCGGGGGACAACGTACACAGCCATTGTTTCGTTTCTGTGAGCCACCTGAAAGTCCGGACCCCGGGGACGCCCGCGGCGAACAGGGACGCGGTCCCGTGCGGCCGGGGGGAGCCCGCGCATAGGCTCGGGGGCATGACCTACGCAACAGTGAATCCCGCCACCGGGCAGACCGTCCGGGAGTTCCCGACCGCCACCGACGCCGAGGTCCGGGAGGTGGTCGAGCGCTCGCACCGGGCCTTCGGCAGCTGGCGCAGCACGCCCGTGCCGGAGCGCGCCGCGCGCATGCGCGCGCTGGCGGAGCTCTACCGCGAGCGCAAGCGCGAGCTCGCCGCCCTGCTCACCGAGGAGATGGGCAAGCCCGCCCGCCAGGCCGTGGGCGAGGTGCTCCTCGTGGCGAGCATCTACGAGTTCTACGCCGAGAACGCCGAGCGGTTCATGGCCGGGGAGAAGCTCGAGCCCTCCACGGGCGGGGACGCCGAGGTGGTGCTGGAGCCCACCGGCTCGATCCTCGGCATCATGCCGTGGAACTACCCGTACTACCAGGTCGCCCGGCTGGCGGCCCCGAACCTGATGCTCGGCAACACCGTCGTCCTCAAGCATGCGCCCAGCGTGCCGCAGGCCGCCCTGGTCCAGGAGCAGCTCTTCCGCGAGGCCGGGTTCCCCGAGGACGTCTACCGCAACGTCTTCGCCACGAACGAGCAGATCGCCGAGATCGTCATCCCCGCCCGGACCGTCCAGGGCGTGTCCCTCACGGGCTCCGAGCGCGCCGGGTCGGCCGTCGCCGAGCTCGCCGGCCGCCACCTCAAGAAGGTCGTGCTCGAGCTGGGCGGGTCCGACCCGTTCGTCGTGCTCGACGCCGAGGACCTCGAGAACACGGTCAAGCACGCCGTGCTGGGCCGGCTCGGCAACACCGGGCAGGCGTGCACCGCCGCCAAGCGCTTCATCGTGGTCGAGGAGGCCTACGACCGGTTCGTCGACGCGTTCGCGCAGGCCATGGACGCGGTCGAGCCGGGGGACCCGACCGACCGGAAGACCCTGCTGGGCCCCCTGTCCTCGGTCGCGGCCCGCGACGGCGTGGCCGCGCAGTTGCAGGACGCCGTCGAGAAGGGTGCCACCGTCCGCGCCGGCGGCACCCCGGTCGACCGTCCGGGGGCCTGGATGGAGGCCACGGTCCTGACGGACGTCACCCCGCAGATGCGCGCCTACGAGGAGGAGATCTTCGGGCCCGTCGCCGTGGTGCACCGGGTCCGGGACGCGGACGAGGCCGTCGAGCTGGCCAACTCCTCGCCCTTCGGCCTGGGCGGGTCGGTGTTCGCCGCGGACGTGGACGCGGCCCGGGAGGTCGCGTCCCGGATCGAGTCCGGCATGGTCTTCGTCAACGAGGTCACCGGCACCGCCCCGGACCTGCCCTTCGGCGGCATCAAGCGCTCCGGCGTGGGCCGGGAGCTCGGCCGGTTCGGCATCGAGGAGTTCGCCAACAGGAAGCTCATCCACGCGCCCCGGCGGGAGGAGAAGCTCCCGCTGCAGGACGAGGAGATCGTCTCCCCCTGAGCGGGCGCCCCTCGGCGCCGTGTCCCCTGCGGCACGGCGGCTCTCGCCGTGCCGCAGGAGGCCGTCCTGCGGCCGTGGCCGGCGCACCGTTCCGGACCGCGGCCGCAGCGGCCGCGGACTAGGCTGGTCAGCGCAGACCCACCCGCAACGAGAGGACCCGCACGATGGACAACCTGGACAACCTGCCCAGCGCCTCGGTGGAGGAGATCCCCGAGGACGCGCGCATCCTGGACGTGCGCGAGGACACCGAGTGGGAGGCCGGGCACATCGCGGGCGCCCAGCACATCCCGCTGGGCCAGCTCCCCGAGCGCTACGGCGAGGTGCCCGCGGACGAGGACGTCTACGTGATCTGCCGCTCCGGCGGCCGCTCGCTGAGGGCCACGGCCTACCTCCAGCAGTACGGCTTCGACCCGGTCAACGTCCTGGGCGGCATGGGGGCGTGGATGGACGCCGAGAAGCCCATGGTGTCCGAGACGGGCCAGACGCCGACCGTCCGTTGAGATACGCCTACCTGGGCCCCGCCGGCACCTTCACGGAGGCCGCCCTGCTCGGCGTGGAGGGCGCGCGGGAGGCCGAGCGCCGCCCGGTGTCCTCCGTGCCCGTCGCGCTCGCGGCCGTCCGCGCCGGCGAGGTCGACGCCGCGATGGTCCCCATCGAGAACTCCGTGGAGGGCGGGGTGACCGCCACGCTCGACGCCGTGGCCACCGGCAGCGAGCTGCGCATCGTGCGCGAGGCGCTCGTGCCCGTCAGCTTCGTCCTCGTGGCCGCGCCGGGCACGACCCTCGCCGACGTCCGCACCGTGTCCACGCACTCCCACGCCTGGGCGCAGGTGCGCGGCTGGATGGACGGGCACCTGCCCGGCGCCGACTACGTCCCGGCGTCCTCCACGGCCGCGGCGGCCCTGTCGCTGCTGCCCGGTGCGGCGGCGGAGCCCGGCTTCGAGGCCGCGGTGTGCTCTCCCGTGGTCGTCGAGCAGCACCCCGAGCTCGAGGTGCTCGCCGAGGACATCGGGGACAACCGGGCCGCGGTGACGCGCTTCGTGCTCGTGGCCCGCCCGGACGCGCCCCTGCCGCCGCGCACCGGCGCGGACCGCACCACGCTGGTCATCCCGCTGTGGGAGGACCGGGCCGGGGCACTGATGGAGATCCTCGAGCAGTTCGCCACCCGCGGGGTGAACCTCTCCCGGATCGAGTCCCGTCCCACGGGCAACTTCCTGGGGGAGTACTTCTTCAGCGTCGACGTGGACGGGCACCTGCACGACGCCCGCGTGGCCGACGCCCTCATGGGCCTGCGCCGGGTCTGCCCGAGCACCCGGTTCCTCGGCTCCTACCCGCGCGCCGACCACAAGCTCGCCACCGTGGCGCGGCACCACTCCGACGGCGCCTTCCGCGAGGCCGCCGCCTGGGTCGCCGCGCTGCAGGGCCGCGGGGCCCACAGGCCCGGGGCGGCGGGAGCGGGTCCCGCGTAACGGAACGTCCCGCGCCGCCCGCCGCTTGTTAGCTATTGCGAATACATGCACCATGGGTGGTGCGGGCACGTCCGTTCCCGCGATCTTCAGCCGGTGTCGATCGACCCCCCGGGTCGGTGCCGAGCCCGACCGGAGGTGCCACCATGCCTGCTCCCGCCGCCCGCCGTCTCGCTCTCGCCGCCGCGCCCGCCGTGCTGGCCTGCGTGCTCGCCGCGCCCCCGGCCGCCGCCGCGACCCCGGAGACCTCCGGGGTGGTCCGCACCGAGCCCGCTCCGGCCCCTGCCGCCGACGACCCGCGGACGGTGGAGGACCTCGTGCCGGCCGCCCGGGTCATCCCCGAGCCGGTGTCCTCGTTCCCGGACCAGGGGCGCGGCCCGCTGCTCGCGGTGGGCGGGGCGGTGGTCGCCCTGATGGGCGCGTTCGTGGCGGGTCTCAGCCGCCGCCCCGACCCGGTCGACTGAACCGGCCCGGTCGACTGGACCAGCCCGCAGGCCGCGCGGGCCGGCCGCCCGGCCGGGCCGGCGGGCCCGCGGGCCCGCGCGTCAGTCGGCCTGGGAGGGGGGCACGCGCACCGAGAGCACGCCCGGCAGGATCTCGGACTCGAAGCCGGTGATCCGTCCCGTGCCGTCCCCGTCCACCTGGGACTCGATGGGCTCGTGGAACTCCACGCGCACCTTCTTCCCGGCGAAGAACTCGATCACGGGCAGGTCCCGCCGCTGCCGGAACACGACCTTCGCGGCCATCAGCGCCCACTCCAGGGTGCTGCGCGGGGACATCACGACGAGGTCCAGCACGCCGTCGTTGATCTTCGCCTGGGGCACCAGGATCATCCCCGCCGTGAGGATCCCGCAGTTGGCGGCCATCACGGAGCGCACCCGCCGGCTCTGCCACTCGCCGTCGTCGATCCGGAACCGGGCCCACCGCGGCGGGGCGAACAGGTGCCGGACCCCGGCCTCCCCGTAGGCGGCCCAGCCGACCAGCTTCTTGAGCTCGTCCTTGGTGTCCGTCATGATCTGCGCGTCGAAGCCGGCCCCGCCCATCACGCAGAAGGCGTGGTCCTGCACCGTTCCGTCGGCCAGCTCCACCCGGAAGGTCGCCATGTCGATGGCACGCTCCGCGCCGAAGAGCGCGATGTCCACGTTGCGGTGCGGGTCGCCGAGGTCGGCGCCGAGGTTGCGGGCCAGGAGGTTGCCCGTGCCCAGCGGCAGCAGGCCCATCGGGACGTCCCCGTCGACGAGGGTCTCCGCGACGGCCCGCACGGTGCCGTCGCCGCCGGCGGCGAGGACGAGGTCGAAGCCCTGCTCCAGCGCCCGGCGGGTCATGGAGAACCCGGGGTCGTCCTCCTCCGTCTCGAAGAAGACGGGGTCCGGCAGCCCGCCCTTGCGGCAGCCGATGATGATGGCGTCGCGGGCGAGGTCCGCGTCGGCCTTGATCGGGTTGATGACGACGGCGACCCGTTTCGGGCCCACTGGAGTGGCGGTCACGCGAGGACTCCTCGGTTCGGCGGTGCTGGGGGGTGGGCGGCATCGTGCGGTGACCGCACGGCGCGGCGCGCCCGTTCCGGGGCGCCGGGCGGATGGCGGCGGTCCTCCAGCCTAACCCGCCGGCCCCGCCCGGCCCGAGCACGGGTCTTCGGTACCCTGTCAGGGTGATCGACATCAACCAGCTCCGTGAGCACCCCGACGTCTTCCGCGCCTCGCAGCGCGCCCGCGGGGCGGACTCGTCCCTGATCGACCGGATCCTGGAGGCGGACGTCGCGCGCCGCAACCTGATCACCGAGTACGAGAACCTGCGGGCCGAGCAGAACGCGTTCGGCAAGCAGGTGGCCCGCGCCCGGGGCGAGGAGAAGCAGGCGCTGCTGGCCGAGGTCAAGGAGCTGGCCGCCCGGGTCAAGGAGGCGCAGGCGGCCTCCGAGGCGGCCCGCGCCCGGCAGGACGAGCTGGTCTCCGTGGTCGAGAACCTGATCCTCGACGGCGTCCCCACCGGCGGTGAGGACGACTACGTCGTGCTGCGCACCGTGGGGCAGCCGCGGGACTTCGCCGCCGAGGGCCTCGAGCCCCGCGACCACCTTGAGATCGGCGAGCTGGTGGACGGCATCGACATGGAGCGCGGCGCCAAGGTCTCCGGGGCACGGTTCTACTTCCTCAAGCGCGACGTCGCCCGGCTCGAGACCGCCCTGCTGCTCATGGGCCAGGACCTGGCCCTGGACAACGGCTTCGTCCCCATGACCACGCCCAACCTCGTGCGCCCGGAGATCATGAGCGGCACGGGCTTCGACATCGCCCACTCGGACGAGATCTACCACGTGGGCAAGGACGAGCTCTACCTGGTGGGCACCTCCGAGGTGCCCCTCGCCGGGTACCACGCGGACGAGATCCTCGACCTCGCCGACGGGCCGCTGCGCTACGCGGGCTGGTCCTCCTGCTACCGCCGCGAGGCCGGCTCCGGGGGCAAGGACACCCGCGGCATCATCCGCGTCCACCAGTTCAACAAGCTGGAGATGTTCGTCTACTGCTCCCCGGAGGACGCCGAGGCCGAGCACGCGCGGATGCTCGGCTGGGAGGAGGAGATGCTCACCCGCTGCGAGCTGGCCTACCGGGTGATCGACACCGCCGCCGGGGACCTCGGCGCCTCGGCCGCGCGCAAGTTCGACTGCGAGGCGTGGGTGCCCACCCAGGGCCGGTACCGCGAGCTGACCTCGACCTCCAACTGCACCACCTACCAGGCCCGGCGGCTCAACGTGCGCGAGCGGCTGCCCGGCAGCACGGACGACGCCGGCAAGGCCCGCAAGGGCGGCACCCGCACGGTGGCCACCCTCAACGGCACGCTCGCGACCACCCGCTGGCTGGCCGCGATCCTGGAGACGCACCAGCAGGCGGACGGGTCCGTGCGCGTGCCGGAGGCGCTGCGCCCCTACCTGCGCGGCCAGGAGACCATCCCCGTCCGGCGCTGAACCGACGGGTCGCGTTCGACCCGTATTCATCTCATACCGAAATGCTGGTCACCCTGTCGGTGTCATGTGGCACCATGTCCCGCATGACGAAAGAAAAGACGGCTGGCACCGAGGACCAGCACGAACTGATCAGCATCAACTCCACCGTCCCGCTGAAGGTCGAACACTCGGAGGACCTCGGCGACACCGGCGGCACCACCGCCCCCACGCGCTCGGCCGCGGACGTCCGCGTCCCGCTCAAGGTCCAGCCGCCCCGCTCCAACGGGTGGAAGAAGGAGGCGGGGGTCCGCTACCTCGTGGCCCTCGACGTCGACGGCACCCTCGTGGACCACGACGGGCACATGTCCCCGGCGGTGCGCGACGCGGCCCGCGCCGTGCTCCGGGCCGGCCACCACGTGGTCATCTCGACCGGCCGCTCCAAGGGGGCGACCCTGCCCGTGGTCGAGCTCATCGGCCAGGAGCGCGGCTACGCCGTGTGCTCCAACGGCGGCATGACCCTCGAGCTGGACCCGGGGCTGCCCGACTACCACCGCGTGCTCGAGTGCGTCTCCTTCGACCCCGGCCAGGCCCTCGAGGCCCTCGAGCAGCGCCTGCCCACGGCGAAGTTCGCCCTCGAGACCGAGGACGGGTCCTTCTACTCCACGGAGCGCTTCCAGGACGCCTCCTTCGGCATCGAGGCCGTGGGCGTGGACCTGCACCAGCTCGCCCAGATGCAGGCCGTGCGCATGGTCGTCTACAGCACCGAGCACACCCCGGAGGAGTTCGCCCTGGCCATCGACGAGGCCGGCCTGCACGGGGTCACCTACTCGGTGGGCTGGAGCGCCTGGCTGGACATCGCCGCCAACGGCGTCTCCAAGGCCAGCGCCCTGGAGCAGGTCCGCCGCCGGCTCGGCGTGGACCCCTCCCACACGGTGGCGGTCGGCGACGGCCGCAACGACATCGAGATGCTCGACTGGGCCGCCCGCGGCGTCGCCATGGGCCAGGCCCCGGACGAGGTCGCCGCCGCCTGCCACGAGGTCACCCACACCGTCTACGAGGACGGCGTCGCCCGGATCCTGCGCTCCCTGCTGTGAGGCGTGCGGCTCACAGGCCGTACTCCTCGAGCAGGCGCAGCCACACCTCGCTGATCGTGGGGAAGACGGGCACCGCGTGCCACAGCCGCTCCACTGGAACCTCGCCGGCCACGGCCACGGTCGCCGCGTGGAGCAGCTCCGCCACGTCCGGGCCCGCGAAGAACGCTCCGACGATCGTGCGGCGGCGCCGGTCCACCACGAGGCGGGCCCAGCCGCGGTAGCCGTCCCGGTGCAGGGAGGCCCCCGCCACGTCGATGTCGTGCTCCACGACGTCCACCTCCAGCCCGTCCGCGCGGGCCTGCTCCGCGGAACGGCCCACGGAGGCCACCGCGGGATCGGTGAACACCACCTGCGGCACGGCGCAGGCGTCGGCGGTGGACGCGTACCGCGACCACGCGGGAACGGAGTCCCCGAGCCGCCCGGCGGCGCGGGCCACGACGGCGTCCCCCACGGCGCGCGCCTCGTACTTGCCCTGGTGGGTCAGCAGCGGGCCGCCCGCGGCGTCCCCCGCCGCGTACAGCCACTGCTCCTGCGGTCCGGCCACCCGCCCGGAGGCGTCCACCTGCAGCTCCGCGGGGTCCAGGCCGAGCTCCTCGAGCCCGAGGCCGTCCAGGGCGGGGCGCCGCCCGGTGCTCACGAGCAGCCGCTCCGCGCAGACCGTCCCGCCGTCGTCGAGGACGAGCTCGATGCCGTCCTCGCCGTGCCGGACCCGGTCCGTGCCCCGTCCCTCGAGGACGGTGACCCCCTCGGCCTCCAGCGCGTCGGCCACCAGCCGTGCGGCCGGCTGCGGGAACGCGCCCAGCAGCCGGCTGCGGGCGACCACGGTGACCCGGGAGCCCAGCCGGGCGAAGGCCTGCGCCAGCTCCGTGCCGGACACCCCGCCGCCGAGCACCGCGAGGGAGCCGGGGACCTCCCGGGCGGCGGTGGCCTCCCGCGTGCCCCAGAACGGCGCGTCCGCCAGCCCCGGCACCGGAGGCACGACCGGGCGCGAGCCCGTGGCCAGCACCACGGCGTGGCGGGCCGCGAGCCGGCGCACGCCCCCGTCCCCGGCGGTCACCTCGACCTGCCGCGGCCCGGTCAGCCGCGCCCGTCCCCGGAGCAGCTCCACGCCGGCTCCGGCGAGCCACTCGGCCTGGCCCGAGTCGTCCCAGTGCGCGGCGAAGGCGTCCCGGCGGCGCAGCGCCGCGGCCGCGTCCGGGCGCCCGGTGACGGCCTGCGCGGCCCCGGCCACCCCCCGGGCGGCCTCGACCGCGGCGCCCGGGCGGAGCAGCGCCTTGGAGGGGACGCAGGCCCAGTAGGAGCACTCCCCGCCCACGAGCTGCGCCTCCACGAGCGCGGCGCTCAGCCCGCCCCGCACCACGCGGCCGGCCGCGTTCTCGCCGACCGGCCCGCCGCCGATCACCACCACGTCGTACGTCTCCGGGGTCCGTGTCATCCCCCGAGTCTGCCAACGGCGGGGGCACCGGACAACCGGCTCCGCCCCCGGGAGTGACCCGGGCCACGCCCGGGGGAGGCCCTGGTGATAGGGTTTTCGGCAGACCGGGTGACCACGTCATCGCCGACAAGCCGAAAGGCGTACCGTGCTCGATTACGTGTCCGACCGGTGGGAGCAGATCCTCTTCGCCAGCTGGCAGCACTTCTCCCTGGTGGTCCAGTGCCTGGTGCTGGCCACGGTCCTCGCGGTGGCGCTGGCGGCCCTGTGCTACCGCTCGCCCCGGCTCACCACCGTGGCCAACAACGTCTCCGCCGTGGGTCTGACCATCCCCTCCTTCGCCCTCATCGGCCTGCTCATCGCCCCGCTGGGCTTCGGGGTGCTGCCCGCGGTCGTCGTCGTCACCTTCTTCGCCGTCCTGCCGGTCCTGCGCAACGCGGTGGTCGGCCTGGCCGGTGTCCCGCCGGCCACCGTCGAGGCCGCCCGCGGTCTGGGCATGAGCCGTGGCGCCACGTTCCTGCGGGTCGAGCTGCCGATGGCCTGGCCGGTCATCCAGGCCGGCATGCGGATCTCCGCCCAGATGGTGATGGGCGTGGCCGCCATCGCCGCCTACGTCCTCGGCCCGGGTCTGGGCGGCTTCATCTTCTCCGGCCTGTCCCGGCTCGGCGGCGCCAACTCCCTGGCCTCGGTCCTCACCGGCGTCGTGGCGGTCGTCGTCGTCGCCCTCATCCTGGACGGGCTGCTCGTGCTGCTCGGCCGACTCACCACATCGCGAGGTATCCGTGTCTGACTCCGCCCCCCGCACCGCCCCCTCCGTCACCGGAGCCCGCATCCTGCTGGAGAACGTCTCCAAGCGGTACCCCGGGCAGGCCAGGGCCGCCGTGGACGGGCTGACCCTGGAGATCCCCGCGGGCAGCACCGTGATGCTCGTGGGACCCTCCGGGTGCGGCAAGACCACCACCCTGAAGATGATCAACCGGCTCATCGAGCCCTCCGAGGGCCGGATCGTGATCGACGGCCAGGACGTCACCTCGATGAACGGCGACGAGCTGCGCCGCGGCATCGGCTACGTCATCCAGGCCGGCGGGCTCTTCCCGCACATGAGCGTGGCCACCAACATCGGCATGGTCCCGAAGATGCTCGGCTGGGACCGGGCCCGCATCGCCGCCCGCGTGGACGAGCTGCTCGAGCTCGTCTCCCTCGACCCGGCCGTGTACCGGGACCGCTATCCCCGGGAGCTCTCGGGCGGGCAGCAGCAGCGCGTGGGAGTGGCGCGCGCGCTGGCCGCGGACCCGCCGGTGCTGCTCATGGACGAGCCCTTCGGCGCCGTGGACCCCATCACCCGGCAGCGCCTGCAGGACGAGCTCATCAACATCCAGCACGAGCTGCAGAAGACCATCGTGTGCGTCACCCACGACTTCGACGAGGCCGTGAAGCTGGGCGACTGGATCGCGGTCTTCGACGAGGGCGCCCGGGTGGTCCAGTACGACGCCCCCGAGCGGATCCTGGCCGAGCCCGCCGACGAGTTCGTGGAGGACTTCATCGGCACGGGCGCCGGGCTCAAGCAGCTGACCCTCACCCGGGTCCGGGAGGTGGACCTCGTCCCCGCCGTGACCGCCCGGCCCGGCGAGGACGTGCAGACGGTGCTCGCCCGCGGCGAGCAGGCCGGCACCCGGGACGTCGTGGTCCTCGACGACCGGGACCGCCCGCTGTCCTGGCCCGCCCGCCGCCAGCTGGAGCGCTTCAGCACGGTCCCCGGCGACCGCAACGAACGGCTGCCGCTGGTCGGCACCGGTGCCACGCTCAACGACGCGCTGGACACGATGCTCGTCTCGAGCACCGGAGCGGCCCTCGTGGTCGGGCCCCGGGACCGCTTCGAGGGCGTCATCTACGTGGAGACCGTCATGGCCGCCATCACGGAGGCCCGCCGCGCCGTGGACCCGGAGGAGGCGCCGCTGGGGCACAACACGGGGGAGATGCCCGCCGTGAGCCCGGCCGGTCCCGGCGGTGGGGACCGATGAGCACGCAGACGGAACGGCCCGCGGCGGCCGGCCCCGGGCCCCAGGACGGCCCGGCGGCCCCGGACGCCTCCGCCGACGTCGACCGGCGAACCTGGCGCGGGATGCTCCTGCAGCCCGTGGCGATCCTCGCGGCGCTGGGCCTGCTGGCGCTGTGGCTGTCCACCGCGGAGCTGACGGAGACCGAGGCGGTGACCCTGCGCCCCGGGGCGCTGTGGGACCTCACGGTGCAGCACCTGCAGCTGACCGTGGTGGCCACCGTGGTGGTGCTGCTGGTGGCCGTGCCGGTGGGGATCCTCCTCACCCGCGCGCCGCTGCGCTTCCTCACCGGCCCGGTGATCGCCGTGGCGAACATCGGCCAGGCCGCCCCGGCCGTGGGGCTGATCGTGCTGTTCGCGTTCTGGCTGGGCTTCGGCTTCCAGGCCTCCGTGGTCGCCCTGATCGTCTACGCGACCCTGCCCGTGCTCAAGAACACCATGGTCGGCCTCGACGGCGTCGACCGCAGCCTCGTGGAGGCCGGCCGCGGCATGGGCATGAGCGCGCTCGCGGTCCTGCTCCGCGTCGAGCTGCCGCTGGCGGTGCCGGTCATGCTGGCCGGGGTGCGGACCGCGCTGATCCTGGTGGTCGGCACCGCCACCCTGGCCACCTTCGTCAACGGCGGTGGACTGGGGCTGCTGATCACCACGGGCGTCAACCTCGACCTCGTGCGGGTGCTCGTCGCCGGCTCGATCCTCGTGGCGCTGCTCGCGCTGACCATCGACTGGATCGGCCGCGTCGTGGAGCACGTCGCGCGCCCGAAGGGACTGCGATGAGAACCCCACGCCCCGCGGGCGCCGCCCTGCTGCTCTCCGGCGCCGCGCTGCTGCTGGCCGGCTGCGGGCTGGAGCCCTCCACCGCCTACGTGCCCGCCGCCGAGCCCGGCTCCATCCAGCCCGTCGAGGGCGCCGAGGGGACCGAGGTGAAGGTGACGTCCAAGAACTTCACCGAGCAGCTGATCCTCGGCAAGATCGCTGTGCTGGCCGTGGAGGCCGCCGGCTTCGAGACCGAGGACCTCACCAACGTGCCCGGCTCCCAGCCGGTGCGCGAGCTCATGCTGTCCGGGGACGCCGACCTGACCCTCGAGTACACCGGCACGGCGTGGCTCACCTACCTCGGCCACGAGCAGGGCATCCCGGACCAGCAGGAGCAGTGGCAGGCCGTGCACGACGAGGACCTGGGCAACGGGCTGACCTGGGGGGCCCCGGCCGCGCTCAACAACACCTACGCCATGGCCGTGCGCACGGAGTACGCCGAGGCCAACGGGCTGGAGACGGTCTCGGACATCGCGGAGCTGCCGGTGGCCGAGCGCACGTTCTGCGTCGAGGCGGAGTTCAACTCCCGCAGCGACGGGCTGACCCCGCTGCTCGCCCACTACGGCCTCGACCGCGGCAGCGAGGTGCCGGAGGACAACATCGGCATCTACGACACCGGGGCGATCTACTCGGCCACGGACAGCGGCGAGTGCAACTTCGGGGAGGTGTTCTCGACCGACGGCCGCATCCCCGCCCTGGACCTGACCGTCCTCGAGGACGACCGGCAGTTCTTCCCGGCCTACAACGCCGCCCCGGTGTTCAACACGGAGCTGCTGCAGGAGTTCCCGGCCTTGGAAGAGGTCCTGGAGCCGATCTCCCAGGCGCTGACCGACGACGTGATGCAGGAGCTCAACCGGCAGGTGGACGTCGAGGGGCGGGACCCGGCCGACGTCGCCTACGAGTGGATGCTCTCCGAGGGGTTCATCGTCGAGGCCTGAGCCCCCGGGCCGGCTCCGGGCGGTGCGCACAGCTCGAGCAGCCGCGCCGCGGCGGGGCGGGCGTCCCACTCCTCCTGCCACAGGGCGCGCGCCACCGCCTTGGAGACGGCCTGCGGGGTGATGCCCAGCTCCCCGGCCACGACCTTCTGCTGGCCGCGCGCCCCGGGGACGAGGAGGTCCACGACGCGCCACTCCGCCGCCGTGCGCTGGGCCACGATCCGCCCCAGCAGCCGCAGCACGGACTGGGCCCGGGCCGCGGCCGCGGCGTCCTCCGCGGCCACGCACACCGGGACCCGCCCCGTCCGGGCGGCCGCCGCGGCGGCGTGGTGGGCCTGCACCGTCCCGGGACCGTCGGCGCGCAGGCCCGTCCGCCCGTCGGCGCCGGTGACGGTCTCGAGCCCGACCGGGCCCACTCCGATCCCCACGCGCCACGCCTCGCCGCGCAGCCCGGCCAGGGCCGCGGCCACCGCCTCGGCCGGGTCCGCGGTGATGCCCTGCACCGCGTGCGCCCGGGCGCCCTGGAAGGGCACCACGGTCCCGAGGTCCCCGAGCCGGCGCAGCAGCGCCGGCGCGAGGTCCCCTGCCTCGCGGTGGCGCTGGTCCAGGCTCACGACGTACACGCTCCCAGTATCGGTCACCGCGGGAGCCCGGTCCCGGCGGCGCGGCCGGGGCTCACTCCCAGAACCGCGGCTCGATGTCCACGCCCCGGGCGAGCAGCTCGTCCTCCAGCGGCTCCCGGCAGATCAGGGGCAGGCGCAGGCAGCCGATCCGGTCGTCGGGGTCGAAGTAGGCCGTGAGCCGGTCGAAGCCCTGCCGGAACCGGGCGAGCTCCTTGGCCGTGGCGGCGACCTCCGTGAGGTCGGCGTCGGAGGCGAGCACCCAGAAGGACGCCGGGTCGGTGAGCTGCAGCAGCCCCACCGGCCCCCCGGCGTCGTTGTTCTCGGTGCCGGCCCAGCCGGGCACGCGCAGCCAGCCGCCGGGTTCGGCCGCGCCCAGGGCCGGCGCCACGGGGTCGTACTCCCACGCCCGGGCCCGCTGCACCCACCACGGCGGGGCGGGCAGGTAGAGCGGGCCGTCCAGGTCCACGGGCCAGCGCGCGGCGGCGAAGGCCCCGGCGTCGACCCGGTCCCAGAAGTGCTCCGCGGTGAGGTCGGTGCCCACGCTGTTCAGGGCCGCTCCCGGGTCGTCCCGCTGCATCCCGTGCCAGTAGGTGGGGCGGGTGGCCACCCCCGCGCCCCGCAGCAGGGCGTCGAGCTCCTC
The DNA here is from genome assembly GCF_029524215.1 of Kocuria oceani. NCBI lineage: Bacteria > Bacillati > Actinomycetota > Actinomycetes > Micrococcales > Micrococcaceae > Kocuria > Kocuria oceani. Next base: position 110,861 of record NZ_JARAMH010000005.1, on the reverse strand, counting down.
GAGGTGGGCCGGCTCCCCGAGCACCACCGTCCGGCTCTCGAAGTGCAGGACGTAGGGCACGCGCACCGAGCGCTCGCCGCTCACGGCGACCCCGGGCCCGCTCCGCGGCGGCACAGCCGGGTGAACCGGCCCAGCAGCTGCAGGCCCTCCGGGGTGGCGGGCAGGTAGTCCGTCAGGGCGGGGGAGCGCACGAGCACGGCGCACCACTGCCCGCGGGAGACCGCCACGTTGAGCCGGTGGGGGGACAGCAGGAACTCCATGCCCCGGTGGCCCTCGGCGGACGAGGCGGCCATGGACACGATGACCACGGGGGCCTCCTGCCCCTGGAAGCGGTCGACGGTGCCCACCCGGACCCCTCCGCCCTCCTCGTCCCGCAGCCCGGCCGCGCGCAGCTCCTGGGCCACGAGCTCGACCTGGGCGTTGTAGGCCGCCACCACGAGCACGTCCGCGGGGGTCAGCGCCACGGGCGCGGCGTCCGGACCGGCACGCCAGGGGGTGCCCACGAACTCCCGGGCCAGCGCCACGACCTGCCGGGCCTCCTCGGGGGAGGCCGTGCGGTTGCCGGTGTGCTCGACGTAGCAGGTGCGCAGGCCCGGGGCCACACCGCTGAGCTCCCGCCGGGACGCGGCCGGTGCGGAGCCCAGCCGCCCGGCGTAGGAGAGCTCGGAGACCGGCTCGCACAGCTCGGGGTGCATCCGCCAGGTGCGGTCCAGGAAGTAGCCGTACTCCGCCGGCAGCGTGGGGGACCCGTGGGAGAGCCAGCCGAGCGCCGACTCGTCGACGGGCAGGGGATGGGTGCCCTGCGAGACCTGCGGCAGCTGCTGGGGGTCCCCGAGCAGCAGCAGCCGGCGCGCGGCCCGGGACACGGCCAGGGTGTTGGCGAGCGAGTACTGCCCGGCCTCGTCGACCACGAGCAGGTCCAGGGCCTCGTCCTCGAGGTACGCGGCGTTGGAGAAGTCCCACGCCGTGCCGCCGACCACGGCGCCGCCCTCGGCGAGGAACGCGGCGAGGTCCCGGCCCGCGAGCGTCCGCCAGGGCCCCTGACCGGACGTGGGGCGCCCGGCCGGCGCCTTCTTGCCGACGCGCTCGGCGGGCACGCCGCCCTTCGCGATCACCCCGCCCAGCAGGTTCTCCACGACCGCGTGGGACTGGGCGACCACGCCGATCCGCCACCCGGCCTCCACCAGCCGGCCGATGACGTGGGAGCCGAGGAACGTCTTGCCGCTGCCCGGAGGTCCCTGGACGGCGAGGAAGCTGCGGTCCAGCGCGCGCAGGGCCTGGACCACGGCGTCGATCGTGCCGCCGGGTCCCGGGACGGGCAGGGGCCCGCCGCCGGCCGGGCGCGGCGGCTCGCGCAGGAGCAGCCCCAGCCCCGGCAGCTCGGGCAGCTCCGGCAGGGCGTCGGCGGTGCGGGCGGCCAGCGTCTGCAGCGACTCCTCGAGGGAGGCGGTGGCGATCGGCCGCTCCGGGGTCAGCGCCAGGGGCAGCTCGGCCCAGGGCTCGGGGGCGGCGGCGCCGCGGGGCGTGCGCAGCCGCTCCCGGACGGTGAGCACCGCCGTGCCGTCCTCGCGCTCGTCGAGCTCCTCCAGCGCGGCGGTCCAGTCCCCGGCCCGGCCGCTGCCGCGTCCGGCGGCCTCCTCGGCGAGGTGGGCGGGAACGGGCGGGCCGTAGACCAGGAACAGCCCGGTGGCCCCCGGCCGGAGCGTGGAGCCCTCGCCGAACCGGCCCGCGAGGCGCAGCAGGCGGGTGGGCGCGGCGCCGGCGCGCTTGGCCGGGTCCTTCGCCCAGTCCTCGAGCACCTCCGCCCGCTGCACCACGAACACGTCGCGGGTGTCCTCCCAGTCCTCGACCGGGCCCTCCAGGCGGTCGAAGTGGGACCACCAGTACTGCTTGCGCTCACGGCGGTGGTAGCCGGTGGCGGAGGCGACCATCGCCACGGCGGTGCGCTGCCGGGGCCCGAGCCCGTCGGCGGCCCCCGGGCGGTCCAGGAACTCGCGCAGCCGCTGCTCCGCGTCCGTCATCGCGGTCCCGGGCAGCTCCTCGGCGGGCTCGGCCGGGACCGGGGCGGGCCGGTGCCCCGCGGGGTCGGCGGAGATCCCGGCCAGGCCGAGCAGCCAGTCCCGCAGCCGCAGGGTCGAGAGACAGTCGTAGGCGTTGTAGTCGGCGATGCCCGCCAGGATCCGGTCCGCCTCCTCCGCCTGTCCGGCGTCCCGGGCGGCGCAGGAGTCGGCGTAGGCCACCACCGACGCCCCGGCGTCCACCACGTCCCCGGTGCGCAGGTGCCGGCCCATGTACAGCGGCTCCAGCTTCTTGATGGAGTAGGAGTTCTCGGACAGCCGCAGGCTTCCCCGCACCGTGTCGTAGAGGTCCACCAGGACGTTCTCGCGCAGCAGCCGGTCCACGGCGTCCTCGCCCACGGCGTGGACCAGGGAGAGCCGGCGCAGGGCCGCCTTCTCGTAGTCGGCGTAGTGGTAGACGTGCATCCCGGGGAAGCGCTCCCGGCGCTCGGCCACGTAGTCCAGGAACTCCCGCAGCGCGGTGCGCTCCTGGTCCCGCGAGTGGGCCCAGAACGGCCGGAAGACGGGCTCGGCGCCCGGGGCGGCGGGCTGTTCGACCACCCCGAAGAGGTACTCGAGCCCCCAGGACGCCGGGTCCTCGGGGTCCTGCCACAGGGGGTCGCCCTCGAAGTCGAAGAATACGTCCCCGGCGTTCGGGGCGGGCAGCCGCCGCAGCGGCTCCGTGCTGGTGACCCGGTAGGCCGTGCGGTGGGTCCGCCCGTCCTTCACCCACTCGGCGGCCCCGTCCTCGCCGCCGCGGCCCGTCTGCATCGCGGCCTGGTCCCGCAGCCGGCGGACCGCGGCCGGCAGCCGCGGGTCCTCGAGCCCGGCGAGCTCGTCGACGGTGCGCACCCCGTGCCGTTCCCGCAGCGTGCGGCGCATCCGCACGGACATGCCGGCGGTCAGCAGCAGGTCCCGGTGCTCGGCGACGGCCCGCGCGCAGTGCCCGCAGCGCCCGCAGCGGCCCACACGGTCGTCGTGCCACCGGACGGGGCCGGTGCGCGCCCGGTGGGCGGCGGCGGCGGCCACGAAGCGCTCCCGGCGCTCCTGGTAGACGGCCAGGTGCTCGGCGACGGGGAAGACGGCCTCCCGCTGGTCGCCCAGGACCAGCGTGACCTCCGGCGCCACGGGTGCTCCCGCCCGCTCGAGCTGGTCGGCGTAGGCGGCGAGCTGGAGCAGGGCGGTGACCTTGGCGTGCCGGGCGAGCTTGGTGTCGTGGACGGCGTAGGCGCCGTCCGGGCGGCGGACGAGGAAGTCGGCGCGGCCGTGGAAGCCGCCGTCGAAGAAGGAGGCCTGGAAGACGACGTCCGCCCCGGCGCGGAGGGCGGCCAGGGACTCCGCGTGCTTGGCCGCCAGCCCGGCCCGGTCCGCACCGCGGACCGGCTCGACCTCGTAGACCCCGCGGCCCGTGGCCGGGTCCCAGGGGCCGAACGCCGTCCGGTGGGCGGCGAGGACCCGGTGCTCGTGGGCGTCGCCCAGGGCGGCCGTGCGGGTGCGCATCGCGTCGCGCTCCTCCGGGCGCCGCGGCGCCCGGCCGAGCAGCTCGTCCAGGACGCTCAGGCTCGCGAACGGGCACTCGGCCGCGCGCACCAGGTCGCTCGCGGAGAAGACGAGGTCCGCCTCGGGGCCCAGCAGGAACATGCGCATCCTTCCGACGGGACCGGGGCCGTCCCGGGTCCGGGACCATCGAACCACAGGCGCCGGACGGCGTAGGACGGGGCGGACCGGGATCGGCCGGCAGGTCCTCGGACCTGCCGGCCGACTCCCGGCGGCGGCGGAGCCGGTCCGCCGGGATGGGCCGGGAGAGATCGGTGGATCGCGGCGCGGGTGGGGGGACCCCGCCGCCACCGGGCACCTCTCGGGTGCTCACCGGCGACCTCGATCCCGGCCGGCGGCCCGGATGCCATGGGGGGATGCATCCCGGACCGTCGGGCCGGCTGAGCCGGCCGATCCCAATATAACGAAATTCATGGAGTTACCACAGGGGTCGGGACACGGCGGGGGCCGGGGACCGGTGTGGTCCCCGGCTCCCGCCGGTGCGCCGTGCGCTCAGTCGGTGGACGCGGCCTTCTCCTCCGCCTCGGCGGCGGACTCGTAGTGGGACTGCTCGAAGCGCTCGAGGGCCTCCGTGACGAGGCGCTCGGCCGTCTCCCGGCCCTCCCAGCCCTCGCCCTTGACCCACTTGTTCGGCTCGAGGTCCTTGTAGCGCTCGAAGAAGTGCTGGATCTCCTTGAGCTTGAACTCGTCGATGTCGTCCAGGCCCTGGATGTGGTCGTAGCGCTTGTCGGTGGACACGCACAAAATCTTCGCGTCCCCGCCGGCCTCGTCGTTCATGTTGAACACGGCGATCGGACGGGACTCCACGAGCACACCGGGGACGATCTCGAAGTCCAGCAGCACGAGGGCGTCCAGGGGGTCGCCGTCCTCGCCCAGGGTGTCCTCGAAGTACCCGTAGTGGGCCGGGTACTGCATCGAGGTGAACAGCACGCGGTCCAGGCGCAGGCGGCCGGTCTCGTGGTCGATCTCGTACTTGACGCGCGATCCCCGGGGGATCTCGATGGTGACGTCCAACTCCATGGTGTTTCTCCTCGTGCGTGCGAAGGCCGGCGGGGCCCCGGGTCGTCCGGGGCGGCCGGACAGGGCTGACAGCGGCCGGGCGCGGCCGCACCACCCAGGCAGGGTGGGGGCAGATCCGACCCCACGATAACCGCGGCCCCGCGGGCGGCGGTAACCGCCGTGGCGCGGGACGCCCCGGGGCGGCCCCGCCGCGGGGGCCACAATGGGCACCATGCACACCCCCCGGCGCCCCGCGCCCGGCCGCCGGCGCCGGGTCCTGGCCACCCTGCTCCTCGCGCTCGGTGCCGGCCTGGCCGGCTGGTCCCACCCGGGCTGGCTGCCCGCGCCGGCCCCCGCACCGCACCCCGCAGGACCCGTGCCGCCGGCGGCACGGGCCCTGCCCCCGGCCGCGCCCACCCCGCACGGCGCCGTGCTCCCGGACCCGGGCGCACCGCTGCCCTCCGCCGCCGAGGTGGCGGCGGCGGTGGGCCCCGCCCTCGACGGCGCCTCCGCCGGGCGGCGCTCCGTCCTGGTGGCCGACGCCCTCACCGGTGCCCCGCTGCACGAGCAGGACCCGGACACCGCCCTGGTGCCGGCCTCCAACCAGAAGCTGGTCACCCTCCTGTCGCTGCTGACCCACGCCGATCCGGGCGAGCGCCTGCGCACCGCCGTCGTCGCGGGGGAGGAGCCGGACACGGTCGTGCTCGTCGCCGGGGGCGACACCCTGCTGCGGCCCGGCCGCTCCGACCCGGACGCGGTGCAGGGCCGCGCCGGCATGCGGACCCTGGCACAGGAAACGGCCCGCGCGCTCGTCGCCCGGGGGGCGGGCGCGCCCCGCACCGTGCGGTGGGACGCCGGGCTCTTCCCGGGCCCGGCCCTCAACGAGGCCTGGGCCGCCGGGGACGTCGCCGCCGGGCAGATCGGGCCCGTGGCCCCCATGGCGTTCTGGTCCCACCGCGTGCCGGCCGGGGACGTGGCCTCGCCCGCGCGCCCCGGAGACGCCGCGGCGGACGTCGCCGCGGTCTTCGCCGCCGAGCTGCGGGCGGCGCTCGCCGCCGAAGGGGTCGCCGCCCCGCCGTTCCGGCTCGCCCCCGGACCGGCGCCCCGGGGAGCGGCCGAGCTGGCCGCGGTGGAGTCCGCCACCCTGGCCGAGCAGGCCGAGCTGATGATCCAGGACTCCGACAACCACCTCGCCGAGGTCCTGTCCCGGATCGCGGCCCGGGCCGCCGGCCACCCGGGCAGCATCACCGGCGGACGCGAGGCCGCGGCCGAGGCGCTCGCGGCCCGGGGGATCGACCCGGCGGGCCTCGTGCTCTCCGACGCCTCCGGGATGTCGCTGGACAACCGCATCCCCGCCCGCGCCCTCGAGCGCGTGGTGCGGGCCATGGCCGTGGACGGCACCGGCGCGCTGGCCCCGGGGGCCCGCGCGCTGCCGGTGGCCGGCGGATCCGGGACCCTCGCCGACCGGTTCGACGACGAGGCCGAGACCGCCGCCCGGGGACTGGCCCGGGCCAAGACCGGGACGCTGAACACGGTGGTCTCGCTCAGCGGCCACGTCAGCACGCGGGACGGGCGGCTGCTGACGTTCTCGGTGGTGCTCAACGAGGTCGCCGACCCGGCCGCCGCGCGCGACGCCGCCGACCGCGCCGTGGCGGCCCTCGCCCGACTGTGACGCGCGCGCGGCGGGAGCTCCCAGGCGCGTGTGGTTGCATGAGGCCATGACCACAGCACACCGCACCCCGGAGTCCGCGGCGCCCTCGGCGGCGCCGGGGATCGTCCGCTGGGACCTCGCCGCCGCCGCCGCCGCACGGATCACCCCGCCGGGGCCGAAGCTGTCCGCCGGAGCCAAGCAGGCCGCGGTCGCGTCGATGCGCCGCCACGCCGAGGCGTCCGTGGACCACGTGCACCGCATCACCGGACTGGAGGCCGCCCGGGACCTGAGGGACTCCACGGTCCTGGTGGTGGACCGCGCCGGGTGGGCCCGCGCGAACGCCCAGACCTTCCAGCTGCTCATGGAGCCGGCGGTGGAGGCGCTGCGCCGCCGCCGCCCGGAGCAGTTCGGCGCCGCCGCCACCGCCCTCGGCGGAACGGCCACGGCCATGGAGATGGCCGCGGTGCTGGGCTTCCTCTCGTCGAAGGTCCTCGGCCAGTACGACCCCTACGCGGGACTGGTCTCCGCCCTCGCCGCTCAGCGCCATCCCGGCGGGCGGCTGATGCTCGTGGCCCCCAACATCCTGACCGTGGAGCGGGAGCTCAACGTGGAGCCCGAGGACTTCCGGCTGTGGGTCTGCCTGCACGAGCAGACCCACCGGGTCCAGTTCGCCGCGGCGCCGTGGCTGCGCGCGCACATGATGGAGCAGATCGACGAGCTCGCCGACTCGCTCATGGGCCAGGCCGAGACGCTGGGCGCCCGGCTCACGGAGGCCGTCCGGTCCCTGCCGGGACGGGCCGCCGGCCGCGGGGAGCCCCAGCCCTCCCTGGGCGTGGTGGGCCTGCTGATGGGCCGGCGGGAGCGGGAGGTGCTCTCCCACCTCACCGCCGTGATGAGCCTGCTCGAGGGGCATGCCAACTTCGTGATGGACGGGGTGGACGCCTCGGTGGTGCCCACCGTCAAGACGATCCGGCGGCGCTTCGAGCGCCGCTCGGAGCTGCAGGGCAGCCTGGACCGCTTCGTCCGGCGCCTGCTCGGCATGGACGCGAAGATGCGCCAGTACAGCGACGGCCAGCGCTTCGTCTCCGCCGTGGTGCGGGCCGTGGGTCTCGAGGAGTTCAACCGGATCTGGGAGGCCCCGGAGCACCTGCCCACGGAGGCCGAGATCCACGCCCCGGAGCGCTGGATCGAGCGCGTCCTGGGCGCCGCCGCACCGCGGCGCTGAGCCCACCGCGCCCACGGCGCCGGAAAATGTGCTAGACGTCGCCGACCCCGCGCTGACATGCAGTTTCATCGAGTTTTCGGGGTGCGCGGACCGGCGCGGCGGCAGCGGTCACAGGCCGACACGCGGTAGGTGAGGATCACCTTTGTGTGACAGTATTTTTACGTGAGCACAGAGAATATCGAACAGCAGGTCAAGCTGTACGGCCAGCCCCTGTCGGAGCGCTTCGGCACCGTGGTGCAGGCCTACGGCATCACGCAACGGCGCCTGGCCGAGGTCCTGGGCCTGTCCGCCCCCATGCTGTCACAGCTCAACAGCGGCCGCCGGATCAAGATCGGCAACCCCGCGGTCTACGAGCGCCTCGTGATGCTGGAGCAGCGCATCGGCACCCCGGACATCGAGGAGACGCTCTCCGCGGTGGAGGCCTCGCAGCCGGTGCTGTCGACCACGCAGATCCAGGCCGGCATCCACAGCGAGACCAACGCCGTGGCCGCCCTGGCCCACGTGGTCCCGCAGCGGGAGCTGGAGGCCGCCCTCGACCTGCTGGGCGACACCGCACCGACCCTGGCCAAGGTCGTGCGCCTGGCCGTGCGAGAGGCCCAGAACCAGCAGGCCGCGAGCGCCCGCGAGGACGCCCGCCGGTGACCCAGTTCGCCCGCCGCGGCCGGCTGTCCCCGGACGTCGCCGCGGGGCGCCGCCGTGTGCTCGCCGCCGTCCGGGAGCACACCCCCCCGACCCGGCCGGGACCCCCGCTCGTGCTGGTCGCCTGCAGCGGAGGGCCGGACTCCCTCGCCCTGGCCGCCGTGGCGGCCCACTTCGCCCGCCGCGGCACGCTGCGCGTGGGCGGGGTGGTGGTGGACCACCGCCTCCAGGAGGGCTCCGCCGCGGTGGCCGAGCGCACCGCGCGCACCCTCGAGGACCTGGGGCTGGCCCCCGTCGTCGTCACCGCCGTGACCGTGCACCCGGGCGGCGGCGGACCGGAGATGGCCGCCCGCACCGCCCGCTACGCGGGGATCGCGGAGGTCGTGGCGCGCACGGGCGCGGACGCCGTGCTGCTCGGGCACACCCTCGACGACCAGGCCGAGTCGGTGCTGCTGGGCCTCGCCCGCGGCTCCGGCACCCGCTCCCTCGCCGGGATGCCCCCGGCGCGCGAGCTCGACGGCGTGACCTACCTCCGGCCCTTCCTCGACCTCTCCCGCGAGCAGGCCCGGCAGATCTGCGCGGCGGAGCAGCTCGAGCCCTGGCACGACCCCACGAACCGGGACACGTCCCTGATGCGCGCCCGGGTCCGCCACCGGGTGCTCCCGCTGCTGGAGGAGGAGCTCGGGCCCGGCCTCGCCCGCGCCCTGGCCCGCTCCGCGGCGATCCTGGGCCCGGACGCCGACTACCTCGACGGCGCCGCCCGGGAGCTGCTCGAGCGGGCCCGGGCCGCCGCCCCCGAGCCGCCGGGTGCGCTGGCCCTGGACCTGGCGACCCTGCGGGCGGCCCACCCCGCGCTGCGGCGCCGCGCCCTGTCCGCGGCCGTGGTCGCCGCCGGCGGGGAGACCCCCGCCCACGAGCGCCTCGGCGCGCTCGACGCCTTCGCCGAGGAGCACGGGGCCGCGGGGCCCGTGCAGATGGCGGGTAAGGTGTCCGTGTGGCGCCGCCGCCCGCCGGCAGGCACCCGTGGTCCGGGACACCTGGAGCTCGTCCGCCCGCGCACCGCGGCCGGGGCGGGCGCCGCCGGCCCGCATCCGATTGACGCATCACACGAGGAGCGCCGTGAAGGCTGAGGACGTCCAGGGGGACCTCACCGAGGTCCTGTTCAGCAAGGAAGAGATCGAGGCGAAGATCGCCGAACTGGCGGCGGCCGTCGACGCCGACTACCAGGGGCGGGACGTGCTGCTCGTGGGCGTGCTCAAGGGCGCGGTCATGGTCATGGCCGATCTGTGCCGGGCGCTCCAGGGCCAGTACCCCATGGACTGGATGGCGGTGTCCTCCTACGGCTCGGGCACCAAGTCCTCCGGGGTGGTGCGCATCCTCAAGGACCTCGACACCGACCTCTCGGGGCGCGACGTCCTGATCGTCGAGGACATCATCGACTCGGGGCTGACCCTGTCCTGGCTGCGCGCGAACCTGGAGTCCCGCCGCGCCGCCTCCGTGGAGGTCTGCGCGCTGCTGCGCAAGCCGGAGGCCGCGAAGACCTCCATCGACGTCAAGTACGTCGGCTGGGACATCCCCAACGAGTTCGTGGTCGGCTACGGGCTGGACTACGACGAGAAGTACCGCAACCTCGACTGCATCGCCACGCTCGCCCCGCACGTCTACGCGTGAGCCGAGTGCCCGGCGCGCGTGCGCCGGGCACTCCCGCCCGCCCGCGTCCGAGCCGGCTGTCCGCTGACAGGGAACTCCCGGCCCGTTCCGGGGGAGACCCGCCGCGCGGGCTGTACATTGAAGGCTGCGTCCCCTGGACCCCCGGCCCTCGGGCGGGCCCCGGCTCGAGGGGCCCGGACAACCATCCACGGGAGGATCAGCGGCTTGGCCACGGCGAAAAAACCCAACAACTTCTTCAGAGGACCCTGGTTCTGGGTCCTTCTGGCCGTTCTGGTCCTCTTCCCCGTCGTGGGCTCCCTCACGACCGGCGCCGGCAACCGTGTGGACACCAATGTCGGGCTGCAGCTGCTGCGCGACGGGCAGGCCTCCGAGGCCAAGATCTACGACGGCCAGCAGAAGGTCGAGCTCCAGCTCGAGGAGGACCTCAGCCTCGACGGCCGTGACCTCGGGCGCAACGTCGAGTTCTACTACGTCACCCCGCGCGGCGAGGAGGTCGTCGACGCGATGAACGCGGCCGACCTCGAGGGCTTCACGGACCAGCCGGTCGAGTCCAACTGGTTCACCAGCCTGCTCGGCTTCCTCCTGCCGTTCCTGATCATCCTGGCCATCTTCTGGTTCGTCTTCTCCCGGATGCAGGGCGGCGGCTCGCAGGTGATGCGCTTCGGCCGCTCCCGGGCCAAGATGTTCGACAAGGACAACCCCACGGTGACCTTCGCCGACGTCGCCGGGGCCGACGAGGCCGTCCAGGAGCTCGACGAGATCAAGCAGTTCCTGGTGGAGCGCGACCGCTTCACCGCCCTCGGCGCGAAGGTCCCCAAGGGCGTGCTGCTCTACGGCCCGCCCGGCACCGGCAAGACCCTGCTCGCCCGGGCCGTGGCCGGGGAGGCCGGGGTGCCCTTCTTCTCCATTTCCGGCTCCGACTTCGTCGAGATGTTCGTGGGCGTGGGCGCCTCCCGCGTCCGCGACCTGTTCCAGCAGGCGAAGGAGAACGCCCCCGCGATCATCTTCGTGGACGAGATCGACGCCGTGGGCCGCCAGCGCGGAGCCGGCATGGGCGGCGGCAACGACGAGCGGGAGCAGACCCTCAACCAGCTCCTGGTCGAGATGGACGGCTTCGACGCCACCACCAACGTCATCCTCATCGCCGCCACCAACCGCCCGGACGTCCTCGACCCGGCGCTGCTGCGCCCGGGCCGCTTCGACCGGCAGATCGGCGTGGAGGCCCCCGACATGAAGGGCCGCCTGCAGATCCTGCGGGTGCACGCCCAGGGCAAGCCGCTGGCGGACAACGTGGACCTCCCCGGCGTGGCCAAGCGCACCCCGGGCTTCACGGGCGCCGAGCTCGCCAACGTGATGAACGAGGCGGCGCTGCTCACCGCCCGGTCCCACGCCCAGCTCATCGACGACCGCGCCGTGGACGAGGCGATCGACCGCGTCATCGCCGGACCGCAGAAGCGCAGCCGGATCATGAAGGAGCTCGAGCGCAAGGTCACCGCCTACCACGAGGGCGGGCACGCGCTCGTGGCCGCGGCCCTGCGCAACACGGACCCGGTCACCAAGATCACGATCCTGCCCCGGGGCCGCGCGCTGGGCTACACCATGGTCATGCCCCTGGACGACAAGTACTCGACCACCCGCAACGAGCTGCTCGACCAGATGGCCTACGCCATGGGCGGGCGGGCCGCCGAGGAGATCGTCTTCCGGGATCCCTCCACCGGCGCCTCCAACGACATCCAGAAGGCCACCGACACCGCGCGCAAGATGGTCACCCAGTACGGGATGAGCGCCCGCGTGGGCTCCATCAAGCTGGGCGGGGACAGCTCCGAGCCGTTCCTGGGCCGCGACGCCGCCGGCGGGGGCCGGGAGTACTCCGAGCACACCGCCGCCCTCGTGGACGAGGAGGTGCGGGCGCTGCTCGACCAGGCCCACGACGAGGCCCACCAGATCCTGATGGACAACCGTCCCGTCCTGGACCGCCTCGCCCTGGAGCTGCTCGAGAAGGAGACGCTGAACGAGGCGCAGGTCGCGGAGATCTTCCACGACATCCGCAAGCGGGACCTGCGCCCGGTGTGGCTGTCCAAGGACACCCGCCCGCTCTCGGAGGACCCGCCGGTGGTCACCCAGGCCGAGCGCGAGGAGGCCCGGCGGATCCACGCCCAGGACCCCGCGACGCTGGCCCCCCAGGACCAGGCGGCCGCCGCGAAGCCGGAGCACCCCCTGGAGGTCCCCGAGCGCGGCCACTCCGTGCCGCCGGGGGAGGGCGCCGGGTCCTCGAGCAGCGCCGGCACCGCCCCGGGCGCCGGCACCGACTGAGCCGGGCCTAGGATGGAGCGACAGCCGGTCGCGTCCGCCGATCCCCGTCGCGTCCGGCAGACCCGGCAGATCCCGAAGGAGGGCGCGTTGCCCCACGAGGCCCACACGCACACGCACGACCTGGCCGCGGAGGCCTTCGAGCCGCCCTATCCCGATCCCGCCCCCGCGCTCGAGGCCGGGGCCGGGGCGGTCGACCAGCCCCGCGTGGCCGCGGCCGTCCGGGAGCTGCTGCTCGCGATCGGCGAGGACCCCGACCGGGACGGCCTGCAGGGCACCCCCGGACGGGTCGCCCGGGCGTACGCGGAGATGTTCGCGGGCCTGCACCAGGACCCCGCCGAGATCCTCGGGACGACCTTCGACATCGGCCACTCGGAGATGGTGCTGGTCAAGGACATCCCGTTCTACTCCACGTGCGAGCACCACCTCGTGCCCTTCCACGGCCACGCGCACGTGGGCTACATCCCCGGCCACGACGGCATGGTCACCGGGCTGAGCAAGCTGGCCCGGCTGGTGGACCTCTTCGCCCGCCGCCCGCAGGTGCAGGAGCGGCTCACCACCCAGATCGTCGAGGCGATCGTGGAGCACCTGAAGCCCGCCGGCGTGATCGTGGTGGTCGAGTGCGAGCACCTGTGCATGTCGATGCGCGGGGTGCGCAAGCCCGGGGCGAAGACCGTCACCTCGGCCGTGCGCGGCCAGCTGCGCGAGCCCGCCACCCGAGCCGAGGCCATGAGCCTCATCCTGGGGCGCTGAGCCGGTGACCACGACCACCCGCACCGCGCACGGGGCCCTCGGCTGGGGCTCCTTCGAGGACCTGCCCAGTGGCCGGACCCTGGTCATGGGCGTCCTCAACGTCACCCCCGACTCCTTCAGCGACGGCGGGGAGCACGCCGGTCACGAGGCGGCGATCGCCCACGGGATGCGGCTGCTCGCCGAGGGCGCCGACGTCCTCGACGTCGGAGGGGAGTCCACCCGCCCGGGCTCGGAGCGGATCACCCCCGCCGAGGAGCAGCGCCGGATCCTGCCCGTGGTGGAGGCCCTCGCCGCGGCGGGGGCGGTGCTCAGCGTCGACACCCTCCACGCCGCCACGGCCGCGGCGGTGCTCGACGCCGGGGCGCACCTCGTCAACGACGTCTCGGGCCTGTCCGTGACCCCGGCGATGGTCGAGGTCGTCGCCGAGCGGCAGGCGCCCTACGTGCTCACGCACGCCCGGGGCACCCCGGCGACCATGGACGGGCTGGCCGACTACGACGACGTCGTCGACGAGGTCCTGGCCGAGCTGGAGACCCTGCGGGACCGGCTGGTCGCCGCCGGCGTGGCCCCCGAGCGGATCGTGCTGGACCCCGGACTGGGCTTCGCCAAGCGCGGGGCGCAGAACTGGGCGCTGCTGCGCGCGCTGCCGCGCTTCACCGCCACGGGCCACCGGGTCCTGGTGGGCGCCTCCCGCAAGCGCTTCCTCGGCGCCCTGCTCGAGACGGACGGCGAGGCCCGGCCCGCGGCCGGGCGCGACACCGCCAGCGCGGCGGTCAGCGCCCTCTCGGCCCACGCGGGCGCGTGGGCCGTGCGGGTGCACGACGTGCGCGCGAGCGCTGACGCCGTGGCCGTCGCACACGCGTGGCTCGGCACCGAACCGGCGGTCCTGCGCCCCGGCGCCGCCCGGGCGGCCGCGACCGGGGGAGGGGCCCGATGAGCCGCCTGCCCCGCGAGGAGGCCGAGGGCGGGCGCCTGCGCGCCGGGGACCGGGCCGGCCGCCAGCACGTGCCGGCGGCCCCGCCGCGCGTGCCCGACCGCCGGGACCGGATCAACCTGCTGGGCATCGGCGCCGTGGGCTACCACGGGGTCCTGGACCAGGAGAAGCGCAGCGGGCAGCCGTTCTTCGTGGACCTGGTGATGTACCTGGACCTCTCCCGGGCCGGGGCCGAGGACGACGTCGCGCTGACCGCCCACTACGGCGAGGTCGCCGAGGAGGTGCGGGACATGGTGATCGGCCCGAGCGTGAACCTGCTCGAGACCCTCGCCGACCGCATCGCCCGCCGCCTGCTCGAGCGCTTCCCCCTCGAGGCGGTGGAGGTCACGGTGCACAAGCCGAAGGCCCCCATCGAGGTGACCTTCTCCGACGTGTCCGTGACGATCTACCGGGAGCGCTGACGTGGCCACCCTGGCGGTCCTCGCCCTCGGCGCCAACCTCGGCGACCGGGAGGACACCCTGCGCCGGGCCGCCCTCGAGCTCGCCGCCCACCCCCGGATCACCCTGGTCCGGAGCTCGCCCGTGGTGCGCTCCAAGCCGGTCGGCGGCCCGCCGGACCAGGGCGACTACCTCAACGCGGTGGTCGAGGTGGACACGGACCTGAGCCCCTTCGCCCTGCTCCGGGCCTGCCAGGAGATCGAGCAGCTCCACCACCGCACCCGGACGCAGCGGTGGGGACCGCGGACCCTGGACATCGACATCGTCGTCTACGGCGAGCTGCGCCTCGACGAGCCGGAGCTGACCGTCCCGCACCTGCGCGCCGCCACGCGGGCGTTCGTGCTGGTGCCCTGGGCGCTGATGGACCCCGCCGCGACCCTCGAGGGACGCCGGGTGGCCGATCTGGCCCGCGAGGCCGAGGACCTCGGCGGCCTGGGCCCGGACACCGTGCCGCTGCTGCCCGCCGGGCCCGGCGGCGAGGACCGGGACTGAGGAGGCCGCGCCGTGCACGTGCTCACCGTCCCCGCCCTGCTGCTGTGCGCCGCCGCCGCCGGAGCCCTCGGCTGGACCGCCAACCGGCTCTCCACGGGGGCGGGCGGGCCGCTGCTGATCCTGCCGTGGGTCTCGCTCGCGGCCGTCGCGGCCGCCGCCGTGGCCCTGCTCGGGCTGGGCGTGCGGGTCAAGCACTACCAGGAGGGCGCGCACCCGGAGCGCTTCGACCCCCTGGTGGCGGCCCGCACCGCCGCCGGCGCGCAGGCGGCGGCCTGGGCGGGGGCCGTGCTCACCGGCTGGCACGCCGCCATCGCCGTCGACCAGCTCGCCCTGCTCTCGGTGCGGTCCGAGCAGGGGCCGCTGTGGGCGTGCCTGGCCCACGCCGCGGCGGGACTGGTCCTCGCCGTCGTCGGCTGGGTCGTGGAGGGCTTCTGCAAGCTCCCGCCGGACGATCCCGAGGCCGAGGGCGACGCCGAGTACGGTAGGGGACGGCAGAAGGAGCTCCCCGAGGGAGAAGGTGGTTATGCCCGAGAGATCCCCGAACGGCGCCGTGCGCGGCCCCGCGGACGGGACGCCCGGTGACCCGGTCCCGCTGAGCAACCGGGCGATCGACCCCGACGGGCTCGTGTGGACCCGGGTCTCCCCCCGGCACGTCACGGTGACCGTGCTGTCCGGGCTGGCGGGCACCGTGTTCTGGCTCGCGGTGGTCGGGTGGCCCGCGGTGCTGGCCGGCACGGGCTTCTGGTCCGGGGCCCCGCTGGGCTGGCTGCTGCTGCCGCCGGCGGTGGTCCTGGTGATCGGACTGCTCTCCGTGCTCCTGGCCCCCCGGCGGGTGCGGGCGATCGGCTACGCCGAGCGCGGGGAGGACCTGCTCGTGCGCCGCGGGCTGCTCTACCAGCGGGTCACCGTCATCCCCTACGGCCGGATGCAGTACGTGGACGTGTCGGTCTCGCCGCTGCAGCGCAGCTTCGGGCTGGCCACCGTGAAGCTGCACACCGCCGCCGTCGGCAGCCACGCGGAGATCCCGGGGGTCGAGCACGCCGAGGCGTCGCGGCTGCGCGAGCGGCTCACCGCGCGCGGCGAGGCCCTCCTGGCGGGCCTGTGAGCGCCGCCCCTGATCCCGTCCCGGCGCCCGCCCCGGCCGATCCGTGGCACCGGGTCCATCCGCTGACCCCGGTGGTCAAGGGGTGGCTGGCGATCCTCGTGCTCGCGGGCGGCTTCGTCAACATCGTGCTCGACGACCTCGTGAGCGCCTACTTCGGCGGCCGGGACTCCCCGGCCCCGGACTTCGACCCCGGCCGGGTGGACACCGTGTTCTGGTGGGTCCTGGCCGGGATCGTGCTGCTCGTGCTCCTGGTGGCGGGCGCCGTCGTGCTCGTCGCCTGGTGGTTCACCCGCTACCAGGTGACGCCCGAGCACGTGCGGGTGCGCTCCGGGGTGCTCTTCCGCCAGGAGCGCCAGGCCCGCCTGGACCGGGTGCAGGCCATCGACATCCACCGGCCCTTCCTGCCCCGCCTGCTGGGCCTGGCCGAGCTGAAGTTCGAGGTGGCCGACGCCGGGCAGTCCGCGGTGTCCCTGTCCTACCTCACGCACGACCGGGCCCGCGCGCTGCGCGGCGAGCTGCTGGGCCGGCTCGGACTGGCCGCCGCCCCGGGAGGCCCCGCCGGCGCGGACCCCGCGGCCGGTCCCGGCGGCCTGCCGGGGGGGCGCGCGCGGCGTCCCGCGCCGTGGGCGGCCACCGGCGACGAGGAGCGCCCGGTGCTCGCGGTGCCCGTGCCCCGGCTGCTCGGCTCCGTGCTCGCCTCCGGCTCCGCCGTGGTCCTGGCCGCCCTGCTCGTCGCCGCCCCGGTGGCGCTCGTGCTCGACCCCGTGGCCGGGCCGGCGGTGCTCGCGGCCTGGCTGCCCGGGCTGATCAGCTTCGGGGCGGTGGCCTACCGCCGCTTCGAGCAGGGCTACCGCTTCCGGCTGCTGCGCATCCCCGAGGGCATGCGCGTGCGCTACGGACTGTTCAGCGTCCGCTCCCAGACGGTGCCCACCGGGCGGATCCAGGCGGTGGGGGTGGACCAGCCGCTGCTGTGGCGGCCCTTCGGCTGGTACCGGATCCGGGTCAACGTGGCCGGCTACGGTCCCGCCGCGGGGGAGAGCGACGCCATGCGCTCCACCCTGCTGCCCGTCGGCACCCTGCCGGAGGTGCGCACGGTCCTGCACCTGGCCCTGCCCGGCGCCCGGGACGGGGACCTCACGGCCCTGCTCGGGGAAGGACTGCACGGCCTCGGCGCGCAGGGCCGCTACACCACCTCCCCGCGCCGGGCGCGGTGGCTCGACCCCCTGGCGCACCGCCGCACCGGCTTCGCGGCGACGGAGGACGTGCTCGCCGTCCGGTCGGGCCGGCTGAGCCGCCGCACCGACGTCCTGCCGCACGAGAAGACCCAGTCCGTGGCCGTGTCCCAGGGCCCGCTCGAACGTGCCCTGGGACTCGCGGACGTCCAGCTGCACTCGACCCCCGGGCCGGTGACCGTGGCCGTGGCGCACCTCGACACCGGGGACGCCCGGGCCCTGGCGGCCGCCCAGGCCGCGCACGCCGCCGGGGCCCGTAGACTGGCCGACGCCCCGCGCCACCCCCGAACCCCCCTGCAGGAGAGAGCATGACCCGTCCCTCGGACCGCCCCGGACGCCTCGGGGTGGGGATCGTCAGTGCCGGCAGGGTGGGCGCCGTCCTCGGCGCGGCGCTGCGCGCGGCCGGGCACGCTGTGGTCGGGGTCAACGCGGTCTCGGAGGCCAGCCGGGACCGGGCCGAGGCCCTCCTCCCGGACGTACCCGTCCTGGACGTGCCCGCCGTCCTGGACCGGGCCGAGCTCGTGCTGCTCGCCGTGCCCGACGACGAGCTGCCCGGTCTCGTGCAGGGCCTCGCCGACGCGCAGCTGTGGCAGGCCGGGCAGCTCGTGGTGCACACCGCCGGACGCTGGGGCACCGGTGTCCTCGACCCCGCCCGCCGGCTGGGGGCCATCCCGCTGGCCGTCCACCCGGCGATGACCTTCACGGGACTGAGCCTGGACCTCGCCCGGCTGAGCGACTGTTCGTTCGGGATCACTGCCCCGGCGCCGGTGCTGCCCATCGCCCAGGCGCTCGTGGTGGAAATGGGGGCCGAGCCGGTGGTCGTCGCCGAGGCCGACCGCCCGCTCTACCACGCCGCCCTCGCCCACGGCGCCAACCACCTGATGACCGTCGCCGGGCAGTCGATGCAGGTGCTGCGCGACATCGGCGTGGAGCACCCGGACCGGATGCTCGGCCCCCTGCTGCGCGCGACCCTCGACAACGCCCTGGCCTCGGGGGAGTCGGCGCTGACCGGCCCCGTCGCCCGCGGGGACGCGGGCACCGTGGCCGCCCACCGCGGGGCCCTGGACGAGTACGCCCACGGGCACCAGGGCGACGACGTCCTGCTGGCCTACCTGGACCTCGCCCGCGTCACCGCCCGCCGCGCCCTGGACCGCGGTCTGCTCGACCGCTCCCGCTACGACGCCGTGCTGGCGGCCCTCGACCTCACCGACGGAAGGGACACCCCGTGACCACCTCCACCACCCCCCGCGTCTGCCGGGGCATCGGGGAGTTCCGCGCCGCCCTCGCCGAGCGCCTCGCCGCGGTGCCCGGCGAGGCGTCGCTGGGGCTGGTGCCCACCATGGGGGCGCTGCACGAGGGGCACGCCCACCTGGTGCGCCTCGCGCGGGAGGAGAACGCCGTGGTCGCGGTCTCGATCTTCGTCAACCCGCTCCAGTTCGGCCCGGACGAGGACCTCGAGCGCTATCCGCGCACCCTCGAGGCCGACCTCGAGCTGCTCGCCCGGTGCGGGGCCGACCTCGTGTTCGCCCCCGCCGTGGAGCAGATGTACCCCGACGGCGAGCCGCTGGTGCGGGTGACCGCGGGGCCGCTGGGTGCCGTGCTCGACGGCGCCAGCCGGCCGGGGCACTTCGACGGCGCGCTCACGGTGGTCAACAAGCTGCTCAACATCACCGCCCCGCCCGGACCGGCTCCCTTCCGGGCCTACTTCGGGGAGAAGGACGCCCAGCAGCTGCTGCTGATGCGCCGGATGGTCGCCGACTTCGACCTGCCGGTCACCGTCCGCCCCGTGCCCATCGTGCGCGACGCCGACGGCCTGGCCCTGTCCTCGCGCAACCGCTACCTCGACGCCGGCCAGCGGCACGCGGCGCTCGTGCTCCCGGCCACCATGCGGGCGCTCGCGGCCGGGGAGCTGGACCTCGACGCCGCCCGCGCCCGGATCGACGCCGAGGACCAGGTCCGGCTCGACTACCTCGTCGTCGTCGACCCCCGCACGCTGGCGCCCGTGGCGCCCGCTCCCGGGGCCCTCGCCCTCGTCGCGGCGCACGTGGGCGCCACACGGCTGATCGACAACCTGGCCCTCTGAGGTCCGCTGCGCGGACCCCGGGGAGGGATTTGACCCCCGCGATATCCTGGACCACTGTGACCAACGCGCAGAACACCACCCCGACCGTCCAGGACCAGGCCGCCGAGCAGGCCGAGCTCTCCGAGCAGATGCAGTTCCGGCTCGCCAAGCGCGCCCGGCTGCTCGAGTCCGGCCGGGAGGCCTACCCCGTGGGCGTGGAGCGCACGCACACCCTGGCCCAGGTCCGGCAGGCCCACGGCCACCTGGAGCCCGGCGAGGAGACCGGGCAGTTCGTGGGCGTGGCCGGGCGCGTGGTGTTCGTGCGCAACACCGGCAAGCTGTGCTTCGCGACCCTCCAGGAGGGCGACGGCACCCGCCTGCAGGTCATGCTCTCCCTCGCGAAGGTGGGCGAGGAGTCCCTGGCCGAGTGGAAGCAGCTCGTGGACCTCGGCGACTTCGTGGCCGTCCACGGCGAGGTCGTGGCCTCCCGCCGCGGCGAGCTGTCCGTCATGGCCGACGCCTGGTCCATGGCCTCGAAGGCCCTGCGGCCCCTGCCCACGCTGCACAACGAGCTCAACGACGAGACCCGGGTGCGCCGGCGCTACCTCGACCTCATCGTCCGGCCCGAGGCCCGCGACGTCGTGGTGAAGCGGGCGCGGATCATCCAGACGGTGCGCAACGTCCTGGTCGAGCGCGGCTACGTGGAGATCGAGACGCCCATCCTGCAGCTGGTGCACGGCGGGGCGAGCGCCCGGCCGTTCGAGACCCATCTGAACGCCTTCGACCAGGACATGACCCTGCGCATCGCCACGGAGCTCTACCTCAAGCGCGCCGTGGTGGGCGGGATCGAGCGGGTCTTCGAGATCGGCCGGGTCTTCCGCAACGAGGGCGTCGACTCCTCGCACAGCCCGGAGTTCACCACCCTGGAGGCCTACGAGGCCTACGCCGACCAGTTCACGATGGCCGAGCGGATCCAGGAGATCATCCTCGCGTGCGCCGACGCCCTGGGCGTGGACACGATCGAGACCGAGCGGGGCACGATCGACCTGCGCGGACCGTGGCGCTGGCTCTCGGTGTACCCCGCGCTGTCCGAGGCCGTGGGCCGGACGATCACCCCGCGGACGCCCGTGGAGGAGCTCCGCCGGGTCGCCGAGGAGCACGAGGTCGCCGTGGACCCGGCCTGGGACGCGGAGAAGCACGTCCTCGAGCTGTTCGGGGAGATCGTGGAGCCCACGCTGCTCCAGCCGACCTTCGTGTGCGACTACCCGCCCACGGCGCAGCCGCTGGCCCGTCAGCACCGCTCCGAGCACGGGCTGATCGAGGCCTGGGACCTCATCATCGGCGGCATGGAGCGCGGCACCGCCTTCTCCGAGCTGATCGACCCGGTGGTGCAGCGGGAGCGGCTCACCGAGCAGTCCCGCCGCGCCGCCGCCGGTGACGCCGAGGCCATGCGCCTGGACGAGGACTTCCTGCGCGCCCTCGAGCACGGCGCCCCGCCCATGGGCGGGCTGGGCCTGGGCCTGGACCGGCTGATCATGCTGTTCACCGACCTCGGGATCCGGGAGACCATCCTGTTCCCCCTCATGAAGCCGGAGCAGGACTGAGCCCGTCCGCGGGCCCTCAGCCTCCGTCCAGACCGTCCCGGGAGAATCGCCCCATGGAATACCTCGTGGTCCTGCTGCCCTCCATCAGCGTCGGCATCATCTTCTGGCTGGTCCTGCGGTCGATCCTCCGCGGCGACCGGAGCGAGCGCGCCGCCGAGTCCCGCTCCCAGGAGGACGCGCAGCGCTGGTACGAGCAGATCCGGGAGCGCGACGGCGCCGATGTGCCCTTCGGCCACCGGCGGCGCCGCGGGCGCGGCACGCCGCGCTGACCCGCCGCTCTCCGTCCGCGGCGCCCGGGGGCCTTTCCGATGAATTCGGATCGGTGCCGGGTTTCTTCGCCGAGTTTCCCCGGGAATCCCACCGGAACTTATCCCCTTTTTCGTGCTGACGAATTGTGCCGCGAAATTGTAGGATAAAGTCGGCACCGGGAACACGAGTTCCCGGTGCCGGCCGGAATTCATGATCCGGGCCTACCGTTCCGGCACGGGGGAATCAGCAACAGTTCAGGTCGTGCCGGACCGGCACGACCTCAGCAGGACGAACGCCGAAAGGCGGAGGAGAGTTTCAGCCATGGCACAGACCGTGAAGATCATTCTCGAGGACGACCTCGACGGCGGACCGGCCGAGGAGACCGTCCGCTTCGGGCTGGACGGGACCCAGTACGAGATCGATCTCTCCGAGGAGAACGCCGCGAAGCTGCGCGACGCCGTGCGGCCCTTCATCGCCAAGGCCCGGCGGGCCCAGAGCAAGCAGTCCCCGAAGCAGGCACGCTCCGGCGGCGCCCGCCCCACCGGCAGGTCCAACCCGGACACCGCCGCGATCCGGCAGTGGGCCCGGGAGAACGACCTCCCGGTCTCCGACCGCGGCCGCATCCACCAGGACGTGCAGAAGGCGTACTACGACGCCCACCAGTGAGCGGCTCCGCACCGGTGCCCGGGAAACCACCCGGCGCCGGTGCGGACACCAGCAGGAGGGGCCGGGATTCCGGCCCCTCCTTTTGTGTTCGGCCGGAGTTCCGCCACGGCCCCGCCATAACACCGCCATAACCCTGCTCTAACTCCGGCAGCTCTCCGGCGGCATTCCCTGCGGGCGCGTTCTGCGGGCACCGCGTCCGTTCTGCGCCGGGCCGGGGATATTTCCGCGCACGGATCCCGCCCTGCCGCCGGAATAGCCGGGGGCCGGTGCGGGGGCACGGGCGCCGTAATTGCGTCGGTGACCTGCGCTTTCGGTGGTGCGGACGCAAATGCCGATATCGGCCGGGCCTTTTCCGCGGCGCGGGCCGGACCCGTGCCGGCGGGCCGTCTCGCCGGTGGCGAACAGCCCCCCGATCGGGCTCCCGGGTGCGTAGCATCGTCTGCAGACATCGACTGAGGAGTATCCATGTTCGAACGCTTCACCGACCGCGCCCGCCGGGTCGTGGTGCTGGCCCAGGAAGAGGCCAGGATGCTCAACCACAACTACATCGGCACCGAGCACCTGCTGCTCGGGCTGATCCACGAGGGCGAGGGAGTGGCCGCCAAGGCGCTCGACTCGATGGGCATCACCCTCACCGGCGCCCGCGAGCAGGTCCAGGACATCATCGGCCCGGGCCAGCAGGCCCCGTCCGGGCACATCCCATTCACCCCGCGCGCCAAGAAGGTCCTCGAGCTCTCCCTGCGCGAGGCCCTCCAGCTCGGCCACAACTACATCGGCACCGAGCACATCCTGCTGGGCATCATCCGCGCCGGCGAGGGCGTGGCCGCGCAGGTGCTGACCAAGCTCGGCGCGGAGCCGCAGAAGGTGCGCTCCACCGTGCTGGAGCTGATCTCCGGCTACCAGGGCGGCGGGACCCCCGAGAAGGAGGGCGCCGGCGTGCGCTCGGCCGGGCAGTCCGAGGGCACCCCCGCCGGGTCGGCGGTGCTGGACCAGTTCGGCCGCAACCTCACCGCGGCCGCCCGCGAGGGCAAGCTGGACCCGGTCATCGGGCGCTTCCGCGAGATGGAGCGCGTGATGCAGATCCTCTCCCGGCGCACCAAGAACAACCCGGTGCTGATCGGCGAGCCCGGCGTCGGCAAGACCGCGGTGGTCGAGGGCCTGGCCCAGGCCATCGTGCGCGGCGACGTCCCCGAGACCCTCAAGGACAAGCACCTCTACACCCTGGACCTCGGCTCCCTCGTGGCGGGCTCCCGCTACCGCGGTGACTTCGAGGAGCGGCTCAAGAAGGTGCTCAAGGAGATCCGCACCCGCGGGGACATCATCCTGTTCATCGACGAGATCCACACCCTCGTCGGCGCCGGCGCGGCCGAGGGCGCGATCGACGCCGCGTCGATCCTGAAGCCCATGCTCGCCCGCGGGGAGCTGCAGACCATCGGTGCGACCACGCTCGACGAGTACCGCAAGCACATCGAGAAGGACGCCGCCCTGGAGCGCCGCTTCCAGCCGATCCAGGTGGACGAGCCCTCCGAGGCGCACGCCGTGGAGATCCTCAAGGGCCTGCGCGACAAGTACGAGGCCCACCACCGCGTCTCCATCTCGGACGAGGCCCTCGAGGCCGCCGTCCACCTGGCGGCCCGGTACATCTCCGACCGCTTCCTCCCGGACAAGGCGATCGACCTGATCGACGAGGCCGGCGCCCGGCTGCGGATCAAGCGGATGACCGCTCCGCCGGAGATCAAGGAGCTCGACGACCGCATCATTGAGGTGAAGCGGCTCAAGGAGGCCGCCATCGACGGCCAGGACTACGAGAAGGCCGCCTCGCTGCGCGACACCGAGCAGAAGCTCATCGCCGAGCGCGACGACAAGGACCGGGCCTGGCGCGAGGGCGGTGACGAGCTCGCCGAGGTGACCCCCGAGGTCATCTCCGACGTGCTCTCCGCCTCCACCGGGGTGCCCGTGTACAAGCTCACCGAGGAGGAGACGGGCCGTCTCCTGCACATGGAGGACGAGCTGCACAAGCGCATCATCGGCCAGGACGACGCCATCAAGGCGCTGTCCCGCTCGATGCGGCGCACCCGCGCCGGCCTGAAGGACCCGAAGCGTCCCGGCGGCTCGTTCATCTTCGCCGGCCCCACCGGCGTGGGCAAGACCGAGCTCGCGAAGGCGCTCGCGGAGTTCCTGTTCGGGGACGAGGACGCCCTCATCACCCTGGACATGTCCGAGTACCAGGAGAAGCACACCGTCTCGCGCCTGTTCGGGGCCCCTCCCGGCTACGTGGGCTACGAGGAGGGCGGGCAGCTCACCGAGAAGGTGCGCCGCAAGCCGTTCTCCGTGGTGCTCTTCGACGAGGTCGAGAAGGCCCACCAGGACCTGTTCAACTCCCTGCTGCAGATCCTCGAGGACGGCCGGCTGACCGACTCGCAGGGCCGCGTGGTGGACTTCAAGAACACCGTGATCATCATGACCACGAACCTGGGCACCAAGGACATCTCGCGGGCCGTGCCCGTGGGCTTCCAGACCGGGGTGGACTCCGCCTCCAGCTACGAGCGGATGCAGGCCAAGGTCCAGGACGAGCTCAAGGAGCACTTCCGCCCCGAGTTCCTCAACCGCGTGGACGAGATCATCGTCTTCCCGCAGCTGACTGAGTCGGAGATCGTCCAGATCGTGGACCTCTTCGTGGCCCGGCTGCAGGAGCGGCTGCGGGACCAGGGCATGTCGATCGAGCTCACCGACGCCGCCAAGGTGTGGGTCAGCCGCCGCGGCTACGACCCGGCGATGGGTGCCCGGCCGCTGCGCCGCACCATGCAGCGGGAGATCGAGGACCGGCTCTCGGAGAAGATCCTCTTCGGGGAGATCAGCTCCGGGGAGAAGATCACCGTGGGCACCGAGGGGGAGGGCGACCAGCAGGTCCTCACCTTCTCCTCCACCCCGATGTACGACCTGACCGGCGACGGGATGGTCGACCCGATGGGCGGCTTCGAGGACGTCGAGGTCGTCCGCGGGGACGGGGAGCACGGCGCCGAGGGCTGAGCCTCTCCCGCCGTACGGAAGGGCCCGCCGCGCAGCTGCGCGGCGGGCCCTTCCGCGTCCCCCGAAGTGCGGGCGGTCTCGGGGCGACATGCCCCGCGGCCTGCGGAGTTAGCGAGCGTACACTTGCCGCGTGACCGAACTGCGCCTGCGACCCGCCCGCACCTCCGACGTCCCCGCGATCAAGGAGCTGGTGGCCCCGCTGGCCCGGGCCGGGGTGCTGATCAACAAGGACACGGTCGCCTACTACGAGGGCATCCAGGAGTTCCTCGTCGCCGAGGACGCCGGGACCCCGGGGCGTCTCGTCGGCTGCGGGGCCCTGCACGTGATGTGGGAGGACCTCGGCGAGGTCCGGACCCTGGCCACCTCCGACGCCTGGCGCGGGCGCGGAGTGGGACGCGCCCTGCTGGCGGGTCTCATCGAGCGGGCCCGGGCCGTGGGGGTCTCCCGGGTGTTCTGCCTGACCTTCGAGGTGGACTTCTTCCGCCGGTACGGCTTCGAGGTGATGCCCAACCAGCAGCAGCTGGACCCGGACGTCTTCGCCGAGCTGATGCGCTCCCACGACGAGGGCGTGGCCGAGTACCTCGACCTGGCGCGGGTGAAGCCGAACACGCTCGGCAACACCCGGATGATCCTCGAGCTCAGCCCGGAAGGCTGATCCCCGCGGGGCCGCGCGCCGCCAGCCCGTCCTGGACCAGCCCGTCCAGGGCACGGCGGCGCTGCTCCTCCGGGGCGCCCAGACCGTGCAGGGCGTCCAGGGCGCGCAGCACCTCGGGCGCCGGCACGGTGCCCGGGGCGACGTCCACCGGTCCGGTCAGGTGCGGTTCCGGCACGGGGTCGCGCCCGGCCCGCAGCACGGCGAGCACGGCGCCGCGGACCTGGCGGTCCGTGCCGTGCCAGCTCTGCCCGCGGGGGGCCTCCGCCGGCTCGGGACGGCCCGCGGCGACCCACGCGCACGCGTGCCGCACGGGGCACTGCTCGCAGCGCGGTGAGCGGGCGGTGCAGATCACCGCGCCGAGCTCCATCACCGCCTGGTTCCAGCGCACGGCGAGGGCGTCCTCCTCCGGCATCAGCTGCTCGGCGAGCCGGGTCTCCGCGGCCGTCAGGGAGCGGGACGGCAGGCCCCGTCCCGAGACCACACGGGCCTGCACGCGGCGGATGTTGGTGTCCACGACCACCTGCCGGTCCCCGAAGGCGAACACCGCGATCGCGGCGGCGGTGTAGGCGCCCACGCCGGGCAGGGCCAGCAGCTCGTCGTGCCCCGCCGGGACGCGCCCGCCGTGGCGCTCGGTGATCTCGGCCGCGGCCGCGTGCAGGCGCAGGGCCCGCCGCGGATAGCCCAGCCGGCCCCAGGCCCGCACCGCCTCGCCGGTGCTCGCGGCCGCGAGGTCGGCCGGGCGCGGCCAGCGCTGCAGCCAGGCCCGCCACACCGGCAGCACGCGTGCCACGGGCGTCTGTTGGAGCATGAACTCGCTGACCATGACGCCCCACGGGGAGCAGTCCGGGTCCCGCCACGGGAGGTCCCGGGCGGCGACGTCGAACCAGCCGGTCACGGCGCGGTGCAGGTCCGGCAGACCGGGGTGCACGGCGGGGGCGGGGGCGGGACGGGAGCTCATCGCACCCACTGTAGCCTTGGTGGCATGGCGCAGAAGGGTTCCGGGAGCACCCCCCACGGACGGTCGGGAAACGGTCACGACGACGACGGACGGGCTCCTCGCACCTCCGACCCGCGGCGGGTGAGCCCCGAGGTCTACCGGCGCCGGCGGATCGTCGCCGCGGTCGCGGCGGGCGTGCTGCTGCTGCTCGTGGCCGTGGGGATCGGCGCGGCGGTCGTGGCCATGCTCGGCTCCGGCGAGCCGGAGGCCGCCCCCGCCCCGGCGGCGGCCAGCGCCGCTCCCACGGTCTCCCAGGAGCCCTTCGCCGACTTCACGCCGCGGCCCGACGAGAGCCCCTCCGCCTCCGCGTCGGCGGCCGCCACGGAGGCACCGGTCGAGGAGTGCGGGGCCGACCTGGCCGTGCGGGCGTCCACGGACCGGGAGAGCTATCGAGCGGGGGAGGAGCCCGTGCTGGTGCTCACCCTGGAGAACACGGGGGACGATCCCTGCACGGTCAACGCCGGGACCTCGCAGATGGTCTACGAGGTGAGCTCGGGCGCCGACACCGTCTTCGACAGCCGGCACTGCCAGGCCGGCTCGGAGGACGCCGAGCGCACCCTCGAACCGGGGCAGGAGGAGAGCGCCCGGCTGACGTGGAACCGCCGGCGCACCGCCGAGGGCTGCGCGGAGGCGGGCGGCGAGGCCCAGCCCGGGTACTACCGTCTGCTGGTCTCCCTCGGGGAGCGCACGAGCGAGCCGGCGGCGTTCGTCCTGGAGTGAGCGGGCCGCGCCCGGCTCACATGAAGCGTTCGAGCAGGCTCGTCTCGGCCATCCTCGAGAGCGACTCGCGGACCGTGCGGGCCCGCTGCTCGCCGATGCCCTCCACCGCCTTGAGGTCCTCGAGGTTGGCGGCCATGAGGGACTGCAGCCCGTCGAACTGGCGCACCAGGCGGTTGGCCACCGCCCGCGGCATCGACTTGATGCCCTCCAGCAGCCGGTAGCCGTGCGGGTGCAGGTCCGTCTCCAGGCTGCCCTGCGGCTCGATCAGCCCCACCGACACCGCGATCCGCTGGAGGTCGATGAGCTCCGCCGGGGTGAGCTCCGCGAGGCTCTCCAGTCCCTGGTCGATGCCCTCCGCCGGAGTGTCGTCGGGCAGGTAGTCCCGCAGCACGACGTCGGGCCCCGGGCCCGTGCCCGCGGTCAGCTCCTCGAGCTGCAGGGCGATGAGCCGGCCGTCCACGCCCAGCTCGAGGACGTACCAGCCGATCTCGGAGGAGATCCGCCGCACCATCTCCATGCGCTGCAGGGTCAGCGCCACGTCCCGCACGGTCACGGACGCCTCGATCTCCAGCGAGGAGAGGTTGCCGAGGACCTGCTCCATGCGGTTGCTGTAGTGCTCCAGCGTCTGCAGCGCCTGGTTGGCGCGGGCCATGATCGACTGGGAGCCCTCGATCGCGTAGCGGGTCTCGCCCACGTAGATGGTGATGACGCTCATCGACTGGCTCACCGAGATCACCGGGACCCCGGTCTCCTTGGCGGTGCGCTCCGCCGAGCGGTGCCGGGTGCCGGACTCGCTGGTGTCGATCGAGGCGTCCGGCACGAGCTGCACCCCGGCCTTGAGGATGCGGGTGGCGTCCCGGTCGCAGATGATGGCGCCGTCCATCTTGGCCAGTTCCCGCAGCTTGGGCGCGGAGAAGTCGGTGTTGATGTCGAAGCCCCCGGAGCAGATCGCCTCCACGGACCGGTCGAAGCCCAGCACCAGCAGGCCACCGGTGCGGCCGCGCAGGATCCGTTCGAGACCGGTGCGCAGCTCGGTGCCCGGTGCGATGCGGGCCAGCGTCTTGCGCAGTGCGTTCTCAGGGGTCTTCGCCACGGTCACATCATACGGCCGCGGCGGTCTGCCGCTTCTGCCCGGAACCGGCGCCCGACCGGGGGAAGAGCAGCTCCATGGCCTCGGTGATCGTGGTCACCTCCCGCACGGTGAAGCCGGCCGGGACCGCACCCGGTCCGGTCGAGCTGGCCGGCACCACCGCGTGGGTGAAGCCGAGCCGGGCGACCTCCTGGATGCGGCGGCCGATGCCCGGGACGGGCCGCACCTCGCCGGCCAGGCCGACCTCCCCGAAGCACACGAGCCGCTGGGGGAGGGGCCGGTCCTGCGCGGCGGAGGCCAGGGCCATGGCCACGGCGAGATCGGTGGAGGGCTCCGTGAGCTTGACCCCGCCGACCGTGGAGACGTAGCAGTCCAGCCCGGCCAGGTTCACCCCGGCCCGGCGCTGCAGGACGGCGAGCAGCATCGCCACGCGCGAGGAGTCCAGTCCGGCCGTGGCACGCCGGGGCTGCGCGGTGGCGGAGCGGTCCAGCAGCGCCTGCACCTCGGCGAGGAGGGGGCGGCGGCCCTCGAGCGTGACGGTCAGGCACGTCCCGGAGACCGGCATGGCCGTGCGGGAGACGAACAGGCCAGAGGGGTCCTCGACGCTCGTGATGCCGGTCTCGGTGAGGTCGAAGCAGCCGACCTCGTCGGTGGGCCCGTAGCGGTTCTTCACCGCCCGCAGCAGCCGGATCCGGGAGTGCTTCTCGCCCTCGAACTGGCACACCACGTCCACGAGGTGCTCCAGCAGCCGGGGGCCGGCGATGGAGCCGTCCTTGGTGACGTGGCCGACGAGCAGGGTGGTCATGTTCCGCTTCTTGGCCGCGGCGATGAGGGAGGCCGCGACCTCGCGCACCTGCGTGACCCCGCCGGCGGAGCCCTCGACCTCGGCGCTGGCCAGCGTCTGCACGGAGTCGACCACGAGCAGGCGGGGCGAGATCGTCTCGATGTGGCCCAGGGCGGTGGCGAGATCCGTCTCCGCGGTCAGGAAGAGGGTGGGGGCGACGGCGCCGATCCGGTCCGCGCGCAGCTTCACCTGCGCGGCGGACTCCTCGCCGGTGACGTAGAGGACGTCGCGGGTCCCCGTGCCGGCGCCCTCGGCGAAGCGGGCGGCGACGTCGAGCAGCAGTGTCGACTTCCCGACCCCCGGCTCCCCGGCCATCAGGACGACCGCCCCGGGCACGAGGCCGCCGCCGAGGACCCGGTCCAGCTCCGGCACGCCGGTGGGCGCCGACGTCGCGACGGTGGCGTCGACCTGGGCGATGGGCCGGGCGGGCTCGGCGATGGAGCGTGCCGCAGTGGTGCGGGCCTTGTGCTCGCCGATCTCCTCGACCGTGCCCCACGCCTGGCACTCCCCGCACCGGCCCACCCACTTGGCCGTGCTCCAGCCGCACTCGGTGCAGCGGTAGGCGGGGGAGTTGCGGCGGGTGCGGGTGCTCATGGCGACCAGGCTATCGGCCGCGGCGGACGGCCTAAGCGGATGGCCTCAGCGGACGGCGCAGCGCCGGCCTCGGCGCCGGCTCAGCCCAGGTCGAGGAAGGAGCGGAGCTCGGCGAAGGCCTCGGGGACCACGGAGTAGTGGGCCCACTTGCCGCGCTGCTCGCGGGTGACCAGCCCGGCGTCGACGAGCCTCTTCATGTGGTGGCTCACCGTGGGCTGGCTGATGTCCACCACCGCGGTCAGGTCGCACACGCAGACCGCGCTGCAGCCCTGCGCCGCCACGTGCGAGAGCAGCCGCAGGCGGGTGGGGTCGGACAGGGCCTTGAGCCGGCCGGCGATCCGCTGGGCGTCGTCGGGGGTCATGGGCCCGCCCGAGAGCGAGCAGCACTCCGTGCCCGTCGTGCGGGGGACGCACTGATCGGCAGCGGCGGCCTGAAGATCCGGTGCGGCAGTCATCCCCCCACTCTACATTGACGTGTGTCAATATGTTCCTTAGGGTGACCGATAGATCGTCGTCGATATGAAGGACCGGACCCGCCCATGAGCAACACCGCCACCGCCCCCGCCGCCTCCCAGGGGGTGATGAAGGACCTGTCCTTCCTCGACCGCTGGTTGCCCGCCTGGATCATCGCCGCGATGCTCGCCGGCCTCCTGCTCGGCCGGTTCGTGCCGGGGCTGGACACCGCCCTGGAGGCGGTGAGGGTGGGCGAGGTGTCCGTGCCCATCGCGATCGGGCTGCTGGTGATGATGTACCCGGTGCTCGCCAAGGTCCGCTACGACGAGACCCACCGCGTGGCCGGCGACCGGCGGCTGATGGGCGCCTCCTTGGCGCTGAACTGGATCGTCGGGCCCGCGCTGATGTTCGCCCTGGCCTGGATCTTCCTGCCCGACCTGCCGGAGTACCGCACCGGGCTGATCATCGTGGGCCTGGCCCGGTGCATCGCCATGGTGCTGATCTGGAACGACCTGGCCTGCGGGGACCGGGAGGCGGCGGCCGTGCTGGTGGCGGTCAACTCCGTCTTCCAGGTCATCGCCTTCGGCGCCCTGGGCTGGTTCTACCTCCAGGTCCTGCCGTCCTGGCTGGGCCTGCCAACGACGTCGGCGGAGTTCTCGGTCTGGTCCATCGTCGTCTCCGTGCTGGTCTTCCTGGGCATCCCGCTGGTGGCCGGGTTCCTCACCCGCACCCTCGGCGAGAAGGCCCAGGGCCGCGACTGGTACGAGGGCACGTTCCTGCCGAAGCTCGGTCTCTGGGCCCTGTACGGGCTGCTGTTCACCATCGTGCTGCTCTTCGCCCTGCAGGGCGACGCGATCACCTCGAACCCCTGGGACGTGGTGCGCATCGCGTGGCCGCTGCTGGTCTACTTCTTCCTCATGTTCGGCATCGGGCTGCTCGTCTCCCGCGCCCTGGGGCTGAACTACGCGAAGTCCACCACCGTGGCCTTCACCGCCGCCGGCAACAACTTCGAGCTGGCCATCGCCGTGGCCATCGGCACCTTCGGGGTGACCTCCGGACAGGCCCTCGCCGGAGTGGTCGGCCCGCTGATCGAGGTGCCCGTGCTCGTGGCGCTGGTCTACGTGTCCCTTTGGGCCGGGCGGAAGCTCTTCCCCGGTGACCGTACCGTCCCCACCCGCTGACCCCGCGACCTTCCAGGAGCACCAGTTGAGCACCGAGACCACCAAGCCCTCCGTCCTGTTCGTCTGCGCCAAGAACGGCGGCAAGTCCCAGATGGCCGCCGCCCTCATGGACCACCACGCCGCGGGTGCTGTGGAGGTCCACTCCGCCGGCACCACGCCGGGCAGCACGATCAACGCACTGTCCGCCGAGGTCGTCGCCGAGGTCGGGGCCGACATGTCCTCCGGCACCCCGAAGCCCATCGACCCCGAGCTGCTGCGCTCCGTGGACCGGGTCGTGGTCCTGGGCGACGAGGCGAAGGTCGAGCCCGTCGCGGGCATGGCCGGCACCATCGAGACCTGGCACACCGACGAGCCCTCCACCCGAGGGATCGAGGGTGTCGAGCGGATGCGCCTGGTCCGCGACGACATCGACACCCGCGTGCAGCGGCTGCTCACCGAGCTCACCGACGGCACGCACGCCTGAACCGTCCCCCTCACCTCTTTCCCCGTCCGACAGAACGGATCACCCCATGAGCACCGACCCCACGTCCGCGGCCGAGACCACGGACAAGCCCTCCGTCCTGTTCGTGTGCGTGCACAACGCCGGGCGGTCCCAGATGGCCGCCGCCTACCTGACCCATCTCTCCGGAGGCCGCATCGAGGTCCGCTCGGCCGGCTCCGCCCCGGCCGACGCGGTGAACCCGGCCGCCGTGGAGGCCATGGCCGAGGAGGGCATCGACCTGAGCGCCCAGACCCCGAAGATCCTCACCGACCAGGCGGTGCAGGGCTCCGACGTGGTGATCACCATGGGCTGCGGGGACGCCTGCCCGTTCCATCCGGGCAAGTGGTACGAGGACTGGGCCCTGGAGGACCCGGCCGGCAAGGGTGTGGAGGCCGTGCGGCCCATCCGCGACGAGATCAGGACCCGCGTCCAGACCCTGGTCTCCGAGCTGCTGCCGGCCGGCACCGCCGAGTGAGAGGTCCGCAGAACATGACCGGGAGCATCGATCTGCCCGTCGTCGTGATCGGCGCCGGGCCCGTCGGGCTGGCCGCCGCCGCGCACCTGCTCGAGCGCGGCCTGACCCCGCTGGTCCTCGAGGCCGGCCCCCGGGCGGGGGCGGCGATCCGCGACTGGGGCCACACCCCCCTGTTCTCCCCGTGGCGCTACGACGTCGACGCGGCCGCCGCCCGTCTGCTGGCCGGCACCGGCTGGACCGCCCCGGACCCCGAGGCGCTGCCGACCGGCGCCGAGCTGGTGGAGCAGTACCTGGAGCCCCTCGCGGCCGTCCTGGCGGAACGGATCCGCACCGGCGCCCGGGCGGTGGCCGTGTCCCGGGCGGGGATGGACAAGACCCACACCGCCAACCGGGAGTCCACCCCGTTCCTGGTGCGCCTCCAGCGCACCGATGGTGCGGTGGAGGACGTCGAGGCGTCGGCGGTGATCGACGCCTCCGGCACCTGGGCGACGCCCAACCCGCTGGGCCAAGCCGGGCTACCCGCCCCCGGCGAGGCCGAGGCCGTGACCGCCGGGCGGATCACCGCCCCGCTGCCCGACGTCACCGGCCGGGACCGGCACCGTTTCTCCGGCCGCCACGTGCTCGTCGTGGGGGCCGGGCACTCCGCGGCCAACACCCTGCTCGAGCTCGGCGCCCTGGCCGAGACCGAGCCAGGCACCCGGATCTCCTGGGCCGTGCGCTCCGCCGACGTCACTCGGGTCTACGGCGGGGAGGACCGCGACGAACTGGCCGCCCGGGGCGCGCTGGGCACCCGGCTGCGCCACCTCGTGGAATCCGGCGTGATCGAAGTGCACACCTCCTTCACCGTCACCGGCTTCACCTCGACCGCTGGCAGGTTGAGCGTCCGGGCCACCACCCCCACCGGGGACGAAGAACTCAGCGTGGATCTGCTGGTGCCGGCCACCGGCTTCCGCCCCGACCTCGCGATGCTCTCGGAGCTGCGCCTGGAGCTGGACCCGGCCGTCGACGCCCCCCGCCGGCTGGGACCGCTGATCGACCCGGAGTTCCATTCCTGCGGATCCGTGGCCCCGCACGGGGAGAAGCTGCTGGCCCACCCCGAGGCCGGCTTCTACATCGTGGGCACGAAGTCCTACGGACGTGCCCCCACCTTCCTCCTGGCCACCGGCTACGAGCAGGTCCGCTCCGTCGCCGCCGCCCTGGCCGGGGACCGGGAAGCCGCCGACGACGTGCAGCTGGTCCTGCCCGAGACCGGGGTGTGCTCCACCGATCTGGGTGGGTCCTGCGACCTGCCGGCCCTCGGGCCCGCGGGCGACAGCGGCGAGGAGCAGGGCTGCTGCGCCCCGCAGGCCGCCGAGGAGCCGGCCGAGGCCTGCTGCTCGACCCCGCAGCCGGTGGCTCTCGAGCGTGCCCCGCTGCCGCTGCTGTCCTCGTCCTGCTGCTGAGCCGGCCCGCCTGCCAACCGGCGCCGCCCGCGGCCGTCGCTCGCGGCCGTCGAGGTCCGGGTGCGTGCCCTCCGGTCCCGGCCGTGACGGGGCGGCCCGCGCCGGCCGGAGTGCTGCTCAGGCGCGGTCCCAGCCCTCCAGCCGGGGGAGCTGGTCGCGAGCCTCCTCGTGGGTCATGCCGGCCGCCTCGAGCAGGTCCACGACCATCGGCCGCATGTCCAGCACCAGGGTCTCGCCCTCCATCGTCCGCACCCCCATCTCGCGCGGGTGCAGCCGCCCGGCCACGTTCGCCAGCTCGTTGCGGGCCTGGCGCAGGTAGCTCTCCCGGGACCCGGGGGCGGCCACCGCCAGCGCGTTGCCCAGGGTGCTGACCGCGTCCGCGAGGTCGTCGAGGGCGTCGGTCAGGGCGGCCACGGCCTCGTCCGAGAGGGTCACGTGGTTGAGCACCGAGGCGAGCCGGCGGGTGAGCACCCGGGCGTTGCGCACGGCGAGGTCGAGATAGCGGATGGAGCGCCCGATGGTCTCGATCTCCGCGCGGCGGCTGCGGTACAGCGGGGAGGCCGTCGCGATCTCCACGGCGGACTTCAGCCCGGAGGTCACCGAGTCCACGAGCGGCTGGGTCTGGCGGGAGCGCACGAGGGCGTGCCAGGCGGCGGTGGCGTCGTAGTCCTCGACGGCGCGGCCGGCCTCCCGCAGCACCCCGGAGAACTCGTCGACCAGGGCCCGCAGGTCCTGGCGCGGCTGCCGCCGCGGGTCCGTGGGCACGAAGTAGGCCATGGCCAGGGCGCAGGCCCCGCCCACGACGGCGTCGGTGGAACGGGCGAACACGCCGTCCTGGGAGGGCGGGAGCAGGACCACGAGCACGGCCTGCAGGCCCATCTGCGTGGTGAACAGCGTGCCGTTGTCCAGGAAGCGGGCGAGCAGGATCGAGGTCATGAGCACCACCGCGGCCTGCCACACCCCGGTGCCCAGGACGTGGATCAGCGTGTCCCCCACGGCGATGCCGAGGGTGCAGCCGATCGAGACCTCGAGCACACGCCGGTAGCGCAGTCCGTCCTTGGCGAAGCCCAGGGCCACCAGGGCCGCGGTGGCGGCGAAGATCGGTCCGGAGTGGCCCAGGAGCCGCTCGGCGATCACGTAGGCCCCGACGCTCGCGACCGTGATCTGGAAGCTCTGCAGCAGACCCGTGCGGACCCGCGTCAGGCCGACCCTGGTGCGGCTGCGCACCGCACGGGCCGCGGCTCGCGCACGGTCGCCTGGCTGCATGGGTCCATCCTAGGGGAGCGGCCGGGGACCTCCGGCGGGCCGGCTCCGCTCCCGCGCCCCTTCACGGCACCGGGCAGGTCCCCGGTGTGAGTTGCGCGACCCTGCCCTGCCCTCGGGGCCTGTGTTCACCCTCCGTTCACCTTCGCGGGCCAATCTGGCTACCTGCGCTCCCTAAGGTCTCCCGGTGAGAGGTCCGCGGGACGACCGCAGATCCGCCTCTCGCACCGGCTCCGACGACATCCGGAGCCACGCTGGACGACGGCCCCTCGACGGGGCGCAACTGTGATCTGAAGGGGCTATCAAGTGAAGGTTTCCCACCTCGGCCGTTCCGCGGCCGTCCTGGCCATCGGCTCGCTCGCACTCACCGCGTGCGGTTCCGACAACGCGACGGGCGAAGCGACCGGCTCGGGCGAGTCCTCGGCCGCGGGCGCCGGAGTGTCCGGCACGCTCACCGGCATCGGCGCGTCCTCCCAGCAGGCCGCGATGACCGCCTGGCAGAACGGCTTCCAGAGCGCCAACCCCGAGGCCCAGGTGCAGTACTCCCCGGACGGCTCCGGCGCCGGCCGGGAGGCCTTCGTCGCCGGCGGTGCCGACTTCGCCGGCACCGACGCCTACCTCGACGAGGAGGAGTACGAGGCGTCCAAGGAGGTCTGCGGGCCCGACGGCGGCTTCCACATCCCGGCCTACATCTCCCCGATCGCGGTGGCCTTCAACCTGCCCGGCGTGGAGACCGTGAACATGGACGGGCCCACCATCGCGCAGGTCTTCACCGGGGAGATCGACACCTGGAACGACCCGGCGATCGCCGAGCTCAACCCGGACGCCGACCTGCCGGACACCCCGATCACCGTGGTGCACCGCAACGACGAGTCCGGCACCACGGAGAACTTCCAGGAGTACCTGGCCGCGGCCGCCCCCGACGTGTGGACCGAGGAGGTCTCGGGCAACTGGCCCTCGCAGTGGGCCGCCGAGAACAACAAGGGCACCGCCGGGGTGGTGCAGTCCACCAGCTCCACCGAGGGCGCGATCACCTACGCCGACGCCTCTGCCGTGGGTGACCTCGGCACCGTGGCAGTGGGCGTGGGCGAGGAGTACGTCCCGTACTCCGCCGAGGCCGCCGCCACTGCGGTGGAGAACTCCACCCCCGTCGAGGGGCGCGCCGAGTATGACATGGCGATGGACCTCGAGCGCGACACCACCGAGTCCGGGGCCTACCCGATCGTGCTCGTGTCCTTCCACCTGTACTGCTCGCAGTACGATTCTCAGGAGACCGCTGACCTCGCCAAGGCGTTCGGCTCGTACGTCATCAGCGAGGAGGGGCAGCAGGCCGCGGCCGACGCCGCCGGCTCGGCCCCGATGTCCGAGAACCTGCGCAGCTCCGCGCAGGAGGCGATCGACCAGATCACGGTCGCCGGCTGATCCAGTTCTGCTGGTCCCGTTCGGTGCGGGCCCGGGCCCGTGGCCCGTGCTCGCGCCGAACGGGACATTTGTGTGTGAGGCGCCTCCGCCGTGAGGAGCGTCACCGGACCCAGGCGCCGGGGCACAACCCCGTCCCGGTGCGACCCGTGTCAGGCAATCGAAGGGGCACCCGACATGTCCACCACCGTCACCGCCAGGAAGACCGCCTCCGGCGGCAGGGCCGGCGACTCGATCTTCTCCGGGCTCAGCCTCGGGGCCGGCGTGCTGATCCTCGCGGTCCTCGCCGCCGTGGCCCTGTTCCTGTTCCTGCAGGCGCTGCCCACCTTCCAGGCGCCCGCGGAGGACGTCTCCGGCGGCGCCGGCTTCTGGTCCTACATCTGGCCCATGGTCATCGGCACCGTGGTGGCCGCCGTCATCGCCCTGGTGATCGCGACCCCGATCGGGGTGCTTGTGGCGCTGTACATCTCCCACTACGCGCCGGCGCGGATCGCCAAGCCCGTGGGCTACGTCATCGACCTGCTGGCGGCGATCCCCTCGGTGATCTACGGGGCCTGGGGCACCACGGTGCTCGCCTCGTCGATGGTGCCCTTCTACGCCTGGCTCTCCGGCAACCTGGGGTTCATCCCCTTCTTCGCCGGCCCGCCCTCCCAGACCGGCAAGACGATGCTCACGGCCGGTGTGGTGCTGGCGATCATGATCCTGCCGATCATCACGGCGATGTCGCGCGAGCTGTTCGTCCAGACGCCCAAGCTGCACGAGGAGGCCGCACTGGCCCTCGGCGCCACCCGGTGGGAGATGATCCGGATGACGGTGCTCCCGTTCGCCCGTCCGGGCATCGTCTCGGCCGTGATGCTCGCGCTGGGCCGGGCCCTCGGGGAGACCATGGCGGTGGCCCTGGTGCTCTCCAGCGGCCCGCTCACCACGTCCCTGGTCCAGTCCGGCAACCAGACCATTGCGGCGGAGATCGCCCTGAACTTCCCGGAGGCCTACGGCCTCCGCCTGTCCGAGCTCATCGCGGCCGGCCTGATCCTGTTCGTGATCACCTTGGTCGTGAACATGATCGCCCGCGCCATCGTCGCCCGCTACAAGGAATTCTCGGGAGCCAACTGATGTTCAACACCGCCCTCCGCAACCCCGCTCCCGTGCGTCCGTCCTCGCCGCGCCGGTCGACGCTCACCCGCAACCAGAAGCCCGGATGGCTGGTGCCCGCGATCGGTGCGGCCGCCGTGGTGGTGGGCGCGGCCCTCGCGGCGCTGTTCGGCTTCTCCGTGGCCCTGTGGGCTGTCCTGGCCGCCGTGGTGTTCCTGATCGCCGCACCGGTCGCCGTGACGGCGGTCGAGGGCCCGCGCAACGGCGCGGACTCCCTGATGACCTACCTGGTCTACACGGCGTTCGTGCTGGCCGTGATCCCGCTGATCTCCGTGGTCTGGACGGTGCTGGCCAACGGGCTGCCCGGTCTGACCTCGAACCTGCTGCTGACGTCCATGAACGGTGTCACCGGCGCCACGGACAACGCCGCCGCCGCGGGGGAGAGCCCGGTGCTGGGCGGGGCGTACCACGCCATCGTCGGGACGGTCTCGATCACGTTCTGGGCCACCCTCCTGTCGGTGCCGATCGGGCTCCTGACCGCCATCTACCTCGTCGAGTACTCGAAGGGCGGCTGGCTCGGCAAGAGCATCACGTTCTTCGTCGACGTCATGACCGGCATTCCCTCGATCGTGGCCGGCTTGTTCGCCGCGGCCCTGTTCGGCCTGCTGCTCGGCCCGTCCACCCGCTTCGGCTTCGTGGCCGCGGTGGCCCTGACCGTGCTCATGATCCCCACGGTGGTGAAGAACACCGAGGAGATGCTGAAGATCGTCCCCAACGAGCTGCGCGAGGCCGCCTACGCCCTGGGCGTGCGCAAGTGGCGGACCATTCTCAAGGTCGTCATCCCCACCGCGATCTCCGGGATCGCGTCCGGGGTGACGCTGGCGATCGCCCGCGTGATCGGCGAGACCGCCCCGCTGCTGGTCACCGCCGGCTTCGCCACGGCCATCAACTGGAACTCCTTCTCGGGATGGATGACCACCCTGCCGACGTTCATCTACTACCAGATCATGACCCCCACGTCCCCCACGAGCCCCGACCCCTCACAGCAGCGGGCGTGGGCGGCGGCGCTGATCCTGATCCTGATCGTGATGCTGCTCAACCTCGTGGCCCGTCTCGTGGCCCGGGCCTTCGCCCCCAAGACCGCCGGCCGCTGAGCTCCGCACACACCTCTGCACACACCTCTGCGAAGAAAAGAGCAAGGAACACACCATGTCCAAGCGAATCGACGTCGACCACCTGAACGTCTACTACGGCGATTTCCTGGCCGTGGAGGACGTGAGCATGGGGATCGACGCCCGGTCGGTGACCGCCTTCATCGGTCCGTCCGGCTGCGGCAAGTCGACCTTCCTGCGTACCCTCAACCGCATGCACGAGGTGATCCCCGGTGCCCGCGCGGAGGGCCAGGTGCTCCTCGACGGCGACGACCTCTACGGCCAGGGCGTGGACCCGGTCGTGGTGCGCTCCATGATCGGCATGGTCTTCCAGCGCCCGAACCCCTTCCCCACCATGTCCATCCGGGACAACGTGCTCGCGGGCGTGAAGCTGAACAGCAAGCGGATCTCCCGGGGGGACGCCGACGCGCTGGTGGAGAGCTCCCTGCAGGGCGCCAACCTGTGGAACGAGGTCAAGGACCGCCTCGACAAGCCGGGTTCCAGCCTCTCCGGCGGCCAGCAGCAGCGCCTGTGCATCGCCCGGGCGATCGCGGTGAAGCCGGACGTGATCCTCATGGACGAGCCGGCATCCGCCCTGGACCCGATCTCCACCCTGGCGATCGAGGACCTGATCAACGAGCTCAAGCAGGACTACACCGTGGTGATCGTGACCCACAACATGCAGCAGGCCTCCCGCATCTCGGACCGGACGGCGTTCTTCAACATCCAGGGCACCGGCAAGCCCGGCAAGCTCATCGAGTACGGCCCCACCTCGGAGATCTTCTCCAACCCGAAGCAGCAGCAGACCGAGGACTACGTCTCCGGCCGCTTCGGCTGAGCCGACGCGCCGACGAGGACGGGCGCCGCCCCCACCGGGGGAGGCGCCCGTCGTCGTCGGCGGAGGGTGTGGGGACGGCCCGGCCGCGGGCGCGCTACAGCAGGGGCGAGAGCGCCAGCAGCAGCGTGGCCGAGACGACCCCGCAGACCGGGACCGTCACGACCCACACGAGGACCACCCGCCGCACCACGCGGACGTTGACCGTGTGGAAGCGCTGCTGCCGCCCGGCCCCGAGGATCGCCGCGGCGGCCGTCTGGGAGGTCGACATCGCCACCGGGATGAGCGTCCCGCCGAGGAACAGCAGGGAGCCCGCCACGCCCTGGGCCACAGCCCCGCGGAACGGGTCGATGGTGACCATCCGGGAGGACAGCGTGTAGGCGATCCGCCAGGCCCCGAACAGGGTCCCCACGGCCAGCCCCACCGCGACGAGGACCAGGATCCACGGTTCGCGGCCCTGCGCCGAGACGGGCAGGCCGGCGCAGAGCAGCAGCGTGGTGAACACCCAGACGGCCCGCCGCCCGTGGGTGAGCCCGTGGCCGAAGGCGATGGCCGCGGCGCCGGTGGCCTGGGCCACCTGGGAGCGGAAGGTGGTGGTCGAGGGCTCGGAGTGGCGCAGCAGGTGCAGCAGCGGGACCACCAGCGCCCAGGCCAGCCCGTAGGCCAGCAGGGGGGCCACCAGGAGCGGGACGGCGAGCTGGGACAGCACCTCCCCGGTCAGGGGGTCCTGCTCGGTCAGGCCCACGGCCCGGGCCCCCAGCAGCGCCCCGAGCAGCCCGCCCAGCAGCGCGGTGGTCGAGGAGGACGGCATGCCCAGCCACCAGGTGAGGACGTTCCAGGCGATCGTGCTCGCCAGGGCGCACACCAGCGCCGCCGAGCCCACCGTGTTCAGCGGCACGGGGGTGGCCGGGATGATCCAGTCGGTCAGGAGCCAGCCGGCCGTGAAGACCCCGGCCGCGTTCACCAGGGCGCTCAGCACCAGCCCGATCTTGGGGGTCAGCGCCCGGGAGCGGACCGGCAGCGCGAGGGCGTTGGGGGCGTCGTGAAAACCGTTGACCACCACGTGGACGGCGGCGAGGACCAGGCCCAGGACCGTGAGCAGCACCAGCACCGCGGCTCAGGACTCCGCCACGACGATGCGGCCCACCTCGGTGGACACGCGCACCAGCGCCCGGGCCGCCTCCACGAAGCGCTGGACGGACTGCTGCCGGCGCAGGGCCGGGATCGCCTTGTGGTGCTCCAGGAGGTGGGCCATGTGCAGCTGGTGGATCCGCTCCGCCTGCTTGCCCAGGCGCAGCATCTCGTACCAGTAGTCGTCGAGGCCCTGCAGGCCGGCGAGGTCGCGCATGGCACGGGTGGTCAGCTCGGACATGCGCACGATCACCCCGAGCTGGTCGGTGGCGTACGAGGGCGGCCGGGTGAGTCCGTGGGCGACGTGCGCCTCGGCCACGGCCAGGAGCTCCTCCGCGGCCTTGTTGAGCCAGTGCCCCAGCACGTAGACGTCCTGTCGGGGTACGGGGATCACGAACGTGGAGCGCACCGTGGTCATCACGGAGAAGTAGAGGTCGGTGGAGCGGGCCTCGCACTCCCGGATCGCGTCGAGGGTCGAGACGTCCACCTCGGGGGACCCGATCAGCTCCGACAGGAGGCGGACGGACTCCGTCACCTGTCCCGACATGTCGGCCAGCAGGTCCAGGACCAGTTCGTCCTCCGGGAAGATGCGAAGCGCCATCTGGTGACCATCCTGGGCGTCGGGGCCGGCGCCGCGGAGCACGGCGGGCTTCACTGTACACGGCACAGTCGAACGCCCCGCGGCCCGCGGGCGGCGGGGGAGGAGGGAAGGGGGCGGTGCCGGACCGGGAGCGCCTCTCGGCGGAAGGCCGCTCGTGGCGGCTATGAGATGGAGCCCGGGGCTGCCGCGGCCCGGCACCTGCAGTCCATGGTAGTCCACGTGCCCCGCAGGCCAAGCCCGGCGTCTGTGGCCTCCCGCACGGCCGGAGGTGGCCGGGATCTCAGTCCAGGTGCCCGCGGCGCCAGGCGTTGGCCGAGGCCTCCAGCTCCTCCGCGGTGCGCTCGAGGCGCTGGGTCAGGGCCACGGTGCTCGGTCCCCGGGGCGCGTGCTCGTGCAGGACCGGCAGCTGCCCCGTGTCGGCCAGCCGGATCCGGCCCAGGGCGATCACGCGGCAGAAGGCCGCGAACCGGTCCAGGGCGACGTCGAACTCGCCGTTGAACGCCCCGGAGAGGATGGCGTCCGCCATCGTGGTGATCTCCTCGGCCCCGGGAGGCTCCGCCACGCCGGCGACCACGTGGGAGACCTGGGCGGTGCCCCGCCCCGCGGCGAAGTACCGGCCCATCCGCACGGGGTCCTTCCGCACCCCGGCGCGCAGGGCGTAGAGCCGCCACAGCGCCCCGGGGAGCGAGACCGCCGGGGCCTCCGCCCACATCTCGGCGATGCCCTCCAGGCCCTGCTCGTCGGTGAGCTCGATGAGCCGGCGGCTGATCTCCGGGTCGTCGCTGGCCCGCCCCCGGGAGACCAGGGCGTGGGCGGCGAGGTGCGCCGCCTCCGAGACCCGGGCCGGGTCCGGGCCGCCCTCGTGGGCGTCGAACTGCTCGGGGGAGAACTTCACCGGCTTGTGGTGGCGGGGGACGTCGCTCATGCGTCCAGGGTACGGCCGCGGTTCCCGCCGGGCCACGGAGCGCTCACCAGTCGCTGGCCGAGGCGTGCACCGCCGCGTCCCGCCACTGCTGGTCCGCCCGCTCGAAGCCGTCCCGGGCCAGCGCCTTCCACAGCCGCAGACCCAGCGCCGGGTCCTCCTGCTCGAGCTCCGCGAGCGTCTGCGGGGACAGGACCCGGGCGGTGACGTCGGTGACCGCGCTGAGGGTCGCGTGCTGCTTGTCGCCGGTGCCCAGGGCGAGCTCGCCGAAGCTCATGCCGGGGCCCAGCACCTGCAGCTCCACGCGCTCCCCGGACGGCGTGCGCAGGGACATCGACACGTCCCCGCTCACGATGAGGTGGATGCCG
Source organism: Kocuria oceani (assembly GCF_029524215.1). NCBI lineage: Bacteria > Bacillati > Actinomycetota > Actinomycetes > Micrococcales > Micrococcaceae > Kocuria > Kocuria oceani. Next base: position 68,413 of record NZ_JARAMH010000005.1, on the reverse strand, counting down.
GCGAAGTTCTGGCCGGTGCGCAGGATGTTCTCCCCGGCCGCCCACGTGCGCTCCACGGTGCGGACGCGCAGCGCGCGGGCGTCCGCGGGCTCCAGCCGGGAGAACAGCTCCGACTCGACGGGCTTGACCCGGGACGGGGTGCACTCCGGCCCGCCGTGCTCCTCGAGCAGCGCGTCCTCGACCCACTTGATGGCCGCCGCACGGCTCGGGAAGACCTCCAGCGGCGGATCGCCCCGGAAGGAGCGGCCGAAGTCGGGATTTCCGGCGACCACCACCACGGTGCGCCCGGCCGCGTGCAGCTCCTGCCGGGTCCGGGCCAGCATCGGCATCGCGTAGTCGGCGATGACGTCCACCCGGCGCAGGTCCACCACCACGTAGGAGGCGTCGTAGGCGACGTCGCGGACGGTGCGGATCGCCGTCTCCGTGCCCGTGAACAGCAGGTCGCCCTGCAGCTCGACGACGACGGCGTCCGTCCCGTGCTCGGCCAGCACGGCCTCGGCGTCGGCGTTGCGCCGCACCAGGGACGGGGACTGGTCGATCGGGTAGCTGGCCCGGACCGTGGACCGGGCCACCCGGGCGGTGTGCGTGAAGTGCAGGTCGAGGTCCTGGGAGAGCCGCTCGCACGCGAGCACCCCGCGCACGCTGTTGCCGTGCCGGTCCAGGGCGGGGGAGAAGGTCGCCACCGCCAGCTCGCCCGGCAGGACGGCGATGATGCCCCCGCCCACCCCGGACTTGGCGGGCAGTCCCACCCGCACCATCCACTCGCCGGCGTCGTCGTACATCCCGCAGGAGCTCATGACGGACAGGACCCGGGACACGGTCTCGGCGTCGAAGACCTCCTCACCGGTGAGCGGGTTGGTGCCCGCGTTGGCGAGGGTGGCGCCCATCAGGGCGAGGTCGCGGCAGGTGACCAGCACGGAGCACTGGGCGAAGTAGTCCTCGAGCGCCTGCGCGGGGTCGCCCTCGATGATCCCGGCGGAGGCCAGCAGGTAGCCCAGGGCCCGGTTGCGGTCCCCGGCGTCGTGCTCCTGGGCGAGGACCTCGGGGCTGATGGCCAGGTCCCGGCCCGCGCAGCGGGAGTAGGCCTCGCGGATCCGGTCCCGGCGCAGGTCGCGGTCGCTGTCCGGGACCAGCCACGTCGAGGCGATCGCCCCGGCGTTGATCATGGGGTTGGCCGGGCGTCCGGTGCCGGGCTGGAGCGAGATCTCGTTGTAGGCGTCCCCGCTGGGCTCCACGTCCATCTTCGCGTGCACGGCCTCCGCCCCGAGGTCGTGCAGGGCCAGGGCGTAGGTGAAGGCCTTGGAGATCGACTGGAGGCTGAACTCGTCCCGTGTGCTGCCGGCCTCGTACACGTGGCCGTCCGCGGTGGCGATGACGATGCCGAAGCGCTCCGGGTCCGCCTCCGCGAGGGCCGGGATGGAGGAGCTGGGGGCGCCGCCGCGCTCGTCGCGCAGCTGCTCCACCACCTGCTCGAGGTACGCGGTGACGGCCGAGGGGCCGAAGAGCCCCGTCTCGGCGCGCTCTTCTTCCTCGGTGCTCGGCTGTGGCACGGGCGGTCTCCTCCGGTCGGGTCGGTGTGCACGGTGTTCACGGCCACTCTAGGCGGGCGCGCCGGAGCGCTCGCCGGCTCCCCCTCTCCCCGGGCGGGGCGGGGGCCCGGGCGCACGGGGACCGTGCGGTAGAGTGGTGCCCGCTCCGGACCGGCCGCGCCCCGTGCCCGCCGACCGGGCGCGGGCCTCTAGCTCAGTTGGTAGAGCAGTGGACTTTTAATCCATGGGTCGTGGGTTCGAGCCCCACGGGGCCCACACGTTCGAAGGGCCTCCTTCCCCGCCCGGGAAGGAGGCCCTTCCGCGCTCCCGGGCCCGGCCGGGACGGTGCGCGGTGCGGCGACGGCCGCGCTCGGGGAGCGCGGTGCGGCCGCGGATCCGTGGTGCTGGGCCTACTCGAGCAGGCCCAGCGCCTCGTCGATGCGATCGCGCAGGACCCTGGCCTGGGCCACGGTCCACGCCTCGTGGCCGATGTGCAGGACCACGCCGTCCGGGTGGGCGTAGGACCCGTCCGGGGTGGTGACGACCTCCCACGTCTCGAGCAGGGCCACCGGCGACGGACCGGCGAGGGACCGGGCGGGCAGCTCCCGCGAGTTGGTGACCGTCTCGGGATCGGTCACCTCCTGAGCGGTGGCCCAGGGGGGACGGGGGACGAGAGTGGTGTTCTCGTGCATGGGGGTGCCTTCCGGGGGAGTGGGGTGTACCCATGTTCCTGCATGCGGGCACGGAACCCGGCGAGCGGGCCGCGTGTGTCGCGCCGCGGGGCGAGGAGTGGACGTACGTCGACCCGGCCCGGACCTTCGTCGCGCGAGCGGGACGCCCGCTACGGCCCGTCGAGCTGCTCGGAGGGGGTGGGCACCGACTCGGGGCCCGGCTGGTCCGGGGCCGGTGCCTCCGATCCGACCTGCGCCTCGCCTGGGGCGCCCTCCGGCGTGGGGGTGGTGGTCACGGGCGGCGGCGGGCTGAAGGTGCTCGTGGGGGAGGTCTCGGAGGACGTCGCGGGGGCGGTCGTCCCGTCCTCCTGCGCGTCGTCGCAGCCGGTCAGCGCGAGGGCGAGCAGTGCCGTGGCGGGGATGATCCGGCGCATTCGGGTGGTCCTCTCGGTCGGTGACTCCTCCACGGTATCCGGACCGGACCCGATCCGCGGGGACCCGGACGCCCGGGCCGCCGGATCAGCGCAGGCCGATGGAGTCGAGGGCCTCCTGCGCCTCCGCCCGGAGGTTGTCCGGCAGCGGGGCGCTCTGCACGGCCTCCGCCGCCGCCCGCTGGCCCTCCTCGCTGACCACGTAGTGGCCGAACGCCCGGGCCAGCTCGAGCACCTCCGGGTCCGTGTAGCTCGTGCAGTAGACGTGGTAGGACACCAGCACCACCGGGTACGCGCCGGCAGCGTCCGGCTCGCGGTCCAGCTCGAGGGCGATGTCGTGCGGGCCGGTGCCCTCCACGCGGGAGGCCTCGCCGACCGCGGTGCCGGCCGCCTCCCCGGACACGGCCACGTACTCGGAGCCCACCTTCACCCGGGCCTTGCCGAGGGACTCGTCCACGAGCGAGTCGTCCGCGTAGGTCACGGCGCCCTCGGTCCCGGCGGTGAGGCTCACCACCCCGGCGTTGCCCTGGGACCGCTCGGTGGGCAGGCTGCCCGGCCAGCTCCCGTCCTCCTCGTCCGGCCACGCCTCCGGGGCCACCGAGTGCAGGTAGTCGGTGAAGTTCTCCGTGGTGCCGGAGTCGTCGGCGCGCGCGATCGGGGTGATCGGCAGGTCCGGTAGGTCGACGCCCTCGTTCTGGGCGGCGATGGCCGGGTCGTCCCAGCGGGTGATCTCGCCGCGGAAGATGCCGGCGATGGTCGTGGCGTCCAGGTTCAGCTCCTGGATGCCGGGCAGATTGAAGGCGACGCTGATGGGGGAGATGTACACCGGGATGTTGATCGCCCCGTCCGGGCCGCAGAACTGCCGGACCTCGGCCTGCTCCTCCTCGTCCAGATAGGCGTCCGAGCCGGCGAAGTCCGTGCCGCCGCCCACCAGCGCGCTGCGCCCGGCGCCGGAACCGGCCGAGAGGTACTGCACCTGCGCGTCCGGGTGCCTCGACTCGAACCCGCTGCGCCACGTGAGCATGGCCGCGTTCTGCGCCGAGGAGCCGACTCCGGTGAGGATCCCGGACAGGTCGGATCCGCCCTGCTCCGCGGCCCGGCGCTGCTCCTCCCCGAGGGGGTAGTCGGAGCCGCACCCGGCCAGCGCCGTCAGCGCCAGGGCCGTCACCGCACCGGTCCGGAGCAGTCGGACGGTCCTGGTCCGTCGGCGCGGGCGCGAAGCGTTGAGCATGGAGAGATCTCCTCGGAAGCGGTGGAACGGTGCGGCAGCCGCGGGTGCGCGGGCCCGGCCGTCCAGCTTACTCGGAGACGGACGGCGTCGCCGGGCGAGTGCGGGCCGGGGTGCCCGTCCCGTCTCCTAGGGTGGGTCCCATGGAGAAGCTGTCCGGGTCCTGGCGCCGGGTGTTCAACAAGTTCTGGTTCGTCCCCGCCGTGTGCGTGGTGGCCGCCGTCGTGCTGGCGCAGTCCGTGGTGGCCGTGGACCGGTGGCTGCCCGAGACCCTGGACTCGCCCTGGATCTCGTGGCTCTACGCGGTGGGCATCGACGGGTCCCGGGGGATGCTCTCGGCCATCGGCGGGTCGATGCTCGCGGTGGCCGCGACCGCGTTCTCGATCACCATCTCGGTGGTCGCCACGGCGAGCTCCACGTACGGGCCGCGGCTGGTGCGCAACTTCATGGCGGACCGCGGCAACCAGGTGGTGCTGGGCGTGCTGGTCTCCACCTTCATCTACGCCCTGCTGGTGCTCCGCACGATCCGCTCCGCCTCCGACGACCTGGCGCAGCCGTTCGTCCCGCACCTGGCCGTCAACCTGGCCGTCCTGCTGGCCGTGGCGGACGTGGCCCTGGTCGTGTACTTCATCCACCACATCGCCGACTCCGTCCAGGTGGACACCCTGGTCCACGGGGTGCGCCGGCGCCTGCTGGCCGTGATCGAGCGGTGGCACCCGGAGGAGCCGCCCGAGGAGCTGATCCGGACCGCCGGGGGCCGGTCCGGTGGGGGACGGGTCCGCGCGGACGCCGTCGGCTACCTCGTCAGCGTGAACTTCGAGCGGCTGCGCTCCCACGCCGACGAGCAGGACGTCTTCGTGGAGCTCGTTCCCCGGGTGGGCGACCACGTCCTGCCCGAGGAGCCCCTGTTCCGGGTCCGGCCCGAGCACCGGGCGGAGGAGCTGGCGGAGCGGCTGCGGCACTGCGTGGTGCTCGGCGACTCCCGCTCGGCGGACCAGGACGTGCGGTTCGCGGAGCAGCAGGTCGTCGAGCTGGCGGTGCGGGCGCTGTCGCCGAGCACCAACGACCCCTACACCGCGGTCAACGCCATCGAGGAGGTCGCGGCCGGCATCGTCACGGCCGTCTCCCGCCCGCTGCCCGGCAACACGGTGGTCGTGGACGGGGTGCACCGCCTCCGCTACGGGGTGGTGGGCCTCGACGAGATCGTGGACATGCCCTTCGACCAGATCCGCCCGCACGCGACCGGGCACGTCAGCGTCCTGCTGGCCCTCGTGGACCTCGCCGCCCGGATCGGGTCCGCGACCGTGCACCCCTCGGTGGAGCGGCAGGTGCACGAGCACGTCGACGTGCTGCTCGGTCAGTTCCGGGACAGCGGCCCGAACCCGCGGGACCTCGCCCGCGTGGAGCACCACGTGGCGGCCCGGCTGGGCGGCTGAGCCGGGCCGGGAGCCCTACCGGCGGCGCAGCCGCGGCACGCGGCGCAGGAGCAGGGCCACGACCACGGAGGTGGCGCCCAGCAGGGCGGCGCCGATCCCGGCGGACAGGTGCACCCCCGCCTCGAAGGCCGCCACCGCCGAGGCGAACAGCTGGTCGGCCGTGGCCGGGTCCAGGGCTCCCGCGACGTCGACCGCCCCGCCCAGGGTCTCCGCCGCGGTGGCGGCCTGGTCCGGGGCGAGGCCCGGCGGCGGCACCACCCGGTGGGCGTAGGTGGCCGTGACGGCCGTGCCCAGCACGGCCACGCCCAGTCCCGCCCCGAGCTCGTAGGCGGTCTCGGAGATCGCCGAGGCCGCGCCGGCCTGTTCAGGAGCGACCTCGGAGAGGATCAGGTCCCCCGCGATCGTCTGGGCCGCCCCGGACCCCAGCCCGATCACCATCAGGGCCACGACGAGGACCGCCCCGCCGGAGAGGTCCCCGAGCAGCACCAGCAGGAATCCGGCGGCCATCACGAGCAGGCCGCCGCCGAGCACGAGCGCCGGGCGGACGAAGCCGACCACGTGCACCGCCAGCAGCCCCGAGACGATGGTCACGGCCGCCCCCGGCAGCAGGGCCAGGCCCGCCCGCATGGGCGGGACGCCCTCCACCAGCTGCAGGTACTGGGAGACGAAGAAGAGGAAGCCGATGAAGGTCGTCGAGGCCACCAGGTTGTTGAGCAGCCCGCCGGTGAACGGCGCGTGGCGGAACAGGCGCAGGTCGAGCATCGGCACCGGACGGCGCAGCTGACGGCGCACGAACAGGGCGCCCGCGGCGGCGGCCAGCAGGACCGCCGCGGCCACGGCCGGGGAGGGCCCGTGCGCGCCGAGGTCCTTGAGACCGTGGACCAGGGCGACCATCGCCGTCATGATCAGCGCCGCGCTGGGCACGTCCACCGGCCCCGGGGCCGGGTTGCGGGACTCCGGCACCAGGACCGGGGCCAGGACCAGCAGAGGCAGCAGCACCGGCACGGCGATGAGGAAGACGGAGCCCCAGCGGAAGTGCTCCAGCAGGAACCCGCCCAGCACGGGGCCGAGGGCCCCGCCCGCGGAGAACCCCGTGGCCCAGACCGCGATGGCGGTCCGCCGCTGGGTGGGGTCGTGGAAGATGTTGCGCAGCAGGGACAGGGTGGCCGGCATCAGCATGGACCCGAAGAGCCCCAGCAGCGCGCGGGCCGCCACGAGCGCCCCTCCGGTGGGCGCGAACGCGGCCAGCGCCGACACCACCGCGAACCCGGTGCTCCCGACCAGCAGCAGCCGGCGGCGCCCCACCCGGTCCCCGAGCGACCCCATCGGCACGAGCAGCCCGGCCAGCACCAGCGGGTAGGCGTCCACCATCCACAGCAGCTGGGTGCCGGTGGGGCGCAGCTCCCGGGAGATCTCGGGCAGCGCGAAGTTCAGCACCGTGTTGTCCACGGAGATCAGCAGGACCGGCAGCATCAGCACCACGAGGGCGGCCCACTCCCGGGCGCCGGCGCGGGCGGGAGCTGCGGTGGCCGGGAAGGGCATGGCGGGGCGGGCCTCCTTCCGGGGCGACGGGTGTGGGCACCATCCTCGCAGAGCTCTCCCGGCGGGAGCGCCGCACTAGACTTCTCGGGAAGGCCGGCCGGACGAGCCCGCCCGGCCCGCAGCGACGGAGAGAGGTCCCCGATGGTCGAGCCGGTTCCCACGAGCGCGATGTCCGACGCCGCCCCAGGTGTCTCCGAGCAGTACCAGGCGGTCCGGGACCGTGTGCTGGAGCTGCGCGAGGACTACGACCGGGCCCGGGAGGAGTTCCGCTGGCCGCGGATGGAGCACTTCAACTTCGCCCTGGACTGGTTCGACCACGTGGCCCGGGGCCCCGGGCGGGGGAGCCGGGACGCCCTGTGGATCGTGGCCGCCGACGGCTCGGAGCAGCGGCGCACCTTCGCCGAGCTCGCCGAGTCCTCGGCCCGCACCGCGAACTGGCTGCGGGGCCTGGGGGTCCGCCGCGGCGATCGCGTCCTGCTGATGCTGGGCAACCAGCTGGAGCTGTGGGAGACCCAGCTCGCGGGGATGAAGCTGGGGGCGCCGCTGATCCCGACGGCCGTCATGATGCCGTCCGCGGACCTGCAGGACCGGGTCCGGCGGGGCCGGGTCTCCTGGGTCGTGACGGACGCCGCCAACGCCCCGAAGTTCGCCGCGGTGGACGGGGACTACGGTCTCGTCGTCGTGGGCGGGGACGCGGAGGTGGAGGCGGTGCGGGGGCAGCTGCCCGGGCGGGAGGTGCGCCGCTACGCCGACTCCGCCGGCGCGGACGCCGTGTTCGTCCCCGAGGGGGTCACGCGCTCCCGGGACCCGCTGCTGCTGTACTTCACCTCCGGGACCACGTCGCAGGCCAAGCTCGTGGAGCACACCCACTACTCGTACTCGTTCGGCCACCTCTCCACCGTCTACTGGATGGGCCTGCGCCCCGGGGACGTGCACCTGAACATCGCCTCGCCCGGGTGGGGCAAGCACTCGTGGTCGAACTTCTTCGCCCCGTGGATCGCGGAGGCCACCGTGTTCATCCTCAACCAGGACCGCTTCGACGCGGTGGGACTGATGGAGCACATGGGCCGCGCGGGCGTCACCAGCTTCTGCGCCCCGCCCACCGTGTGGCGGATGCTCATCCAGGCCGATCTGCACCGCGTCCAGGACCCGCCCGTGTCCGCGGTCTCCGCCGGGGAGCCGCTGAACCCCGAGGTGATCCGCCGGGTGCAGGAGGCGTGGGGCGTGACGATCCGCGACGGCTACGGCCAGACGGAGACCACGCTGCAGATCGCCAACACCCCCGGCCAGCCGGTCGTGCCCGGCGCCATGGGCAGGCCGCTGCCGGGCTTCGTCGTCGAGCTCCTGGACCCGCGCACGGGCGCTCCCGCCGAGGAGGGCGAGATCTGCCTGAAGGTCGACGACGATCCCCCCGGGATCATGGCCGGCTACATCGACGAGCCCGAGCGCACCGCCGAGGTCGTCCAGGACGGCTGGTACCACACCAGGGACATCGCCCGCCGCGACGAGCACGGGGTCTACACGTACGTGGGGCGCACCGACGACGTCTTCAAGGCCTCGGACTACCGGATCTCCCCGTTCGAGCTGGAGTCGGTGCTCATCGAGCACCCCGCGGTCGCGGAGGCCGCCGTGGTCCCGGCCCCGGACCCCGTCCGGCACGCCGTGCCGAAGGCCTACCTGGTGCTCGCCGCCGGGGCGGAGCCCACCCGGGAGCTCGCGGGGGAGATCCTCCGCTTCGCCCGGGAGAACCTCGCCCCCTACAAGCGGGTGCGCAGGGTCGAGTTCACCGACCTGCCGAAGACGATCTCGGGCAAGATCCGCCGCGTGGTGCTGCGCGAGCGCGAGCAGGCCGCGGACCGCCCGGCGGCCGGCACACCGGCGGCGCCTCCCGCCGACGGCCTGGGCATCGAGTACACCGAGGCGGACTTCCCGGGGCTGCGCGGCTGAGCGGCAGCGCGCCCGGTGCCTCCGGCAGGGGCCCCGGGCGCGCAACGTGACGTCACCCCGTGCCCGTGACCGGTGCCGCACGGGGGACGTGGCAGGGTCGGTCTGTCCCCACTTCGTGCCACGTTTGCCGATTCAAATGAATGGAGTCGGCGTCCCGAGGCCCGGAAAACGCCGATGTGGCAAGCACAAACACATGCGAAAACGTCGATGTCCACCGTTCTGCATATGACGTCGGCCGCCGTGACAGGTCATGGAAACCCTGCCACCATGGAGTCAATTGGTTCACCCGATGGGGCAGAACCAACTGATCCGTCGGGGGGCGGATCGACCGCGGTTCATCGGGGGATGGGCCGCCCGCACACAGGCATCGGGGGGTGCCGGTGCGACCGGTTCATCGGGGGGTGAACCGACACGGGAGCACCGCTGGGGGGCGGTACTCCCACCAGGCGAGTCTCTGCTCGCCACCGGCCGACAGGCCGGACGATGCGCCCGTTGCGGGGGTCATCCGTTCCGACGGATGGGCAACGGGCGCATCGCTCTGTCCGGGCCCGGCCGGTGGCGCCGGGCGGTTCCGTGCGGTGCGCCGTGCTGCACCGCCCGGTGACCGCCGCGCCACGGCGTCGGTGGACCCTGGAAGACTGGGTCCCATGACGACTTCCCCGGCTTCCGACACAGCCCAGGCCACTGCCCAGGACACCGCCCTGCGCGAGGACGCGCTGGGGCTGCTGCGTGCGCTCACCGGCCGGGCCGACGCCGCCTTCCACCCCGGGCAGTTCGAGGCGATCGAGGCCCTCGTGGGGCACGGCCGGCGCGCCCTGGTGGTGCAGCGCACCGGGTGGGGCAAGTCCGCGGTCTACTTCCTCTCCGCCCTGCTGCTGAGGGCGCGCGGGCGGGGCCCGACCCTGATCGTCTCCCCGCTGCTGGCCCTGATGCGGGACCAGGTCGCCGCCGCGGCCCGGGCGGGAGTGCGGGCGGCCGCCATCAACTCCGCCAACGCGACCGAGTGGGGGCAGATCTCCGCCCAGCTGGAGGCCGACGAGCTCGACGTCCTGCTCGTCTCCCCGGAGCGGCTGAACAACCCGGTGTTCCGGGAGCAGCAGCTGCCGCAGCTGGTGGCCCGGCTCGGGCTGCTGGTGGTGGACGAGGCGCACTGCATCTCGGACTGGGGCCACGACTTCCGCCCCGACTACCGCCGGATCCGCGACCTGATCGCGCGCCTGCCCGAGGAGGTCCCGGTGCTGGCCACGACCGCCACCGCCAACGAGCGGGTGGTCGCCGACGTCGAGGAGCAGCTGGGGGTGCGGCCCGGCGGCACGAGCACGGGGGAGGTCTTCACCCTCCGGGGCCCGCTCTCCCGGGCGTCCCTGCGGCTGGGCGTGCTGGACCTGCCCTCGGCCACGGCCCGGCTCGCGTGGCTGCTCGAGCACGTCGAGTCCCTGCCGGGCAGCGGGATCATCTACGCGCTCACGGTGGGGGCCGCCGAGGACACCGCCCAGGCGCTCTCCGACGCCGGTCTGCCGGTGCGGGCCTACACCGGGCGCACGGATCAGGGCGAGCGGGAGGAGCTCGAGGCCGCGCTCAAGGAGAACCGGGTGAAGGCCCTGGTGGCCACCTCGGCGCTGGGCATGGGCTTCGACAAGCCGGACCTCGGGTTCGTGGTCCACCTGGGCGCGCCGTCCTCGCCGGTGGCCTACTACCAGCAGGTGGGCCGTGCCGGGCGCGCCACCGACAACGCCGACGTCCTGCTGCTGCCCGGGACGGAGGACCGGCAGATCTGGGAGTACTTCGCGACCGCCTCCATGCCCACTGAACAGAAGGCCACCGCCGTCCTCGGCGAGCTGGCCGCCGCGGGAGGCGCCCTCTCCGTGGCCGTCCTGGAGTCCCGCGTGGACGTCCGGCGCAGCCCGCTCGAGCTGATGCTGAAGGTCCTCGCCGTCGAGGGCGCGGTGGAGCGCGTGCAGGGCGGCTGGCAGGCCACGGGCGCACCGTGGCGCTACGACGCCGAGCGCTACGGCCGGATCGCCGCCGCCCGGGTCGACGAGCAGAACGCCATGCTGGACTACGAGCGCACCACCGGGTGCCGCATGGAGTTCCTCGCCCGGCAGCTGGACGACCCCACGGCCGCGCCGTGCGGGCGGTGCGACACCTGCGCCGGCCCGTGGTACCCCACGACCGTCGACGAGAGCGCCACAGACTCCGCCGGGGCGGCGCTGACCCGGGTGGGCGTCGTGGTGGAGCCCCGGGCGCAGTGGCCCACGGGGATGCCGCGGCTCGGCGTGGACGTCAAGGGCCGGATCCCGGAGGACGAGCGCTGCGCCGAGGGCCGGGCCCTCGCCCGGCTCACGGACCTGGGCTGGGGCAACCGGCTGCGCGAGCTGTTCCGCACCGACGAGCAGGGCGCTCCTGTCGACGGGCCGGTGGACCCGGCCCTGGGCCGGGCCTGCGTGCAGGTCCTCGCCGAGTGGCGCTGGGCGGACCGGCCCGCAGCGGTCGTCTCGGTCCCGTCCCGCTCCCGGCCGCGGCTCGTGCGCTCGCTGGCGGAGGGCATGGCCGGGGTCGGCCACCTGCCCTACCTCGGGGAGCTCGACGTCCCCGAGGGGTTCCCCACCGGCGGGCACGGCGGCAACAGCGCCTACCGGCTGGCGGCCGTGTGGGAGAAGTTCCAGGTGGGTCCGGGACTCGCCGAGGAGCTGGACCGGCTCGGCGGACGGCCCGTGCTGCTGGTCGACGACCTCATGGACAGCCGCTGGACCCTGGCCGTGGCCGCCCGCGCCCTGCGCCGGGCCGGCTCCGGGCCGGTGCTGCCGTTCGTGCTGGCCGCCCAGGGCTGAGCCGCGGCGGACCCGGGACCGGGTCCGCTCCGTCGCTCAGCCCCGGGCGCGTCCCAGGCGGGCGGCGAGCGACCCGAGCAGCGGGCGGACGTCCCGGGCGCAGAGCAGCAGCCAGATCGAGAGGAAGGCCGCCGTGACACCCAGCGCGGGCAGCACCCGGAACTCGCCCCCCAGCAGCGCGAGCCCGGCCAGGACCATGGCGTAGCCGGCGAGGATGCGCAGCAGGACGCCGCCCCAGCGCAGGCGGTCCAGCCTCCACACGAAGAGCAGGGGCAGCAGGGCGCTGAGGAGCGAGCCGACGAGGTAGCCCACGGCCGAGGCGCGGATGCCGAGCTCGGGGCCCAGCACGAGGATGGTGGCGATCCCGACGGCCAGCCCCACGCCGTTGGACGCGGCGAGGACCTTGATGCCCCAGGACTCGGTGCCGTTGAGGCGGGCGTTGGCGGCGTTGAAGCTGGTCGCGGACACCGCGAAGAACAGGATCACCAGCAGGGGCTCGGCGGCCTGCCACTCCGGGCCGTAGACCACGTGCAGCACGGGGCCGGCCCACAGGATGCCCACGCCGAACACGGGCAGGAACACGGTCACCATGGTGCGCAGGATGGCGTCCACCTGCCGGGACAGCTCGTCGGTGTGCCCGGCGGCGAACATCCGGGCCACGCTGGGGGACAGCGCCGTCATCATGGCGCCCGAGAGCATGCTGGCGGGCGTGGCCAGGGACACGGCCGCGGCGTACAGTCCGAGGGCCTCCTCGGAGTCGTAGGTCCGGCCGATGACCACCGACAGATGGAGCAGTCCGCTCGCCGCCAGCAGGTGCGCCGAGCCCCAGGCGGTGAACACCAGGATCTCCCGGCGGCGTCCCGGAGCGAGGCGGGCCCGGGACCGGCGCCGCCAGGCGGGCAGGGCGAAGACGGTGTAGCCGGTGATCAACGGCAGCAGCAGGACCCAGTGCCAGCCCGCCAGCAGGACGAGCAGCAGCAGGGACAGGGTGGTGAACGAGCTGATGCAGTCCCACAGGGCCGTCGTCACGAACTGGTTGTTGCCGGCGCGCAGACCCCGCGTGTAGTTGTACGCCGACAGCGACAGGACCAGCAGGCCGCTCGAGACGGCATAACCCCAGGACAGGCCCAGGACGGCTGCGGTGAAGGCGGCACCGGCGGCACCGAGGACCGCCGCGCCGACCGCAGCGCTCCGGGCGGTGAACGAGGCCGCTGCCAGGTGCTCGTCCGGGTCCTGCCGCCCGCGGGCCATGGCCACGAACTTGGCCGCCGCGGTGCCCGAGGCCTGCGGCCAGAGCAGGACGAGGAAGACGGCGAGGGAGAGCACCAGATTGACCTCCCCGAGGGCCTCCTTGCCCATGAGCCGGCCCACGAGGATGCTGTACCCGAAGCGGGAGAGCCCCTGGACGAGGATCGCGACCACAGTGAGCCCGAACGAGGAGCCCAGGGACTGGTCCGTGCTCCCGTGGTTGGGCGGAGGGAACAGGGCGGCGCGCAGGCGGGACATCACCTGACCGGCGCCGAGTCCTCGGGGACGGCGCTCCCTCCGCGGGTGAGGGTCTCCCTCCCCGGGGCGTCCTCGGGCCGCGGTGGGGCAGCGGCGGCCAGGGCCGCGGCCGTGACGACGGCGAGCGCCGCCGGGACGTTGCGGTAGACGAAGAACTCGTGGATCTGGGAGTGGTTGCTCAGCACCGCGTACCAGACGGGCACCACGAGCGCGGGGGCACCGAGCACCGCGGCGACCGCGAGCCGCCGGGGGCCGCCGCGGACCACGGCGAGGACCAGCCCTGCCAGCACGGCGACGGTGCAGGCCACCAGGACCAGGGAGGACGTCGGGACCCTGTCCCACCAGTAGTCGAGGTTGCTGACGACGCCGGCGCCGAAGGCGTCCGACACCCCGTCCCAGGCGCCGCCCGTCCGTTCCGCGACCTTGCCCCGGACCACCGACAGGGTCTCGTCCACCCCCAGGAACACGACGGCGAAGAGCCACCGCGACGCCCAGGTGACGCCGAAGGCGACCACCCAGACGACTCCGGCGGTGAGCGTCACCAGCAGCGCCTCGGCCGTGCTGCGCCGGCGGTACCAGACGGCGGCGCCGAGCACGAACGCGGACATGATCCAGGGCACGGCCGGTGTGGTGAGCAGGTCCACGTAGCAGAACACCGCCGCCCCGAGCGCCGCCCCGAGGTACCCCAGGCGCAGGGAGCGTCCGGCGCCGACCGCGGTGAGCAGCACCGACAGGTAGGCGGCGGCGATGGCGAGGGAGTGGCTGAAGGACGTCGATGGGGTCGAGAGCATGTTGGTGCCCAGCAGGAACGGCAGGGTCAGTGCGAGCGCCACCGGTGTGGACGTGCGGGCCCGCACAGCCAGGGCCGCGCCCACGAGCGCCGCCACCATCAGGGCGCCGGAGACGATGCGCAGACCCTCCAGCCCGATGAGGGCCAGCGCCGGGCGGGTGAGGACCGTGTACCCGGCCCAGTACCGGAAGTAGTTGTTGTCGTCCGGGAGCTCCTCCCGGGGGACGGGGGCGTCGCCGGCGAGAGCGCGCAGATCGGCTTCGCCGCCCGCGCAGCTGGCGATCCGCGGCATGCGCACGGCTCGGCTGAAGGCGGACTCGTCGGGCTCGGCGCCGAGACCGGTGCCGACCAGCACGCACTCGGTGAACGTGTCCGAGATCCCGCCCACGCGGTCCGGCAGCGAGTTGGGTCCGTAGGTCCCCGCCTCGACCGAGGACAGGAGGTTGTCCACGATCGGCCGGTCGGGCACCGCCTGGGCGGCGGTGAGCAGGCCGAAGAACACGAACTGCAGCCCGAGCAGCAGTCCGATCCCGACGGCCCACGGGCGCCACCGGCCGCCGCGGCGCCCGTGCGCGGTCGAGCCGGGCCTCACAGCGCTTGCTCCCGGGAGCCGCCGTGCCGCGGTGCGCAGCCGATGGTCGCGGTCGGTGGCCCCGGGAGCGGGCGGCCGCTCAGCCGGGGGGTCGCCCGGTCGGCGGCGCCCTCGCTCCGGAGGTCCGCGCGGGCGAGGATTCCGGTGCCGGGCACCGTGGCGCGCCGGTCGGTGGCGGCCCTGCCGCTCGCCGCTTCCTCGTCGTGGCGGGGCGCAACGGCCACGATGCTCGGGGCGCAGGGCATAGGTCGCTCGTTTCTGGGGTCGAGGGGCGGGCCTCGCCCATTATCGCCGGGGCGGGTGCGTGGCCCAAACGGGTGGTGCACGCGGCCGGGGCCGCGGATCCGCCGCGCTGACCGGACGCCTGTCTCCTCCTGCTTTGACCCACCGCGCATCCTGCCGTTAAGCTGGCCTGTGTTGTCCGCACCAGCGCGGTGCCGGACGGCCCAGGAGACGTGCCAGAGCGGCCGAATGGACTTCACTGCTAATGAAGGGTCGGGGTTAAACTCGACCGGGGGTTCAAATCCCCCCGTCTCCGCACGTGTGATGTCTCAGGACATCGGAACACCCCGGACCTGTGGTCCGGGGTGTTCGTCTTTTCCGCCGCACCTGCCCGTCCGGGTCCGGCCAAGTGCGCGGCCGGGAATGGGTAACCTGTTCCGGACACCGCCCCCGCCAGGAAGCAGGTAAGGACCCCGTGGCCGAGCAGAGAGTACCCGGTTTCACCAAGAACCCGTGGATCGTGCGCGACGGCCCGGTGCCCGCGCTGGCCCGGAGGGCCATCAGCCTGATCCCGCTCCCGCTGCGCCGTCAGGCGTTCTTCCTCTACCGGCACCACCGCTTCTTCTCCTGGCGGCCGCGCACGTTCTCGGAGAAGGTCCAGTGGCGGATCCTGCACGACCGGCGGGACCTCATCGCGGTGGGCGGGGACAAGATCTCCATGAAGGAGTACGTGGCGGCGCTGGGCCTCGACATCCTGATCCCCCGCACGTTGTGGTCGGGCGAGGACCTGCACGCGATCCAGGACCGGAACTGGGGCTGCGCCTGGGTGCTCAAGCCCGTGACCGGATCCGGGTACGCCGCGTTCGGGGCCGGGAGCCTGCGCGAGAGCGGGATCGACGTGGACGAGGTCGGACGCTGGCGGGCCGATGACGCCCACCGGATCTACGGGGAGTGGCAGTACAGCCGGTCGCGGCCCGGGTTCCTCGTCGAGCAGCGCATCCCCACCCGGGACGGCGCCTCGCCGAACGACTACCGCTTCTTCGTCTTCGACGGCCTGGTGCACACGATCCAGGTCGACACCCCGCGCGCCGGGGACGTCCGGCGCCGCTTCTACACCCGCGACTGGCGGCCGCTCGAGGTGCGGCTGACCGGCATGGAGCTCGCGCCCGCGACCCCGCCGCCGCCGACCCTGGCGCGCATGGTGGAGCTCGCGGAGCGGATCGGCGCGGACTACGACTTCATCCGGGTGGACCTCTACGACGCCGACGGGACCATCTGGTTCGGTGAGCTGACGCCGACCCCCGGCGGCGGCCTGCCGCCGTTCGATCCGCCGGAGTTCGACCTCGAACTGGGGCAGCAGTGGAGGCTCCCCGTGTCGGGGCGCGGGGAAGAGGGCTGACCCGCGTGCGCGTCGTCGTTCTCACCACGTGGTACCCGTCCGCGCAGAGGCCGGGGGAGACCCCCTTCATCGCCCGGCACGTGCGGGCCATCGCCCGGCACCACGACGTCAGTGTGCTGCACGTGCAGATCCTGCGCACCGGGGCCTGCACCCGGGAGCAGTGGGAGGGGATCCCCGTGGTCCGTCTCCCGCTGCACCCCCTGCGCCCGGCCACCGTGCTGCGGGCCTACCGCTGGATCGGCCGCTCCCTGGCCGAGGCCCACGTCATGCACACCATGCCCTTCTCCGCCGCGCTGATCGCGCTGCTGTCCGTGCGACGCCGGCCCTGGGTGCACACGGAGCACTGGAACGGTGTGCTCACCCCCGAGCAGAACGGGCGGCTCTGGCGGCGCCTGGCCTGGAGCCGCCGGATCCTGCGCCTGCCCGACCGGACCACGGGGGTCAGCTCCGTTATGTGCGAGGTGCTGCGCCGGTTCGCGCCGGCCTCCCGGGTGGAGCGGATCGGCAACGTGGTGGAGCACGCCCCGTCCGTGACGGAGCCGCCGCGCGGGCGGACCCTCGAGCTGGTCTCCGTCGGCGCGCTGCGTGCCCTCAAGGACCCCCTGCTGGCCGTCGAGGCGGTCGCCTGGCTGCGCGCGGCCGGCCACGACGTCCGGCTCACCTGGTGCGGCGCCGGGGAGCTCGAACAGGACGTCCGGGCCCGGATCCGGGAGCACGGCCTGGAGGACCGGGTCCTGCTCGTCGGGAGCGTGGGGACCGAGGAGGTCCAGCGGCGGCTGGGCGCCGCCGACGTGTTCCTGCTCCCCAGCCGCTCGGAGACGTTCTGCGTGGCCGCCGCCGAGGCCCTGGCGGCGGGCCGGCCCGTGGTCATGGGCGCCGTCGGCGGGCAGCGGGACTTCGTGCACCCGGGCAACGGGCGGCTGGTGGCCGAGCGCACTCCCGAGGCCTTCGGCCGCGCCGTGCTCGAGGTCGCGTACGGCCACGGACTGCTGTCGGCGCAGGAGATGGCGGAGGAGGTCCGCGGCGTGTACGGGGCCGAACGGGTCGCGGCGGATCTGGACCGGTTGTACCGGTCCGTGGTCCCGCCGCAGGATGCCGGCCGCTGCCGCGCCTGAGCCCCCCGGGCACGGATGCCGTGGGACGTGCGCGCCCCGACGGCGCGCTCCGTCATACGCGGCCGTGCCCGTGACCGCCGCCGGGCCGCTTCCTAGGATGGTGCTCAGCACCGCCGGCGGACCGATCCCAGGGGGAAGACCATGTCCGAGCAGCAGCAGCCCTCCGTCCCGGCCGACCCGTCCTCGGGTCGCTCCGCCGCGCAGTGGGAGTCCGGCGCCCCCGACCGCTCCGTGCTGGAGCGCGCCCTCGACGCCGTGACGGTGCGCCGGGTGTTCGGCGAGGCCTACGAGCTCGACGGCGCCACGATCGTGCCCGTGGCCCACGTCCGCGGCTGGGGCGGCGGCGGGGGCGGCTCCGGCGAGCAGCACGGCGAGTCCGGCAGCGGATCGGGCCTCGGCTACGGGGTCAACGCCTCCCCGGCCGGGGTGTACGTGCTCCGGGACGGCGCGGTGACGTGGCAGCCGGCCGTCGAGCCGGTCCGGATCGCCCTGCCCGTCGGCCTGGCCCTCGTCGCGGCGCTCGGCGCGGTCGGCTGGGCCCTCGCCTCACGCCGCTCCTGAGTGGCCGCTCCCGCGTGGTGGTTGCCGCGCGGTCGTTGCCGCGCTGCCGCGCCGGGGCGCCGTCACCGAGCGTCCGCTCCTGTCGCCCCGGCACCGGGGCCTGACAGGATGGGGCCATGTCCTTCCTGCTCCGCGTCCTCGTCAACGCGCTCGCCATCTGGGTGGCCGCCTGGATCCTGCCCGGGATGCAGCTCACGGCCGACCCCTCCGTGGTCTCGGCCGTCGGCGGCGGGACCACGGCCTCCGTCCTGGCCTACCTCTTCGTGGGGCTGGTCTTCGGCCTGGTCAACGCGATCGTCCGGCCCGTGCTGACCATCCTGTCCCTGCCCATCACCTGCCTGACGCTGGGCCTGTTCGCCATCGTGGTCAACGCGGCGATGCTGTGGCTGACGTCCTGGCTGAGCTCGTTCACGCCGCTGCGGCTCGAGATCGACGACTTCTTCTGGACCGCGGTGCTGGCCACGCTGATCATCGGGGTCGTCTCCCTCGTGATGGGCTGGGTGGTGCCGGAGCGCGAGCGGCGCTGAGCCGGTCCGGGCTCAGTCCCGGTGCAACGCCGCCCAGAGGAACTCGTGGGAGAGGGCGTGCAGCCGGGCCGCCTGCCGGTTGTCCCCGGCGCCCGCGTGCCCGCCGTCGGTGGCCTCGTAGAACCACACGTCCTCGTGGCCCATCCCCAGCATCCGCGCCGCGGTCTTGCGGGCCTGCACCGGGCCCACCCGGTCGTCGCTCGTGGCGGTCCAGAACAGCACCGGCGGGTAGTCCCGATCCTCGCGCAGCAGGTGGTAGGGGGAGAAGGTGCGCACGGACTCCCACTGGGCGGGGTCGTCCGGGTCCCCGTACTCCGCGATCCAGGACGCCCCGGCGGACAGCTTCGTGTAGCGGCGCATGTCCAGCAGCGGCACCCCGCAGGAGACCGCGCCGAAGAGCTCCGGCCACCGGGTGAGCATGTTCCCCACGAGCAGCCCGCCGTTGGACCCGCCCGAGCAGGCCAGGCGCCGCCGCGCGCACACGCCGCGGGCCTGCAGGTCCGCGGCGACCGCCGCGAAGTCCTCGTAGGCGCGGTGCCGGTGCTCCCGCAGCGCGGCCCGGTGCCACGCCGGGCCGTACTCCCCGCCGCCCCGGATGTTGGCGAGCACGTACACCCCGGAGCGGCCGGCGTCGTCGGTGCGGGACAGCCAGGACCGCCCGAGCGCCCCGGAGTACGCGGGGGTCCGGGAGACCTCGAAGCCCCCGTAGCCCGAGAGCAGGGTCGGGTTCTCCCCGTCGAGCACCAGCTCGGCCGGACCCACCTGGAAGTACGGCACCCGGGTGCCGTCGGCGGAGACCGCGAAGTGCTGCTCGACGGCCAGCCCGGACGCGTCGAAGAACCCCGGCGCGGTCCTCGCCGGCCGTGGGGGCGCCCCGGCGCCCGCACCGGCCGGGAGGGTGCCCCGGGAGACGGTGGTCGGGGTGAGGAACCCGGAGGCCACCAGCCAGTAGTCGTTGCCCGCCTCCGGGTCCTCGTCGTCGACGGCGTAGGCGTCCAGGCTGGACAGCGCCGGCGCCCCGGGCAGCTCGACGGTGCTCCACGGGCCCGGTTCGGCCACGCGCACCACCGAGGAGACGTCCCGCAGCAGGTTCAGGATCAGCCGGTCGGCGGTCCAGGACCAGGACTGCAGCGCGGTGCGCTCGTCCGGGACGAAGACCGGTGCCACGGACCGGTCCCCGGCCAGGAAGGCCTCCAGCTCGGCCGCCAGCAGGGACCCCGCGGGGTGGACGGTGCCGTCCAGCTCCAGCTCCTCCTGGGGCCGCAGCAGCAGCCACTGCCGGTGCAGGTCCACCGTGACGCTGTCGGGCACGTCCACGTGCACCAGCTTGTCCCCGCGCACCAGGTAGGTGCGGGAGGCGAAGAAGTCGACCACGTCCACGGCCAGGTCCCGGACGAACCCGGGGGTGTGGTCGCGCACGAACACGGCCTGGACGTGCTGCTCGTCCACCTCGAAGACCTGGCGGGCCTGGGCGAGGTCCTGGCCCCGGCGGAGCACGCGCACCGTGCGGGGATAGGAGGAGGCGGTCATCGAACCGGGCCCGAAGTCGGTGCCCACGTGCACGGTGTCCGCGTCGACCCAGCTCACCGAGGACTTCGCCGTGGGGACGTCAAAGCCGCCGGGCACGAACTGCCGGCGCTCGAGGTCGAACTCGCGCACCCGCTTGGCGTCGCCGCCGTCGGGGGAGAGGCTGATCAGCGCCCGCCGGTGCTGCCCGCCGGTGTACTGCGGCCGCAGCAGCCGGGCGCCGCCGTAGACCCACTCCACGCCCTCCTCGGCGGCCAGGGCGTCGACGTCGAGCAGCAGCTCCCAGCGGGGCTCCTCGCTCAGCCAGGACTCCCACGTGGTGCGGCGGAGGACACCGCGCGGGTGCTCGGCGTCGCGCCAGAAGTTGTAGTAGTGCGGGCCGTGCTTGGCGACCATGGGGATCCGCTCGGTCGAGTCCATGACCTCGAGCACGTCCGCCTCAAGGCGACGCAGCTGCGGTCCCTCGAGCGCCGAGAGCGTGCGGGCGTTCTGCCGGGCGACCCACTGCAGGGGCGCCTCGCCCGTGATCTCCTCCAGCCACAGGTGCTCGTCGTGCGGCTGCTCGGCGGTCGGGCGGGCGGCGGTCTCAGCGGTCTCGGTCATGTCCGCCATCGTAGGCCCCGCTCCCGTCCGGCGCCGCCCGCGCGGGTCGATACCCTGAGGGTCATGAGTGCAGCGGGCAGGACAGGGACGGAACGACGTGTCACGGTGATCGGGGCGGGCCCGCGCGGGCTGTCCGTGGTGGAGCGGCTCGCGGCCCGCTCGGCGGCCTCCGGCACCCGGGTGCGCATCGACGTCGTCGACCCCTTCCCGCCCGGCCCCGGCCACGTGTGGCGGACGAACCAGTCCCCGCTCTACCTCATGAACACGCCGTCGCTGTTCCCCACGGTGATCGCCGACGACGGGGTGCTGCCCGTGGACCCGCTCGAGCCGCTGCGGAACATGAGCTTCGAGCACTGGCGGCTCGCGGCCGTGTCCGGGGGGATCGCCGTGGACCCCGACGACGCCGCGCACCTCACCCGGATGACCCCCACTTCCTATCCCTCCCGGCGGATGTACGGGGTCTACCTCGACTGGGTCTTCCGCGCCCTGCGGGACGCCCTCCCGGCCTCGGTCCAGCTGACCGTGCACCGGGCCGAGGCCGTGGGCGTGCACGTGCGCGAGCACGCGCGGCACCGCTACGACGTGGAGATCAGCGGCGGGCAGAACCTGCCGGCCGACGCCGTGGTGCTCGCCCTCGGCCACCTCGACGCCGACCTGCGCCCGGACCAGCAGGAGCTCGTGGACGGCGCCGCGGAGTTCGGGCTGACCTACTGGCCGCCGGCCGTGCCGGCCGACGTCCACTGGGACGACCTGCCGGCCGGGGAAACCGTCCTGGTGCGCGGGATGGGGCTGAACTTCTGCGACGTGCTGGCCCAGGTGACCGAGGGCCGCGGCGGGATCTACACCCAGGAGGGGGAGCGCTTCGTCTACCACCCCTCGGGCCGGGAGCCGGTGATCGTGGCCGGCTCCCGCCGCGGCGCCCCCTACCGCTCCAAGGCGGTGCTCGAGGGCTACTACGCGCGCTCCCTGAGCACCCGCTTCTTCACCCTCGACGCCGTGCGGGCGCTCGCGGTGCGGGCCGACGGGCCCCTGTCCTTCGAAGCGGACCTCTACCCGCTGATCCGCAAGGACGCCCAGTGGAACTACTACACGGCTCTGGCCAGGACGGCTCCCGAGGCCTTCGAGACCGACCCGGAGGAGTTCCTGGCCCGCTTCGACGCCGTGCTCGGCACGGGGGACGACCACCCGGAGGGGCCGTGGACCTCCCGCGCGGAGCGGCTCATCGCCTCGGCGGTGGTCCCGGGCCGGCAGCTGAACGCGCTCCGGCTCGCCCGCCCGTTCGAGGGGATCGGCTTCGGCTCCCACGACGAGTTCGCCGCGGCCGTGGTCCATCACCTGGACCGGGACGTGCACGGGGCCCTCGCGGGGGAGGACGACCCGCTGCAGATGGCGGTCGCCTCGCTCAACGCCGCGCGCACCGTGCTCAAGGCGGTGCTCGCGGACATCGGGATCGGCGACGCCTCCTGGACGGACGAGCTGCGCCGGAGCTTCGAGCCGTTCGTGGAGGGCCTCGCCTCGGGGCCGCCCGTGCTGCGGACCCAGCAGCTGGCGGCCCTCGCCCGGGCCGGGGTGGTCCGCTTCCTGGGCCCCGACCCGCAGTTCCTCGTGCACGAGGAGGAGGGCCGGTTCGTGGCCGGTTCGCCGTGGGTCAAGGACGAGCCCTTCCACGCCGAGCACCTGGTGGAGGCCATGTCACCGCCCAACGACGTCCGCCGCAACATCTCGCCGCTGCTGACCGCGATGCACCGGGAGGGCCTGGTCCGGGTGCGGGCGATGGAGACCCGGGACGGCGTCGCGACCGTGCCCAGCACCGGCCTCGACGTCAGCCGCCCCCCGTACCGGGCCGTGCGGGTCGACGGCGGCGTGGAGCCCGGTGTGCACGTGCTCGGCATCCAGCTCTCGGCGGTGCAGTGGGGCGTGGCGATCGCCGCGGAGGCCGGGGCCTCCGCGGAGCTGGGCGCGCGGACCCTGGCCGACGCCGACCGCATCGCCGAGGCCGTGCTGGCCCCCGCTGTGCGCCGCGAGTGACCACAGCAGGTCGTGATCCCTCGGGTGCAGCGGGGTCGCTCAGCGGCGGGAGCGCGATCGGCGTGCCGTGGGCCGGTCAGCCGAGGCGGCCCTGCAGCACCTCGCGGGCGCGGTCGCTGGCGTGCTCCCGGAGGCCCTTGCCGGGGTGCTCGCCGGAGTGGCCCCGGCCGGGGTGCTCGCCGGAGCTGCCCCGGCCCGGCTTCTGCGGGTCGGTGGGCTGCGCACCGCCGAAGGCCAGGCCCACGACCTCCGGGTTGTGGTCGGAGGCGCGGTACGGGTCCGCGGCGTAGAGGTCGACCACGTTGTGGTTGTGCCGGCTGTACTCCAGGCCCACCGACTCGTGGGCGTTGATCTCCCAGATGTCCGAGCCGGTGACGAGCTCGGCCGCGGCGGGGGAGGCCAGGACGTGGTCCAAGGAGCCGAGCATGCCGCCGTAGGCGTAGGAGTACTCGCCCTCGGGGGACAGATTGGCGTAGCCGGCGTCGTGCAGGACCCGCATCGGGTCCTCCTGGTCGTAGGAGTTGAAGTCGCCCGTGAGGAAGACCCGGTCCGTGCCCTGCGAGGTCTTCAGCTGCTCGGCGAACGCGACCAGGGCCTGCGCCTGCGCGGTGCGGTCGGCGTTCCAGGCCCCGGCACCGTCCCCGGCGTCGGCGTTGGGCCCGGTGCGGGGCGCGGAGCCCTTGGACTTGAAGTGGTTGACCACCACGGTGAAGTCGTCGTCGGCGCTCCCGCCGGCGGGGCGGAACGTCTGGGCCAGCGGCTCCCGGGCGTTGTCGAAGTTCTCCTCGTCCTGCAGGATCACGGACTCGCCCACGGGGCCGACCGCGGCCGGCCGGTAGATGAACGCCGTGCGGATGACGTCCTCGTCCTCGAGGGCGGGCCGCTTCGCCGGCGAGGGCACGTAGGCCCAGGTCTCCGCCCCCGCCGCCGCGTTGAGGGCCGCGACCAGGTCCGCGAGCGCCTGGTCGCGGTCCTTGCCGAACTTCGCGGAGTTCTCGATCTCCTCGAGGGAGACGACCTCGGCGCCGAGGGCGTTGATCGCGGCCACGATCTTGGCCTGCTGGCGCTCCAGGTCCTCCTGCTCGGCCGCGCCGCGGGCCAGGCAGCCGCCGCGCACGGAGATCGGGTCCCCGGCGCGGTCGGTGTAGTAGGAGCATCCGGAGAGCTCGTCCCCGGTGGTGCTGAAGTAGTTGAGCACGTTGAACGTGGCGAGCTGGAGGTCCCCTCCCACGTCCTCCGGGGCGGCGGTGCGGGTGTTCTCGGCGACGACCGGCGCGTCCTGCGGGTTGCTCCCGGTGAGGTGGGTGGTGGGCTGGAGGCGCCACTCGTCGAAGGAGTAGCCGAGCACCACGGGCGCCACGAAGTCGACGGGCGCGCCGATCCGCATCGGGGTCCGCGGGGTGAGATAGGGCAGCGGCACCGACGCGTTGGCGAAGCTGCCGTAGTTGGTCGTCGCGCCGTCGTCGAGCAGCACCCCGCGGGCGGCGTTGTCCGCGGCCTGGGCGGCGGCCTCCGGGGAGCCGGGGGCCCCGACGGCGGTGGGCTGGACCAGGGGCGCGCCGCCCGCGGCGAGCCCGAGCTCGCCGTAGGTGTTGAGGCCGTAGTTGTCCGTGATCACGAACTCACCGGCCGGGTCGAGCAGCATGCCCTCGAGGCTCTCGCGCCGGGCGTCGTCGGCCGGCCAGCCGACCGTGGCCGGTTTGACGGCCTCCACGGGTTCGTCCAGGACTCGCAGCCCGTCGGGGCGCACGCTGAGCTGGGTCTGGCCGTAGTACTCGGCGACCGTCCCGGTGACCTCCACGTACTGGCCGAGCCGCACGTCGGCCACGGCCGAGGGGGAGTACACGAACACGCCGTCCGAGGCCTCGTGCTGCTCGAGGTCGAGGTCCCCGCCGGTGCCCGGCGTCTGCACGTACCAGCCGTCGAGGCCCCCTGTGGCGTAGACGGCGGTGACCACGCCGCGGGTGGTCACCGTCCGCCCGGCCACGGGCGAGGCGTCCCCCGTGCCCTGGATCTCCCGGATCGGGAGACTGACGGGCGGGGCCGTGGGCTCGGCGGTGGGGTCGGGGGTGGGCTCGGGCGCCGGGCCGTCGCCGCCGGAGTTCTGCGGGGTCACGGTGCCCGTGGCGGTGAAGTCGGCGGAGTTGTCGTCGGTGTCGACCCCGTCCTGGCGGGTCATCGACCGCGGGTCGCCGTTCGTGGCCGGCCCGGTGGCCGGTGCGCTCTCGAACGTGTTGGACGTGCCGTAGCCGAGCAGGTCCACGATGCCGTCCGCGCCGGTCACCGAGCCGGTGGGCGCGCTCAGGCGCTCGGCGCCGTCGGAGAGGAGGATCGTTCCGGAGGCGCCCGCGGGATTGAACGAGGTGGTCAGATCCGGGGTGGGCAGGGGCTCCCCGCTGCCGCCGTTGGACCCGCCCTGGACCAGGAAGTAGCCGCCCGGTGCGATGGTCCCGGACAGTGCGACGGCGCTGGACGTGCCGGTGCCGCCCGCGGCCCGGTACTGCAGCGTCCAGCCGGTGAGGTCCACGGTCTCGGACGTGGGGTTGTAGAGCTCGACGAACTTGTGCCGGTGGACGGCGTTGGCCGAACCGCCGTTGGTGTAGGCCTCGTTGATGACCACGGCCGTCCCGTCCGGGGCGGCGTGGACGGGAACGGTCAGCGGCGCGGCGAGCAGCGCCGCCGCCAGGGCCCCGCTCAGGGGCAGGGAGAGCAACGTCTTCACGGTGGGAGGGTTCCTTCGGTCAGAAAAAGGGAGCGGAAGGGCTAGAGGTCAGCGCAGGGAGGAGGCGGGCGGGGGTCAGCCGAAGAGGCGGCCGAGGACCTGGCGGGCGCGCTCGGAGCCGTGCTCCCAGACGCCGCGGCCGGGCTCGCCCTTCCCGGGGTGCTCACCGGGCCGGCCCTTCCCGGGGTGCTCACCGGGCCGGCCCTTGCCGGGCTGCTGGGGCTCGGCCGGCTCGGTGGGCTCCGGCTCGGCGGGCCCGGGCGTCACGCAGTCCGCGGCCAGGCCCAGGACGGCGTCCGGGACCCGCACCCGGGTGCCGGTGGGCTCGGCGACCAGCCACACCGCGGCGCCGTCGGCCAGCTCGGCCGTGTCGAGGCGGACGGAGGCCGCGCCGTCGAGGACCGGCACCGTGCCGAGCTCCGTCCCGTCCGGGGCGCCCGCGCGCACGGACAGCGAGGTGGTGTCCGGGGCGCCCAGGGACGTCATGTCGAGGGAGGAGACGTCGAAGCGCACGGTGCAGGCCTCGGCGGCGGCCCCGGTGAGCTGGACGGAGCGGCGGTCGAACCGCGGGCTGAGCGGCGCGTTCGCGGCGAGGTACTCCGAGAAGGCCTCGCGGTCGATCCGGCCGGTGTCGGTGGCGGCCGTGCCCTCGGCGAGCGCGGTGAAGTTGTCGCCGCCGGCGGTCAGGAAGGACACGGAGCCCACCACGTAGCTGCCCGCGGGGTCGTAGGGCGCGCCGTCCACCGTGATGGAGGTGATCCGGTCGCCGGCCGGACGGGAGGGGTCGGCGGTGTAGGAGACGTTCTCCGAGAGCCCCAGCTGGAGATAGGCCCGGGAGGACCCGGCGGGCTGCCACTGCTGCTCGAGGACCTGCTTGAACTGGGCGCCGGTGAGGGTGACGGTGTTCAGGTTGTTGGAGAAGGGCATCACCTGGTTCACCTCGGCCTCGGTGACCTGGCCGTCGCGGTCGCCGTCGAGGGCCTCGCCGGGGTCGTCCGCCCAGAGCAGGTCCGCGCGCAGGCCGCCGGGGTTGATCAGGCCGATCTGCACGCCGTGGGGCTCCTGCAGGGTCGCGCGGATGGACTCCGCGACGAGGTTGCCCAGGCTCGACTCGGCGCCGCGGTCGTCGCGGGCCGGCTGGCCGTCGCGGAGGCCGTAGGCGGTGGTGATGTCACCGGTGATCTGCCCGACCGGGGTGCTGCCCCGCTCGACGGCCACGGCCTCGGCCGCGGCCACGATCTCGGCGACCCGGGCGACGCGGGGGTACTGGGCCACCAGCTCCTCCTCGGTGGCGGTGACGGTCTCGCCGACGTCGAGCACCTCGGTGGTGAGGTCGACGTCGTCGGCCGCCCGGTCGTAGCTGAAGGAGACCCGCCCGAGGCTGCCGCCGTAGGAGCCGGCCTGCAGCACGGCGCGCTCGAAGTCGCCGTCGCCGTCGAGATCCACGGCCTGATCGTAGACGTCGTGGGTGTGCGCGTTGAACACCACGTCCACGGTCTCCGAGGTGCCGGTCACCAGCCGGTCGGCCAGGACGTCGGAGGCGTCCGCGGCGCCCTCGTGGTAGAGGGCGACGACGACGTCGGCCCCCGCCGCCTCGAGCCGCTCGGCCTCGGCGTTGACCGCCGCGACGGGGTCCCCGAAGGTGAGGCCCGCGATCCCGGCGGGCGAGACGAGGGTGGCGGTCTGCTGGGTGACGGCGCCGACCACGCCGATGCGCACGCCGTCGACGTCGAAGGTCGCGGAGGCCTCGGTGACGGGCGCGCCGTCGGGGCCCAGGACGTTGGCCGCGAGGTAGGGGAAGTCGGCGCGCTCGGTGATGCGCCCGGTGAGGTCTTCCACGCCGCGGTCGAACTCGTGGTTGCCCACGGCGGAGGCGTCCAGCTCCAGAGCGTCGAGCACGTCCAGGGTGGGGTTGTCCTGCTGGACGGCCGAGACGTACTCGGAGGCGCCCACGTTGTCGCCGCCGGACAGCAGCAGCGTGCCGTCCTCGTTCTCGGCGCGCAGCTGCTCGATCGCGCCCGCGAACAGGAGCGGGTCGGAGGCGAGCCGGCCGTGGTAGTCGTTGAAGTAGAGCAGGTCGACGTCCGCGTCCGCGGCCGCCGGGGCGGGGGAGGCGCCCGCGGTCTCGTCGGCGTGCGCCGCCGGGAGGACGAGCACGGACGAGGAGACGACGCCGGCGGCGAGAGCCGCGTGCAGGGCAGGACGGTGCTTCGGGGGTGTCATGACGGGGTCCTCCGGGGGCGGGGTGACGAGTCGATGTCCCCATTGGAGCATGCAGACGTGAACGTCCGGCGTCGTGACGGGCACATGTCGGCGGCCTGCCGGGAACCTGCCGGAGAGCCACGGCGACGACCCGGCCCCCGGCGCGGGGCGCCGGGGGCCGGGTCAGCAGCGGAAGGTAAGGGATTTGAACCCTTGGTACGGGGTCACCGCACACCGGTTTTCAAGACCGGCTCCTTAGGCCGCTCGGACAACCTTCCCCGCGCTCGCCGGGACGGCGGAGCGCGCCGCCCATTCTTCCACGCCGCTGGGAACGCCAGCAAAGCCCCCGCTAGGGTGGGCGCGTGAGCGCACCGGAGAGCCCCGCCCGCGGGACGACGACGATCGTGTGGTTCCGGGACGACCTGCGCGTCACCGACCACCCCGCCCTCGAGGCCGCGTGCCGGCGGGGGGAGGTGCTGGCCCTGTTCGTCCTGGACGAGGAGTCGGCGGGTGTGCGCCCCCTGGGCGCGGCCTCGAAGTGGTGGCTGCACGGGTCGCTGCGCTCCCTGCGCGCCTCCCTGGAGGAGCTGGGGATCCCGCTGGTGCTGCGCCGCGGGCCCGCCGGGGCGGTGCTGCCCGAGGTGCTCGAGCGCACCGGGGCGGGCGGGATCACCTGGAACCGCCGGTACGGCGGCCCCGAGCTGGCGGTGGACGCCGGGGTGAAGCAGTGGTGCGCGGAGCACGGGGTGGAGGCCCACTCCTTCCAGGCCTCGCTGCTGCACGAGCCGTGGGCCCT
Source organism: Kocuria oceani (assembly GCF_029524215.1). Lineage (NCBI taxonomy): Bacteria > Bacillati > Actinomycetota > Actinomycetes > Micrococcales > Micrococcaceae > Kocuria > Kocuria oceani. The sequence goes on along the minus strand of NZ_JARAMH010000005.1, from coordinate 40,208 downwards.
GCGCACCGGGGCCGGGGGGCCGTACAAGGTGTTCACGCCCTTCTGGAAGGCCCTGCGGGCGCTGGAGATCCGCCAGCCGCTGCCGGTGCCGGGAGCGGGACGGGGCGCGGACCGGGCCGTCGCGGCCTGCGCCGCCGGGGAGGACCCGGAGGCGTGGGGCCTGCTCCCCGAGCCCGGGCGTGCGGCCGGGCTGGCCGGGACGTGGACCCCGGGAGAGGCCGCCGCGTGGGAGCGGCTGGACGACTTCCTGGACCGCGCCGAGGACTACGACGAGGGCCACGACCGCCCCGACCGGGAGGGCACCAGCCGGCTCTCCCCGCACCTGCGCTGGGGGGAGATCAGCCCGTTCGCGGTGTGGGACGCCGCGGTCCGGCACCGCGCCGAGCAGGGGGGCAGCCCGGGGCTGGAGAAGTTCCTGACGGAGCTGGGCTGGCGGGAGTTCAACTGGCACCTGCTGCACCAGGAGCCGGAGCTGCACGTGCGCCACGTCCGCCCGGCGTTCGACGCGTTCCCGTGGCGGGACCCCGCCGAGGGCGCCGCGGACCTGCGGGCCTGGCAGGAGGGGCGCACCGGGTTCCCGCTGGTGGACGCGGGCATGCGGCAGATGCTTGCCACGGGCTGGATGCACAACCGGGTCCGGATGGTCGCCGGGTCCCTGCTGACCAAGAACCTGCTGGTGGACTGGCGCAGCGGGGAGCAGTGGTTCTGGGACCACCTCGTGGACGCCGATCCGGCCAGCGGGCCGGGCAACTGGCAGTGGGTGGCCGGCTCCGGGGCGGACGCGAGCCCGTTCTTCCGGATCTTCAACCCCCTGACGCAGGGGCGCCGGTTCGACCCCGACGCCCGCTACATCCGCCGGTGGGTCCCGGAGCTGGCCGGTGACTCCGGGGTGGATCCCCACGAACCCGGCCTGCTCGGGCCGTCGGTGGGCTACCCCGCCCCCGTGGTGGACCTGCCGGCCAGCCGCGCCCGCGCCCTGGACGCCTACGCCTCCATCCGCTGAGCGGAGCCGAACGCCCCGGGCCGCCGGTCGGACAGCGGCAGAGCGCCGGGCCCGGGGCGTTCGTCGGCGGGGGAGGACCGGCGGCCGCGGGTGACCCGGGCCGGACCCGGGGACACAATGGGAGCGCACGTCGTTCCCGACAGGAAGGCCCCAAGATGCGCGCAGTGCTCGAGACCACCCCCGGCGGACCGGAGGTGCTCGCCGTGACCGAGGTCCCCGCCCCGGAGCTCACCCCGGACAGCGTGCGGATCCGCGTCCGCGCGGCCGGCGTCAACCGGGCCGACGTCATGCAGCGCCTGGGCCGGTACCCGGTGCCCCCGGGGGCCTCGAAGGTCTTCGGGCTCGAGGTCTCGGGCACGGTCCAGGAGCTGGGCCCGGCGATCCCGGCGGAGGCCGGGATCGGGGTCGGGGACGAGGTCGTCGCGCTGCTGGACTCCGGGGGCTACGCCGAGGAGGTCGTGGTCCCCGCCGCGCAGGTGCTGCCCGTCCCGCAGGGCGTGGACGTGGAGGCCGCCGCCGGGCTGCCCGAGGTGTGCGCCACCGTCTTCTCCAACGTCTTCATGGCCGCCGCGGCCCGGGAGGGGGAGACGGTGCTCGTCCACGGCGGCACCGGCGGGATCGGCACCAACGCCATCCAGATGTGCCGGGCGCTGGGCCTGCGGGTGCTGACCACGGTCGGCGGCCCGGAAAAGGCGGCCGCGGCCGGCGAGCTCGGCGCGGAGACCATCGACTACCGCGCGGAGGACTTCGTCGCCCGCGTCCGGGAGCTGACGGACGGCCACGGCGCGGACATCGTCCTCGACGTGGTGGGCGGGGCGTACCTGGACCGCAACCTCGACGCGCTCGCCGTCAACGGGCGGCTGGTCGTGATCGGCCTGCAGGGCGGGCGCACGGGGGAGCTGGACCTGGGCAAGCTCATGGCCAAGCGCGCCGCGGTCATCGGCACCACGCTGCGCTCCCGGCCCGCCGGGGAGAAGGCCCGGATCATGGCCGCCCTCCGCGAGCACGTCTGGCCGCAGGTCGAGGCCGGGCGGATCGTCCCGGTGGTCAACCGCACCTTCCCCCTGGACCAGGTGGCGCAGGCCCACGAGTACTTCGACTCGGGCACCCACATCGGCAAGGTCCTGCTCGTCCCCTGAGCACCCGCCCCGGGCCACCGCGCCCGGGGCCTGCGCCGACCGGGCGCCGGCGGCGCGCGGACGGCCGCGCCCATCGCCGTAGGATGGACTGTCTCCTCCCGAAAGGACCGCCCGTGGCATTCCTGCGCGACTACCGCGCCGCTCGCCGTGACGAGGCCGAACTGGGACTGGGTGTGTGGCGCCGCGCCCACGACCGGTTCCGCCGAGGTCTGGACCGCTTCCACCAGATCCTCGAGACCCTCCCCGACAAGGCGCTCGCGCAGTCCGTGGTGCCCACCGCGAACGCGCTGGCCGACCTGCTGCCGGAGGTGCGGGCGATCTGCGCCGCCGCCCAGCGCACGGCGCCCAGCGGCAGCCACGACATCCCCGCCTCGACCGGGGGCTACCTCAACGACGTCCACCGGGAGCTCTCCCGGGCCGGCAACGCCATGGCCCAGGCCGCCGAGGCGCTGACCATGGCGCGGTTCATGCGCACCGACGACGAGAGCGCGGCCCACCGCCTGGACGCGGTGGTGCGCCGGGCCGAGGCGGTGCGCGGGCACGTGGATCGCGCCCGGGAGCTGCTCGAGCGCGGATGAGACGGCCGGCGGGCCCGCAGGGGATGGACCCAACAGCCTGCTGATGGTTTGATGGACGGCATGACTGCTCCAGCGTTCGACTACCGCGCGGCCGACGACGACTTCGACCCCCGCCGGTCCCGCTCGCGGCTGGGCCGCCCCGGGCGCCGGGGGCCCGGACGCTACGGCCCCGGCTACGACCTCCCCGGCTACCGCGGGGGCCCGTACGGGCGCGGCGGCGGCCGCCGCTCGGGCCTGCGGATGCTGCCGTTTCCCAACTACTCGACCCGCACCCGGCGGGGCACGAACGTCTCGGTGGGCGGCTGCTGCCTGCCCATCCCGATCGGATGCCTGACCACCACGGTCCTCGCCGGCGCGGCGGCCGTGGTCGTGGGACGCGCCGCCCGCTCCTGAGGACCGGTCCCGGGCGTCGCCGCGGGGCGCCCGGTGGGTCAGGCGGCCACCGGCTGCGCCGCGGCGCCGTGCAGCACCCCGGCCGGCGCGCCCACGGGCACGTCCTGCTCGGCCTCCAGCGGCGCGGCCAGGCGCCAGCCGACCGCCTCCAGGTCCAGCGCCAGCCGGGTGTGCCCGGTCACCGGGCCCTCGTCGCAGTAGCGGCCGAAGGACCGGTGGACGTCCTCGAGCGCGCACCAGCGGACCAGGGCCGCGGCGCCGCCCACGGCGGAGGCCCGGGCGGAGACGGCGCCCACGTTGCGGTCCCGCAGGGCGGTGAGCGCGCGGGCCAGGAACCCCGGCGGCAGCTCGGCGTCCGGGTCGAGCAGCAGGACGAGGTCGCCGGCCTCCATGCGCACCGTGCCCAGGGCCTGGTTCAGGGCCCCGGCGCGATGGTGCGGGTTGTCCACGGTGAGCAGGACCTCGGCCCCGGCGTCCAGCGCCACGTCCACGGTGGCGTCCGTGGACTCGTCCGACATCACGAGGATCCGCTCCGGCGGACGGGACTGGCGGTGGAGCGCGGTGACCGCGTGCCCCACGCGGGCCGCCTCGTCGTGGGCGGGGATGATGGCCGTGATCATGACGACGCCTCCTGCGGGCGGTGACCCCCGCGGCGGAAGACCTGGTCGGCTCCCCGAGTGCGTGCTGCAGATGACATCGGATGTCCCCCCCTGAACGTCCTGTTCTGCTCCCGATTCTAGGGATCACGACAGACAGTTCACATACGCAAATAGGGGGACGGCGGGGTCTACGGGGCCTCCGGGCCGCACTCCCGGGAGAGCTCCCACACGTTCGCCTCCCCGCGGCGCTCGAACACCACACGGCTCACGAGGGCCTGGATCAGGGCCAGTCCCCGGCCCGACTCCAGGTGCTCCTCGGCCATGGCGCGGCCGAGGTCCACCTCCGCCGGGGCGGCGCCGATCTCGTAGATCATCGCCTCCAGCCGGTGCGGTCCCGCGGCGAGGTCCACCTCGAGCTGGATGGGCGCCTCCGCGGCGGGCACCGCGTGGACCACCACGTTGCCGGCCGCCTCCATGACCGCCAGCGTGAAGGCCATTCGGTCGGCCTCGGGCACGAACGCTGCGGCCTCCCACAGGGCGTCGAAGTCCTCGTGCAGGGCGTCCACGGTCTCGGCGGTGGCCGGGCCGCGCCGGGAGCGGCGGGACGTGCTCTCAGTCATCGGCGAAGGCCGCGTCAGCGGTGTCGTAGGGCGTCAGGACGCGGTGCATGCTGGTGAGCTCGAGGACCATGCGCACCTGGGGACGGACGTTCGCGATCCGCAGGTCCCCGCCGGCCTGACGGGCCAGCTTGAGGCACCCGATGAGGGCGCCCAGACCGGAGGAGTCCATGAACTCCGTGCCGCCGAGGTCGACCACCACGTGGTTGCTGCCCTCGTCCACGACCCGCGCCACCACCTCCCGCAGCTTCGGCGCTCCCACCATGTTCAGCCGTCCGGTGCCCGTGATGTGGGCGAACCTCGGCTTCTGCTCAACCGTGAACTGCATCGGCTTTCCTCTCCTCCGGGTCGAAGCCCGTGTATCTCGCGGCGGTGACGAGCACGCTCAGCACCACCAGGTCGAAGGCGACCCAGGCCACGTTGACCAGGGTCCCCACCGGTTCGTTCAGCCCCAGCGCCAGGCGCAGCGTGCCGATCACCAGGGCCGCGGCGAGCAGGCCCATCACCACCAGCTGCGGGCGGATCAGGTGCCAGGCGGGGCCGGAGTCCTGCCGGACCTTGGGCGTGACCGCGAAGCCGAGGGGCCGGCCGAACCACACGTTGCGCGCGGCGGTGGTGCACGCCCGGATCCAGATGGGGAACAGGGCCAGGCTGTACTGCTGGCCGCGCCACGTGGGGATGCCCCGTCCCACCACCAGGAACAGCAGCTGGTTCACCACCATGAAGGGGATGAACCGGACGAAGAAGTCCCAGCTGAGGCTGCTGACGGGCAGGATGCCCAGCACCAGGTAGACGATGGGCGCCGCGAAGTAGACGACCGCCGCGAAACCGCTGAGGTAGCTCCACATCGTGGCGAAGTACATGAGCCGCTGGCCCCATCCGAGCCGGCGCTGCAGCAGCGGGTTCTCGCGGAGCAGGACCTGCACCGTGCCCTGCGCCCAGCGCAGGCGCTGGGTGAGCATGGTCTTGAGGTCCTCGGGGGCCAGGCCGTGGGCGAGGATCTCGTGGTGGTAGACGCTGCGCCAGCCCAGCCCGTGCAGGCGCATGGCGGTGGCCATGTCCTCGGTGACCGAGATCGTGGCCAGCGGCATCAGCGGCTGGGCCTCGCCGGGCCGCTCCACGGACACCGCCGCGAGCACCTCCCGGACCGGTTCCACCGACGCCAGAGGCGAGAGGTCGCGGCGGGACATCCGGTCCACGGCGGAGGAGAGCTCGTCCGGCCACACCATGCCGTCCTCGGGCGGCAGCTCCAGGGCTGCGATCGAGGCGAGGTCCGCCTCGATCTGGGAGAATTCCTGGGTGACGGTCCGCCGGGCGGCGGCGTCCACGGCCCGCTGCAGCCGGTAGGTCAGCTCGGTCAGCGGCGCCCCGGCCCGGAGCTCCGCGCGGGCCCGCTCGGTGGCGGCCTCGACGTCGTCGAGCATCCCGGCGACCACCGGGTTGGCCGCCTCCGGGGACTTCCGGGCCCGGCGCAGGGCGGTCCGGGTGCGGGCGAGGGAATCCCTGACGTCCTGCTCGACCTCCCGGACGTAGCCGGAGAGGCCGAGCTGCATGAGCGCCTCACGGCGCAGGATCGCGTTGGAGCCGCAGAAGAAGGCGGCGTTCCAGCCGTCCTTGCCCTGCTGGATGGGGCCGTAGAACAGCGGGGCCTGGCTGCCCAGGGGATCGTGCGCCGGGACGTTGACGAACCACTGCGGGGTCTGGACGAGCGCCACCTTGCGGTCGTTGAACCAGCCCAGGGTCCGGTCGAGGATCCGCGGGTCCGGCACCTGGTCGGCGTCGAGGATCAGCAGGAACTCGCCCTGGGTGAGCATCAGGGCGTTGTTGAGGTTGCCGGCCTTGGCGTGGCGGGGCCGGTCGGCCCAGTCCGCGCTGCGCGTCAGATAGCCCAGCCCGTGCTCGGCGGCGAGGGCCTCCAGCTCGGGCCGGGCGCCGTCGTCGAGGATCCACGTGCTGTGCGGGTGCCGGATCGCCTTCGCGGCCAGGGCGGTGCCCATCACGAGGTCGAGCGGCTCGTCGTAGGTGGTGATGAAGACGTCCACCGTGGCGCCCGCGGGCGGGTCCCCGGCCTCCCCCCGGCGCCGGAGGCGCCAGACGGTCAGCCCGAACAGCGACACGTCGACGAGGCTGTAGGTCTCGGCGAGCACGAGGGGCACGGCGATCCACCACGCGGCCCAGTTCAGCGACTCGAGCCAGCGCCAGGCGATGTAGTTGACGCCCAGCAGGAGGGTCAGGACGACCAGCAGCCGGACGAGGAAACGGTTCATGCCCCGGCCCGCGGTTCCGGGAGCCGGCGCAGGACCACCGCGGTCACGTCGTCGCCGGGTCCGTCCGCGGCCGGGGCGGCGCCGCGGGCGAGGTCGAGCACGGCCGCGCAGACCGCCCGGGCGTCCGCGCCGCGGGAGGTGGCCTCGGCCACGGCGTGCACGGCCTCGTCCACGTCCTCGTAGGCGTCGAGCAGGCCGTCGCTGACCACCACGAGCGCGTCGCCGGGTGCGAGCGCGAACCGGCCGGGCGTCCAGCTGGTGCCGGGAACCGCGCCCACGGGCGGGCCGCCCGGGCGGAGCCGCGCGACGCCGTCCGCGTGCACGTGCAGGCCCAGGCCGTGGCCGGCGTCGACGTAGTCGACCACCCCGCGGGCCGTGTCCAGCCGGGCGTGGAAGAGCGTGACGAAGGACCCGGAGTGGTCGAGGTCGTTCTCGAGGTGGCGGCAGGTGTCCCGGAAGGCCCGCTCCATGTCGGGCTGCCCGGCGGCCGAGCGCAGCACGGCCCGGACCGTGGCGGCGATGAGCGCGGCGCCCATGCCCTTGCCCATGGCGTCGGCCAGGGAGACCTGCAGGCCGCCCTCGGTGGCGTACCAGTCGAAGAAGTCCCCGCCCACGCTGCGGGAGGGCCGGCACGCGCCGGCCACGTCGTAGCCGGCCACGACCGGGGCGGCCGAGGGCAGGAGGCTGCGCTGGACCTCCGCGGCGCGGCGCAGCTCCTCCGCGTCGGCCTGCTCCGCCCGGGCACGCGGGCGGCGGAACATCGCCTCGATCCGCGCCTGCAGCTCGCGCGGGCTGAACGGTTTGCTGATGTAGTCGTCCGCCCCGAGCTCCAGGCCCTCGAGCCGGTCGATCTCGCCCGGGCGGGCGGTGACCATGAGGAGATAGGCGTCCGAGAACTCCCGGACCCGCCGGCACACCTCCATGCCGTCGAGGTCGGGCAGGTTCAGGTCGAGGGTGATGAGGTCGGCGCCGTTGCGGCGGACGGCCTCGAGGCCCTCGCGGCCGGTCGCGGCCGTGGTCACGGCGAAACCGCGCATGCCGATGGTCTGGGCGAGCAGGTTGCGGATGTCGTCGTGATCCTCGATGACGACGGCACGACGGCCCTGGGGGGAGGGGGTCATGGACCCATTAAGCCGCTAATCTTTGCGAATGTCATCCCGACCCTCCGGGGACGGCCCACCCGCGTCGGAAGTGCTTCCCGTGGACCGCATGCTCACCGCCCTGTCCCTCGACCGGCTCAGCTTCCACGAACTGTCGATGCGCCGGAGGGTGCTGCTGAGCCAGCTGCCGTTCAGCGTCACGACGGTGGTGCTCGTCCTCGGCGTCTGGGTGGCGCACGCACCCCTGCGCGGGGACCTCCAGCTCCACCTCGCGACGGCGCTGACCCTGGTGCTGACGGCCCTGTGCGTGCTGGTGCCGTGGGACCGGCTGCCCGACGGCGCGTTCCTGGCCGTGCCCGTCCTGGACTTCGTGCCCCTCACGCTGCTCCGGGAGGCGACGCTCGGCTGGGTGACCGGGGTGGGCATCATGGCGGCCTTCCCCGTCGTCTGGCTCGCCGGCTCGGGGCGGCTGCCCCGCGCCGCCGCCCCGCTGGGCTTCCTGCTGACCCTGGCCATGGTCTGGGTCCCGCTCCTCGTCCCGTCGCGGCCGCTCACCGTGCAGATGGTCACGGCGCCGCTGCTGATCCCGTTCATGCTGCTGAGCATCGGGATCACCGTCCAGGTGCTCTCGAACAGCATGGAGCGGCAGAACGCCGAGCTGACGGCCAAGGACGCGCAGCTCCGCCGCCTGCTGGCCGTGACCGCGCGCCGGGAGCGGCTGCTGCAGACCGTCATGGACGCGGTGGACGTGGGGGTGCTGGCCATCGACGAGGACGGCCACGACGTCCTCATGAACCGGCGCCAGCGCCGGATCCACCAGCTGTCGCTGCCCGAGGGCATGTCCGACGGCGCCGAGGCGGACCTGCTGATCTACGCGGATGCGGAGGGGACGCCCCTGCTCCCGGAGGAGCGGGTGGCGGCCCGCGCGGTGCGCGGGGAGTCCTTCTCGGACGTCCTGGTCTGGGCCGGCCGGGCCCCGGCTCAGCGGGTGCTCTCCGTCTCCGCGCGGGTCATGCGCGACGACGACGGACGCCCGGAGGGCTCCGTGCTGTCGTTCAACGACGTCACGGAGCTCGTCGCCGCCCTGCAGGCCAAGGACGACTTCCTGGCCGGCGTCTCGCACGAGCTGCGCACGCCGCTGACCTCGATCCGGGGCTACACCGAGCTGCTGGCCATGGACGACGGGCTGCCCGGGCACGTCCGCTCCGGCCTGGAGGTCATCGAGCGCAACGCCGACCAGCTGCTGGTCCTGGTGGAGGACCTGCTGGGCACGGCGAGCTCGGCGCTCGAGCCGCAGCTCGTGTCCGCCGACCTCGTGCAGGTGGTCGAGCAGTCCGTCGCCGCGGCCGGCCCGAAGGCCGCCGCCGGTGGAGTGGACCTGCACGTCGAGGTGCCGCGCCGCCTCGTGCTGGAGTGCGACCCCGTGCGGCTCGGCCAGGTGCTGGACAACCTCCTCTCCAACGCGATCAAGTACTCGCCGTCCGGCGGGCCCGTCACGGTGAGCGTCACCCCCGCCGGGCGCGCCGTGCAGATCCGGGTGGCCGACCGCGGCATGGGCATGCGGCCGCAGGACGCCGAGGACGTCTTCGGCCGGTTCTTCCGCAGCCCCAACGCGCGGATGAGCACGATCCCCGGGCTGGGGCTGGGGCTGGCGGTCGCCCGGGAGATCGTCGAGCGCCACGGCGGGAGCATCCGCTGCGAGAGCGCGCTGGGGGAGGGCACGGTCTTCACGGTCGTCCTGCCGCTCGCCGGCCCCGGGTCCGCCGGCGCGGGCCCGCGCGAGGCCCTGCAGCGGCACGGCTGACGCACCGAGCAGGGGCTGGGCGCGGGGACGACGAAGGCCCCGGACCCTGGTGGGTCCGGAGCCTCCGGGTGGAGCCTCCTGTCGGAATCGAACCGACGACCTTTTCATTACGAGTGAAACGCTCTACCGACTGAGCTAAGGAGGCCTGCACGTCGCCGTCCGGGACGGGATCAGTGCAGGTGAAACTGTAGCAGAGAGCGTCCGGGCGGCCGCAATTCCGGCCGTTCCGGCGTGGTGCGGGTGCGGCACCGGCCCGGTGCCCGCGTTCCCCGGGTGTTCACCCGCCCTTCGGCCGCCACGCCTTCCGGGTCCGGGGCCTGGAGCGCACCATGGACGGACACGACGACGGGGTGGCCGGTGAGGGCTCTCCCGGGACAGGAGGGCCCCGGTGGGCGAGACGGCTCAGGACCTCGACCTGGCGTTCCTGGACATGTCCGGGACCCTGTTCCACGACAACGGGATCGTGGAGCGGGCCTTCGGACGGACAGCGGCCGGCCTGGGCGTGGACCCGGGCTCCGAGCGGTTCCGGCAGATGCTGGATCACCTCCGCAGCAGTCCGGGGCAGTCGCGGTCCGAGGTGCTCGAGCAGCTCTTCGCCGCCGAGCCGGACCGGGCGCGGCGGGCCGTGCGGGACTTCGAGCGCCACCTCGACGACCTCCTGGCCGCTGAGGGAGTGTGCCCGGTGGAGGGCGCGGAGGAGGCGGTCGCGCAGCTGCGCGCGGCCGGGCTGCGGGTGTGCCTGGCCACCGGCCACAACCGGCACAGCATGAACACACTGCTGGAGCAGCTGGGCTGGACGGGCCTCGCCGACCTCAGCCTGTGTCCCTCGGACGCGGGGCGCGGGAGGCCCTGGCCGGACATGGTCCTCACCGCGGTGCTGGCCCTGGACCTCGGCGACGTCCGCCGCGTGATGGTCGTCGGGGACACGGCGGCGGACATGCAGGCCGGCCGGCGGGCCGGATCGGCCGCCGTCGTCGGGGTCCGCACGGGCGCGCACCCCGCCGAGGCCCTGCGTGCGGCCGGTGCGCACGTGGTGGTGGACTCGGTCCGGGACCTGCCCGGCCTCCTCCGGGCGCCCGTGGCCTCTCGCCGCTGATCCGCCCCGGCACGGATCCGTCCTCCGCCCCGGGAGCAGGACGGCGCCGTCTGCTGGCATGCTGTGCGGGGGGACCGGCGGGCCGCCGTTCCCCGCCCTCGTCCGCCAGCACACCCCAGAGGACCCCCATGGAACGCCCCGCCCCGCCCCTCCACCGCTCCTGGCGTACCTCGCAGCGCGTGCTGATCACGGGGCTGACGCTCGCCTTCGGGGTGCTGGGGCTGGTCGTCCTGCTCGCCGGTGCCGAGGCCGGGGTCCGGGCCTGGCACGGCCGGGCGGACCTGTGGCTGGAGGCCGCCGCGGCGACCGCCCCGGACGTCGGGGACCTGGCCCCGGGTCTCAGCTCGGAGGGCTACGACCTGGTGCACCTGCGGGTGACGGGGGCGGAGCCCTCGAGCATGGTCCTCTACGCGCTGACCCTGGCCCTGGGCACGGTGGTCTTCGCCGGCATCTGCTTCTTCCTCGCCTACCTGTGCCACCGCATCCACCTCGGCAAGCCGTTCGACCGGGTCCTGACCGTGGGGCTGACGGTCTCCTCGGTCTCGCTCGTGGCGCTGTCCCTGCTGGGCCCGTTCCTGTTCGCGGCCGCTCAGGGGAGGATCTTCGCCGCCCTCGGCGTGGAGCTCGGCCGGGCGCCGTTCGTCAACGGCTGGTCCTTCGGGGACACCGACGCGGTGCTGCTGGTCGCCGGGGTGTTCCTCGGCCTGCTGGCCCTCGCCTTCCGCGCGGGCGGCTGGTGCCAGCGCGCCGAGCTCGCCCGGGCCTGACCGGGCGGTCCGGCGCGGGTGCGCGCCGGGGCGGCCCGCTCAGTCCTGCGCCGGCGGATCCAGGGACACGACCGCCAGGAAGCCGCGGCCGGTGAGCTCGGGAGCGTCCGGCTCGCCGCCGCGCACGGTGTCGAGGACCCCGACGTCCTCGGTGGTCCTCGCCGTGGTCTCTCCGGGGGCCGTCTCCGTGCTCTGCTCCGCGGCCCCGCCGGCCGTGAGCACGGCGCGGCCGGAGAGCAGGATCGCGAGCTGGTCCGCGAACACCGGGTGCGGGCGCTTCGGGGACAGTTCCAGGACCACCACGTGCGCCCGGACGGCCTCGCGCGGGGCCAGGACCTCGAGCGCGCGGACCGGGCCGGTGGGCAGCGCGACGTCGACGGGCTCGTCGGCGGGGCCCCGGAAGGGCCGGTGCCGCTCCAGCGCCTGCTCCCGCCCGCCGGTCCCGAGCACGAGCAGCTCGCCGTCGACGACGGTGAGCACGCGCTCCGCCCCCGCGGCGGCGGGCAGCGTGCCGGGGCGCTCGAGGTCGAGCAGCGAGAGCTGCCAGGCGCCGTCCGGGCCGGCCGCGATCCGGCGCACCGTGCGGCCCCCGGCCCGGGTGACGGGCAGGTCGCCGGCGCGCAGCGGGACGGGGTGCGGGAGCGGGTCGGTCACAGGAGCCTCCGGTCGGCGGTCGTGGGCGGGGTCAGGAGCACGTGGTCCCCTCCTCGGGCAGCTCGCCCTCGAGCAGGTAGGCGTCCACGGCGTCCTGCACGCACTCGTCGCCCGAGGCGTAGGCCGTGTGCCCGTAGCTGTCGTAGCTGAGCAGGCGGGCGCTCTCCAGCTGCTCCGCGAGCGCCTCGGACCAGTGGTAGGGGGTCGCGGGGTCGTGCGTGGTCCCCACGACGAGGATCGGGCCGGCGCCGGCGGCGTCGACCGGAGCGGGCGCGGCCGCGGGCTCCACCGGCCAGCCCTGACACGCCGCGTCGCCGTAGCCGAGGTAGGGGCCGAAGGTCGGCGCGGCCTGCTCGAGCTGCTCCTGGTGCCTGGCCATCTGCTCCTCGGTGACCGTCCCGGCGGACCGGTCGAGGCAGCTGACCGCGGTGAAGGCCATCGTGGTGTTGTTCGCGTACCGGCCCTCGGCGTCACGCCCGTGGGTGGCGTCGGACAGCGCCAGCAGCGGGGAGAAGTCCCCGTCGAAGGCGGCCCCCAGGGCCTCGTTGAGCTGCCGGTAGGACGTGGTGGTGTACAGCGGGGTCAGGATGCCCTCCACCACGTTCGTGGCGGTGACCCGGCGCCCGTCCCCGGCGGTGACGGTGCCCTCCTCGACCGAGGCGATGAGCTCCTGGATCCGGGCCGTCGCCGCGTCCGTGCTCGACCCGCCGACCACGCAGCCGCGGATCTCGGCCTGGCACACCTGGACCCAGTGCCGCAGGTTCTCCTCGAAGCCCACGGCCTGGTCCGCCGTGGCCTCCTGGTCGCTGAGGGTCGGGTCCACGCCGCCGTCGAGCACGAGCCGGCCCACCCGCTCGGGGAACAGGTCGGCGTACACGGCGCCCAGATGGGTGCCGTAGGAGAAGCCCAGGTACGTGGTCCGCTCGTCGCCCAGGACCGCCCGCAGGACGTCCATGTCCCGGGCGGCGCTGGCTGTGTCCATCTCGGCCACCAGGTCCCCGGAGTTCTGCACGCACTGCGCGCCCAGCCGCCGGTACTCCTCGCGGATCTCGTCGGCGGGCTCGGACCCCGGGTCGAACATCGGCTCGGCGCGCCACGCGTCCAGCTCGGCGTCGTCGAGGCACTCGATCCCCGCGGAACGGCCCACGCCCCGCGGGTCGAAGCCCACGACGTCGTAGACCCGGCGCACCTCGTCCGTGACCGTGTACTCGGCGAAGGCCGTCGCGTCCACCCCGGAGGCACCGGGGCCGCCCGGGTTGATCAGGAGGCTCCCGCGGGCCTGCCCCTCGGCCGGGAGGCGGGACATCACCACGGTGGTGGTCTCCCCGGACGGGTCGTCGTAGTCCAGGGGCACCTCCACGGCGGCGCACCGGAGGTCGTCCTCCGCGCCGTTCGTCTCGATCTCGAACTCGCACCGGCCCCAGTCCACCGACTGGGTGTAGAACCGCTCGAGCTCCGCGGGCGTGCCCTCCACCACGGCGCCGCTCGCGCCCCCGGACGGCTCGTCCGTGCCGGAGGCGCCGAGGGAGGAGCACCCGCCCAGGAGCAGGCCCGCCGCGGTCAGCGCGGCCGCCGCGGGCAGGGGCGTGCGGCGTGGTCGGGGGGCGCGGCGGATCATGGGGCTCCTCGGGGAACGGGCGTCGGACGGGGTTACAGCAGGGAGACGGCCATCGCCTCGAACGCGAGCTGCGCACTGACGTTGGTGCGGATCCGGTCGCGGGTCCGGCTGATCGCGTCGATGCGCTGCAGGGTCTGCTCGGGGGTGGCGTTGGAGGCGTGGTCCTGCAGCTGCTGGGCCAGGTGCTCGTTGACCAGACCGGAGCCCGTGCGCAGCTGCAGGGTCAGGACGTCCCGGTAGAAGGTGGTGAGGTCGATGAGGAAGCGGTCCAGGGTGTCGGTCTGGATCCGCCGGGAGCGCCGCTTCTGGTCCGCCTCGAGCCGGTTCAGCGCGCCGCGGATGGCCGGCGGCACCCGGCCCGACTCGGGCGCTCCGAGCGCCACGAGCAGCTGCTTGCGCTCCGACTCGTTGCGGGCCTCGGCGTCCGCCTGGGACTCCTCGACCGCGATCTTGTGCAGCCGGTCCGCGGCGCGCACGGCGTCGGGCACCCCGGAGAGCTTCAGGGGGATGGACACGACCTCCTGCCGCCGCGACCGGGCGTCGTCGTAGAGGGCGAGCCGCTTGGCGATGCCGACGTGGGACTGGGCGAGCCGGGCGCTCTCCTGCGCCCGCTGCCGGGGCACCCCGTGCCGGCGGATGAGCAGCTCCGCGACGTCCTCGACCGCCGGGACCTTCAGCGTGGCGGGCCGGCAGCGGGAGCGGATGGTCACGAGCACGTCCATCGGACTGGGGGCGCACAGCAGCCAGATCGTGTTCGGCGGGGGCTCCTCGATGGCCTTGAGCATGACGTTGGAGGTGCGCTCCACCATCCGGTCGGCGTCCTCGACCACCATCACGCGCCAGCGGCCCACCGACGGCCGGTCCTGGGCGCGGACCACGAGCTCCCGGGCCTCGTCGATGGTGATCTGCGGGTTCTCCGTGACGAAGTGGGTGAGGTCGGCGTGCGAGCTGGCCAGCACCGTGCGGCACGCGTGGCAGTGCCCGCAGCCGCGGTCGGCGGGGTCCTGCTGCTCGCACAGCAGCGCCGCCGCGAAGGCCAGGGCCGCGTTGGACCGGCCGGAGCCCGGCGGACCGGTGAACAGCCACGCGTGGGTGGGGCGGTCCTCCTGCGCCGCGCGGCGCAGCTGCCCGACCACGGCCTCCTGGCCCAGGAGCTGGTCCCACACGCTCACGAGGCCACCTCCGCGGCGGTCCGGGGCAGCGCGGCCAGGCGGTTCCGGACGGCGGCCGCCAGCTCCTCGGCGGGCCGGGTCGCGTCGAGCACCAGGTAGCGGCCCGGGGCCCGTGCCGCCAGCTCGAGGAAGGCCTCGCGGTTGGCGTCGTGGAAGGTGTCGGGCTCGAGCTCCAGGCGGTCGCCGGCGCCGCCGTCGCGGGCCTCCCGGCGGGTGCGGCCCGTGGGCGCGGGGACGTCCAGCAGCACGGTGAGGTCGGGCACGAGGCCGGCGGTCGCCCAGGCGTTGAGCTCCGCGACACGGTCGACCCCGAGCCCGCGCCCGGCGCCCTGGTAGGCGGCGGAGGAGTCGGCGTAGCGGTCGCAGACCACGGTGCGCCCGGCCGCGAGGGCGGGGCGGATGAGCTGCTCGACGTGGGCGGCGCGGGCGGCCGCGAACAGCAGGGCCTCGGTGCGGGCGTCCACCGGGCCGTGCGCCGGGTCCAGGACCAGGGCGCGCACCCGCTCGCCCAGGGGGGTGCCGCCCGGTTCCCGGGTGCGCACGACGTCGTGCCCCTCCGCGCACAGCACGTCGGCGAGCAGGCGGGCCTGCGTGGACTTCCCGGCGCCGTCCCCGCCCTCGAACACGACGAAGACCCCGCGCCGGGCGGGCGCGGGGGAGCGCTCCGGGGCGGAGGAGGACGGCGGGGCGGGAGCCGGTCGGGAGGTCACCCCACCAGCCTATCGACCGCGGGGGACAGG
Source organism: Kocuria oceani (assembly GCF_029524215.1). Lineage (NCBI taxonomy): Bacteria > Bacillati > Actinomycetota > Actinomycetes > Micrococcales > Micrococcaceae > Kocuria > Kocuria oceani. The sequence continues at coordinate 24,661 of NZ_JARAMH010000005.1, read as the reverse complement.
GAGCGCTCCGCGCTCTGCCGCTGGGGACCCGGCGGGCCGCTAGCCTGTGACCATGACTGCGCGCCCCGAGACCCCGTCCGCCCACTCCACCGACGCCCTGCGCCCGGACACCGTGGTGGTGGCCGGCGGGCGGCCCGCACCGGAGCACGACGCCCCGGTCGGGCCCGCCATCGTCCTGACCTCGACGTACCGGGGCTCCGGCGGCCTCGACGCCGCCGACCGCGCCTACGGGCGCTACAGCAACCCCACGTGGGAGGACATGGAGGGAGTCCTGGCCCGGCTCGAGGGGGCCGGCCGGCCCGGGCTGCTCTACGCGTCGGGCCTGGCGGCGATCGCCTCGGTGCTGTCCCTCGTCCCCGCGGGCGGGTGCCTGGTCATGCCCCGGCACAGCTACCAGGGCTCCCTGGCCCTGGCCAAGGACCTCGAGGCGCGCGGGCTGCTGACGATCGTCACCGTGGACGTCGCGGACACCGAGGAGGTCCTGGCCGCCCTCGGCGCCGCGGACCTGCTGTGGCTCGAGAGCCCCACCAACCCCATGCTCGAGGTCGCCGACCTCCCGGCGCTGCTCGCCGCGGCGCGGGAGCGCGGTGTGCTCACGTGCGTGGACAACACCTTCGCCACACCCCTAGTCCAGCGCCCGCTGGAGCACGGCGCCGACGTGGTCGTGCACTCCGTGACCAAGTACCTGGCCGGGCACTCCGACGTCGTGCTGGGGGCGGCCGTCACCTCCGACGCCGGCCTGTGGGACCGGCTGAAGGCCCACCGCTCGCTGCACGGGGCGATCCCCGGACCGTTCGAGGCGTGGCTCGCGCTGCGGGGGATGCGGACCCTCGCGCTGCGGATCGAGCGCTCCGCGGCGACGGCGGGCGAGCTCGCCCGCCGGCTGCAGGAGCACCCGGCCGTGCTGGAGGTGCGCTACCCCGGTCTGCCCGGCGACCCGGGGCACGAGCGCGCCGCCGCGCAGATGGACGGGTTCGGCGCGATCGTGGCCATCGTCCCCGCGGGGGACGTCGAGGCGGTCGAGGCGGCGGTGGAGCGCCTGCGGGTGTGGACCCCCGCGACCTCCCTCGGCGGGGTCGAGTCGCTGATCGAGCGCCGGCGCCGGCACCACGAGGAGCCGCGCAGCGTGCCGGAGACGCTGCTGCGCCTGTCGGTGGGCATCGAGAACGTCGAGGACCTCTGGGAGGACCTCGACCGCGCCCTGTCCGCGATCGACCGGTAGGCTGGGACCGTGGACATTCCCTGGGTCTTCTATCTCGTGCGATTCATCGACATCGCCCTCGCGCTGGTCGTCGCCGGCCTGGCCGTGTGGGCCTTCGTCGACTGCCTGACCAAGGCGCCGGTGCAGTTCCAGCGCGCGTTCAAGCGCACCAAGGGCTTCTGGCTCGCCCTGACCGGGGGGTCCCTCGCGTTCACGGTCTTCACCCTGCTGCTGCTGCGGCCCAGCCTCTTCGTCCTGCTCATCGCGGGCACCGCCGTGGGCGTCTACCTCGCCGACGTCCGCCCGGCCGTGGGCCTGGAGTCCAAGGGTCCCAACAGCTGGTGACCCGCCCCGTGGCGCCCGCTTGTCCCGGGCTCGTGCCCGGATGGAAGAATGGGGCCATGGCTACCGAATCAGCACCGTACAAGCTCGTCCTGCTCCGTCACGGACAGTCCGACTGGAACGAGAAGAACCTGTTCACCGGGTGGGTGGACGTGGACCTCACCGACAAGGGCCGGGAGGAGGCCGTCCGCGGCGGTGAGCTGCTCGTGGAGAAGGGTATCGCCCCGGACGTCCTGCACACCTCGCTGCTGCGCCGGGCGATCACCACGGCGCACCTCGCGCTGGACCGGGCGGACCGGCACTGGATCCCCGTCAAGCGGTCGTGGCGGCTCAACGAGCGCCACTACGGTGCCCTGCAGGGCAAGGACAAGACCCAGGTCCGCGAGGAGTACGGCGACGAGCAGTTCATGACCTGGCGGCGCTCCTACGACGTCCCGCCGCCCGAGCTGGACGACTCCGACCAATACTCCCAGGCCGGGGACCCCCGGTACGCCGACGTGGAGGACGCCCCCCGCACCGAGTGCCTCAAGGACGTCCTCGACCGCTTCATGCCCTACTGGGAGCAGGAGATCGTGCCCGACCTGCAGGCCGGGCGCACCGTGCTCGTGGCGGCGCACGGCAACTCGCTGCGCGCGCTGGTGAAGCACCTGGACGGCATCTCCGACGACGACATCGCGGCGCTGAACATCCCCACGGGCATCCCGCTCTACTACGAGCTGGACGAGGACCTGCGTCCCGTGGTGGCCGGCGGCGAGTACCTCGACCCGGAGGCCGCGGCCAGCTCGATCAAGGCGGTCGCCAACCAGGGCAAGAAGTAGGCCCGGCACCGCAGCACGCCGAAGGGCCGGCCCCACCGCTGCGGTGGGGCCGGCCCTTCGGCGTTCCCGGGCGCGGACCGTGCCGCGCCCGGGCGGGAACTCACTCGCCGCCGTCGCGGCCCACGTGCCCGTGGCCGGTCGGGCGGTCGGAGCTGGCGGGGACCCAGTCCCCGGTCACGAGGTAGGAGACCTTGCGGGTCACCGAGACACCGTGGTCGCCGATCCGCTCGAGGTAGCGGGAGCACAGGGTGACGTCCACGGCCGTGGGCACCGAGCAGTCCCAGGTGGGGGCGGCCAGGGCGTCGAACACCGACTGGTGCAGCGCGTTGACCTCGCCCTTCAGGGCGTAGATGTCGTCGGCGAGGGAGAGGTCGCGGGTCTGGAGCACCTGGATGACGCGGTCCACGATCTGCAGGTCGAGGTCGAACATGCGGGTGAACGTCTCCACGAGCGGCTCGGGGATGACCGGGTCCGGGTAGCGCAGGCGGACGGCCTGGGCCAGGTGGCGGGCCAGGTCCCCGGCGCGCTCGAGGGAGGCGCTCATCCGCAGCGCCCCCACGATCATCCGCAGGTCCGAGGCCACCGGGCTCTGCAGGGCGAGGATGTCGATCGAGCGCTCGTCGAGGTCGTTCTGCAGGAAGTCGATCCGGGCGTCGTTGGAGATGACCTCCTCGGCCAGCTGGATGTCCGCGTCGAGGAGGGCGTCCTTGGCGCGGGCGAGGGCCTCGCGCACCAGGGTCGCGATCTGGATGAGCTCCTCCCCGACCTGGTGGAGTTCTGCCTGGAAAACCTTGCGCACGGGTGTGTCCTTTCGAGATGCGGCACGTCCGCGGCCCGCCGCCGGGTACGGCGCGGGGCGGAACGGATGACGAGGGGCGAGGTGCGAGCACACCCGCCGCCACGGTCACAGCCAGGAGTGAACTTCCGCTCATCTTAGGATGAACGTTCGTTGAACCCGTAGCCCGTGACGCCCGGGGCGACCTCCCCGCGGCGGCGGAAGCCTAAGCTGGATCCGTGAGTCCAACTGCCATCGCCGTCGTCGCCGGCCTGCTCGGCTTCGCCCTGGGCGTGAGCGGTCTGATCGGCCTGCGGCTGAGCGGCCGCGGACGCCGCGCCCGCGCCGACGTGCAGGAGCCCACCCTGCCGGACGGCACCGCCGACGTCCTCGCCGTGATCGGGCGCGCCTACGTGGTGGTGGACGGCGTCGACGGCGTGGTGCGCGCCTCCCCGGCCGCCTACGCGTTCGGCCTGGTCCGGGGGCACACGGTGGTGCACGACCAGATGCTGGAGATGATCCGCCGCGCCCGGCGCAGCGGGGTCATCGAGGAACGGCGGGTGGAGCTGTCCCGGGGGCCCTTCCAGACCGGTGCCGTGGTGCTCGACGTCCGGGTCGCCCCCATCGCCGAGGAGTACATCCTGCTGCTCGCCGACGACCAGACCGAGATCGCCCGGGCGCAGTCGATCCGCAACGACTTCGTGGCCAACGTCTCGCACGAGCTGAAGACCCCGGTGGGAGCGATCGGGCTGCTCGCCGAGGCGATCGAGGACGCGGCCGAGGACGAGGAGGCCGTGCGCCGCTTCGCCCAGCGGCTGCACAAGGAGTCCGTCCGCCTCACCGCCCTGGTGCAGGACATCATCGAGCTCTCCCGGCTGCAGAGCGCCGACGTCGTCACCGAGGGCCGGCCCGTGGACCTCAACCAGGTGATCGCCGACGCCGTGGACCGCAACCGGTTCCCCGCCGAGACCAAGCGGATCGAGCTGGTGGTCGGCGGCCGCGTGAGCCGGCCCGTCTTCGGCGACCCCGACCTGCTGGTCACGGCGCTGCGCAACCTCATCGACAACGCGGTGCACTACTCCCCGGAGGGCACCCGCGTGGGCGTCGGCGTCCGCGAGCGGGACGGCATGGCGCAGATCTCGGTCACCGACCAGGGCCCGGGCATCCCCGAGGACGAGCAGGACCGGATCTTCGAGCGCTTCTACCGCGTGGACGCGGCCCGATCCCGGCGCACGGGCGGGACCGGGCTGGGCCTGAGCATCGTCAAGCACGTCATGTCGCAGCACGGCGGGGAGGCCACCGTGTGGTCGCAGCCGGGCCGCGGCTCCACCTTCACCCTGCGCATCCCCCAGATCGAGGGCGCCGACGAGCTCGAGGACACCGCCCCGGCGGCCTCCGGCGCGTCCGCCCCACCGGCGCCCCCGACGGCGCGACCCGAACCAGTGACCACGACCCCACGGCCGGCCGCCCCCGCGCGCCGGACCGGGAGCACGGAGGACCGACAGTGACCCGCATCCTGATCGTCGAGGACGAGGAATCCCTCAGCGACCCCCTCTCGTACCTGCTGGGGAAGGAGGGCTTCGAGGTGCAGGTCGTGGACAACGGCGTCGACGCCGTCACGGAGTTCGACCGGGCCGGGGCCGACCTGCTGCTGCTGGACCTCATGCTCCCCGGGCAGTCCGGCACCGAGGTGTGCCGGCAGGTGCGGCAGCGCTCCTCGGTGCCGATCATCATGCTCACCGCCAAGGACGCCGAGATCGACAAGGTGGTGGGGCTCGAGCTGGGCGCCGACGACTACGTCACCAAGCCATACTCCTCGCGCGAGCTCGTGGCCCGGATCCGTGCCGTGCTGCGCCGCCAGGCGGAGCCCGAGGAGCTCGTGACCGCCACCGTGCAGGCAGGCCCCGTGCGGATGGACGTGGAGCGCCACGTGGTGAGCGTCAACGGGGAGCAGGTGGCGATGCCGCTCAAGGAGTTCGAGCTGCTGGAGATGCTGCTGCGCAACGCGGGCCGGGTGCTGACCCGCGGGCAGCTCATCGACCGGGTCTGGGGATCGGACTACGTGGGGGACACCAAGACCCTCGACGTCCACGTCAAGCGCCTGCGCGCCAAGATCGAGCCCGACCCCTCCACACCGCGGCACCTGGTCACGGTGCGCGGCCTGGGCTACAAGTTCGAGGCCTGAGCGCCCGCCGCGGCGCCCACCGCGCCGGTGCACCGCTCCGGTGCACCGGAAAGGGCCCGGGCCCCGCACCGCGGGTCCCGGGCCCTGCCCGTGCGCCTCGGCCTCGGATCAGTGCTCGTCGGCCTGCTGGCCTCCCACGAAGGCCTCGTCGCCGGGCTCCGCCGGGACGTTGGACGGATTGGCCGGGGTGGTCGGGGCCCCGCCGGGAATGAACTCGGCGTAGCGGGGGAAGGTGTGGTCGAGCACCGGCACGGAGTCGATCAGGGTCTCGCCGGCCGCGCTGAACTCGGTCTCGACCATCAGGCCGGGCATGGCGCCGGCCGGCTCGAGAATCACGGGCTCGCCCTCCTCGAGCTTCACGGTGACTCCGGCCGGGACGTCGATCTCGGCGGTGGCCTCACCGGTGTCCAGGGTGACGGTCACGTCCTCGGCCGACTCGTTGTCGATGCTGCCCAGCAGCCGGCCCGGGGCCTCGGCGCTCTCGGCCACGATGAGCATGTTCGTCAGGTTGATGTCGCCCATCTCCACCACGATGCCGTCCGCGGGCGCGTAGCCCACCTCGGCGGTGGCCACCGGGTTGATGGCGCTGCACCCGCTGGCGGTGAGCAGGGCGGCCACGGCGGCGGCACTGAGGCCTGCGCGCTTCAGGGACTTGCGGGCGGCGGTCTTCACGGCGCGTACTCCTCGGAGCTCAGGACGATGTCCCGATCAGCTTATCCGTTTGCCGACGGATCGTCCGCATCGCCGGCCGCCGGGGGGCCGTTCACGGCGGATCGGCGAATCCTACACCGTGTTAGAATGGACGTTCTGAAAGGGGTATTTCCATATGGTTTTTGAGGTTGGCGAGACGGTTGTCTACCCGCACCACGGCGCGGCGACCATCGAGGAGATCAAGACCCGCACCATCAAGGGCGAAGAGAAGATGTATCTCAAGCTCAAGGTGACCCAGGGCGATCTGGTCATCGAGGTCCCCGCGGAGAACGTGGACCTGGTGGGCGTTCGCGACGTCGTCGACGAGGACGGGCTGAAGAAGGTCATCTCGGTCCTGCAGGCGAAGGACACCGAGGAGGCCAGCAACTGGTCCCGGCGGTACAAGGCCAACCTGGAGAAGCTCGCCTCGGGCGACGTCCTGAAGGTCGCCGAGGTCGTGCGCGACCTGTGGCGCCGGGACCGCGACCGCGGGCTCTCTGCGGGGGAGAAGCGGATGCTGACGAAGGCCCGCCAGATCCTCACCTCCGAGCTCGCCCTCGCCAAGAAGATCGACGAGGAAGAGGCCGAGAAGCGCCTCGACGACATCCTCGCGTCCTGACCTCCCCGTGACCGGGAACGGGCCACGGCCCACGACGGCGGATCCGCCCTCCTCGGAGGGCGGGTTCGCCGTCGTCGTCGTGGCGGCCGGGTCCGGCACCCGGCTCGGGCACGGCATCCCCAAGGCCCTCGTGCCGCTGGACGGCCGCCCCCTGCTCGAGCACGCCCTGCGCGGCGTCGCCGAGGCCGGGATCGCCGACCGGGTGCTCGTCACGGTCCCCGCCGGCGACGTCGAACTGTCCGCCCTGGCCCGGGAGCACGGGGCGTTGCCCGTGACCGGCGGCGCCTCCCGCGCCGCGTCGGTCCGCGCGGCCCTGGCCGTGCTGGAGGGCTCCGGGTGCGCCGCGGTGCTGGTCCACGACGCCGCGCGCTGCCTGACCCCGCCCTCGGTCTTCCGGTCCGTGGCGCGGCGCGTGCGCTCGGGGGCGCGGGCCGTGGTGCCGGTGCTCCCCGTCGCGGACACGATGCGCCGGGTCGACGAGGCCGGCCGCTCACTCGGGACCGTGGACCGCACGGTCCTGCGCGCGGTGCAGACCCCCCAGGGCTTCGAGCTCGCGCTGCTGCGCGCGGTCGACCGCGCCGCCGCCGAGGCCGGCACGGACCCGGAGACCGTCACCGACGACGCCTCGCTCGTGGAGACCCACGCCCCCGGCGTCGCCGTCCGGACGGTCCCGGGCCACGAGCACGCCTTCAAGATCACCCGGCCCCTCGACCTCGTGCTGGCCGAGGCCGTGCTCCGGGGCCGGGCGCCCGGCGCCGCCGGCACGGTCCCGGTCGCCGTCGGGCCCTCGACCGTCACCGTCCCCGAGGAGCGCTGACCCGTGAATCTGCCCCGCACCGGCATCGCCGTGGACGTCCACGCCTTCGGGCCCGAGGGCACCCCGCTGTGGGTCGCCGGTCTCGAGTGGCCGGGGGAGCGCGGCCTCGCGGGCCACTCGGACGGGGACGTCGTGGCCCACGCCGCCGCCGACGCCCTGTTCTCGGCCTCGGGCACCGGGGACCTGGGCTCCAACTTCGGCGTTGACCGGCCCGAGATGCAGGGCGCCTCGGGGCTGCACATTCTTGCCGAGGCGGCCCTGATCGTGCGGGCGGCCGGCTTCGAGATCGGCAACGTGGCCGTGCAGCTGATCGGCGAGCGGCCGCGCTTCGCGCCCCGCCGCGCGGAGGCCGAGGACGCCCTCAGCGCCGCCGCCGGCGCCCCCGTGACGGTCAGCGCCACGACCTCGGACTACCTCGGGTTCCCGGGCCGGGGCGAGGGGCTCGCGGCCGTGGCCACGGCCCTGGTCGTCGCCGTGGGAGCGGGCGGGGCCTGACCGGCCCGCGGGCGCGCGCCCTTATGATGGGCCGTGTGACTCTGCGCTTCTACGACACCGCCACCGCCTCCGTGCGGGACTTCGAGCCCGTCCACCCCGGTGAGGCGCGTCTGTACTACTGCGGTGCCACCGTCCAGGGGATGCCGCACATCGGGCACGTGCGCTCCGCGCTCGTCTTCGACCTGCTGGCGCGCTGGCTGGAGTTCCGCGGCCACCGGGTCACCACGGTGCGCAACGTCACCGACATCGACGACAAGATCCTCACCAACGCCGCGGCGTCGTACGCCCCCGACTACACCGGCGACCACCCCCGCGAGCCGTGGTGGGCGCTGGCCTACCGGTTCGAGCAGGTCTTCAACGCCGCCTACGACGCCATCGGCATCGCCCGGCCCACCTACGAGCCGCGCGCGACCGGCCACGTCCCCGAGATGCACGCCCTGGTCCGCGCCCTCGTCGACGCCGGGCACGCCTACCCGGCCCCGGACGGCTCGGGCGACGTCTACTTCGACGTCCGCTCCTGGGCGCGCTACGGGGAGCTCACCCACCAGTCGGTGGACGACATGCGGGACGCCCCGGACGCCGACCCGCGCGGCAAGCGCGACCCCCGCGACTTCGCCCTGTGGAAGGGGCACAAGCCCGGCGAGCCGGAGACCGCGCGCTGGGAGTCCCCGTGGGGCGCCGGCCGGCCCGGCTGGCACCTCGAGTGCTCCGCGATGGCCGGGAAGTACCTGGGGGAGCACTTCGACATCCACGGCGGCGGCCTGGACCTGCGCTTCCCCCACCACGAGAACGAGCTCGCCCAGTCGGCCGCGGCCGGGCAGCGCTTCGCGAACTTCTGGCTGCACAACGGGCTGGTCACCTCCGCGGGCGAGAAGATGTCCAAGTCGATCGGCAACACCGTCTCCCCGGCGGACATGCTCGCCGCGGCCCGCCCGCTCGCCGTGCGCTACTACCTGGGGCAGGCCCACTACCGCTCCGTGCTGGACTACCGGCCCACCTCCCTGGCCGAGGCGGCCGCCGCCGTGGAGCGCGTCGAGTCCTTCCTGCGCCACGCCGCGGACTCCGGCCTCGACCTCGCCTGGACGCCCACCGACGTGCCGGAGGCCTTCCAGGACGCCATGGACGACGACCTCAACGTGCCCCAGGCCCTCGCGGCCCTGCACGAGACCGTGCGGGCGGGCAACTCCGCGCTCGCCGACGGCGGCGACCCGTCCGCGCCCGCCCGCGCCGTGCGGGCCATGACCGACGTCCTCGGGCTGAGCGGACTCATGGACCTCGGCGGCGCCGGCGGCAACGCCGCCGAGCACGCCGCCCTCGACGCCCTCGTGCGCTCCCTGCTGACCCAGCGCGCACAGGCCCGCGCCGCCAAGGACTGGGCCCGGGCCGACGCCATCCGGGACGAGCTCGCCGCGGCCGGCGTCGCGGTCCGCGACGGCGCCGGCGGCGCCGCCTGGTCCGTGGCCTGAGCCGGCCCCCACCCACCACCGACCGAAACAGAGGAATGCCATGCCAGCCCCCAAGCGCCCCGGTGCGATCCGCAAGAACAAGAAGGGCCCCCTCGTGGGCACCGGCGGCCACGGCCGCAAGGCGCTCGAGGGGCGCGGACCGACGCCGAAGGCCGAGGACCGCCCGTACCACAAGGCGCACAAGATGAAGAAGGCCGCCGAGCGCCGCCAGCCCCAGGGCGGCCGCGCTGCCTCCCGCACCCGGGGCAAGGTCCAGGAGGACCTCGTCACCGGGCGGAACTCGGTGCTCGAGGCGCTGCGGGCGGACATCCCCGCCAAGGCCCTGCACGCGGCGAGCAAGATCGACGTGGACGACCGGGTGCGGGAGATCCTGCAGATCTGCGCCGAGCGCGGGATCACGATCCTCGAGGCCTCCAAGTCCGAGCTCGACCGGCTCACCAGCGACGCCGTGCACCAGGGCGTGGCCCTGCAGGTGCCCGCCTACGAGTACGAGGACGCCGTGGAGACCGCCCGCCGGCTCATGACCCAGTGGGAGAAGCGGCACATCCGCCGCCCGCCGCTGCTGATCGCCCTCGACGGCATCACCGATCCGCGCAACCTCGGGGCCATCATCCGCAGCGCGTCGGCCTTCTCCGGCAACGCGGTCATCGTCCCCGAGCGCCGCTCCGTGGGCGTCACCGCCTCCGCCTGGAAGACCAGCGCCGGCGCCGCCGCCCGGGTGCCCGTGGCGAAGGCGGCCAACCTGAACCGCGCGCTCGAGGAGCTCAAGGGCATGGGCTACTTCGTGGTCGGGCTCGACGGCGACGGCGACGTCCAGCTGCCCGGGCTCGAGCTCGCCACCGAACCGCTCGTGATCGTGGTCGGCGCCGAGGGCAAGGGCCTGTCCCGGCTGGTCACCGAGAACTGCGACCAGGTCGTCTCCATCCCCATCGACTCCGCCATGGAGTCCCTCAACGCCTCGATGGCCGTGGGCATCACCCTGTACGAGGTGTCACGACGCCGTGCCGGTTCCTGAGCCGCGGCGGCAGGACACCGGCCGGCCCTACGTCTCCCACCCCTACCCGCTGGGGGTGCACCCCTCGCACGAGCGCGACGGCAGCGCCAACGTGGCCGTCTACGCCCCCGGGGTGCCGGACCTCGACATCGTCTTCCGGCCGCCGGGCGGGCGCTGGCAGCGGCGCCGGCTGACCGGACGCACCGGCGGGGTGCACCACGGGACGATCCCCCCGGCCGAGCAGCAGCGGCTCTCCGAGACGGGCTTCGAGTACATGAGGCACCGGGACGAGGCCCCGGCGCTGCCCGTCGGCACGGAGTACGGCTTCGTGCCCGCGGACTCGCCGGTGGCCGCCCGCCGCCGCGGCCCGGACCCCTCCGACCAGCAGATCCTGCTCGACCCCTACGGGAAGGGCCTGCGCCGCGTGGCCGCGCCGGACGACGTCGAGGACCCCGGCCCGGACGCCTACGGCGGACGCTACGTCTCCGTGATCGCCCAGCAGGACTTCGACTGGGACGAGGACCGCCCGCCGGCCACCGCGTGGCGGGACACGGTGGTCTACGAGGCGCACGTCAAGGGCCTCACCGCCCTGCACCCGGACGTCCCCGAAGAGCTGCGGGGCACGTACGCCGGCCTGGCCCACCCGGTGATGACCGACTACCTCACCACGCTGGGCGTCACGGCCGTGGAGCTGCTGCCCGTGCACGCCCACCTGGACGAGCCCCACCTCACGAACCTGGGGCTGAGCAACTACTGGGGCTACAACACGCTGGGCTTCTTCGCCCCGCACGCCGGCTACGCCACCGAGGCCGCCCGCGCCCGCGGCCCCCAGGGCGTGCTCGACGAGTTCAAGGCGATGGTCCGCGACCTGCACCGGGCCGGCCTCGAGGTCTACCTCGACGTGGTCTACAACCACACGGCCGAGGCCGGGCAGGGCGAGCCGGCCTACTGCTGGCGCGGCCTCGGCGACGAGGCCTACTACCGGCACGGCGACGACGGCCGCTACGTGGACGTCACCGGGTGCGGCAACTCGGTGAACTTCGGCAACCCCCGCGTGGTGCAGATGGCTCTGGACTCCCTGCGCTACTGGGTGGAGCGCTGCCACGTGGACGGCTTCCGCTTCGACCTCGCCCCGGAGCTGGCCCGCGACGAGCGCCACCGCTTCACCCGCAACCACCCCTTCCTCGTCGCCGTGAACGCGGACCCGGCGCTGTTCGGCACCAAGCTCATCGCCGAGCCGTGGGACGTGGGCATGGGCGGATGGCAGACCGGGCACTTCCCCGAGGGCTGGGCGGACTGGAACGACCGCTTCCGGGACACCGTCCGCGACTTCTGGCTCACCGGCCCGCGCAGCATGAGCCTGGGCGGGGACGGGGGCAACGCCTCACGCCTGGCCGGGGCGCTCACCGGCTCCGCGGACCTGTTCGCCGCCTCCGGGCGCAGCGCCCTGGCCTCCGTGAACTTCGTGACCGCCCACGACGGCTTCACGCTGGCCGACCTCGTGTCCTACGACAACAAGCACAACCAGGCCAACCTCGAGAAGAACCGGGACGGCACCAACGACAACCACTCCTGGAACCACGGGGTCGAGGGCCCGGCCCGGGACGTGCGGATCCGGGCCGACCGCGCCCAGACCGCCCGCAACGTCATGGCCACCCTGCTCTTCTCCCAGGGCGTGCCGATGATCACCGCCGGGGACGAGTTCGGCCGCAGCCAGCGGGGGAACAACAACGCCTACTGCCAGGACAACGAGCTCTCCTGGGTGGACTGGCACCACACCCCGGCGGACCGGGCGATGCTGGCCGCGACCCGCTCCCTCGTCGCCGTGCGCGGGGAGTTCCTCGCCGGGCAGCCGTCCCACTTCCCGACCCGGCCGGACGAGGTGATGATGCACTGGTTCGGCCCGGACGGGACGCCCATGACCGCCACCGACTGGCAGGCCCCCGGCGCCCGCACCATCCAGGTGCTGATCGGCTCCTGCGGCGGGCGCGTCTCGGGGCTGATGGTGGTCAACGGCGCGAGCGCCGACATGGCGATCACGTTCCCGGACGTCACGCAGCTGCTGCTCCCCGACGAGGAGGAGCACCCGCTGCGGGCCTCGGACGGCGTCTACGCCCTGGTGCACAGCACCGCCTCGGTGCTGCACGGCCGCTACGGCGCCCGCTATCGCGCCGGGCGGCCCCAGGGCGTGCCCGCCAACTCGGTCACCCTGTTCCGGCTCCTCTGAAGCGGGTCCTCCCGGCACGAGCAGGGGCCGCACCCGTGCACGGGTGCGGCCCCTGCTCGTGCCGGCCCCGGTCCGGCCTGGACGGGCTCAGGCGTTCGCCACGAGCCCCAGCTCCGCCTTGTCGGCGAGGTGGGGGTGGGCCGGCAGCACCCGCACGGTGTAGCCGAAGGGCCCGGAGCGGTCCACGGTGATCGTCCCGCAGAACTTGTGCCGCCCGCCCCCGAGCTCGCCGGTGGGGCGCAGGGTCGCGTACTTGCGCTCGTGGATGTGATCGGTCTCCGAGACGCGGCCGTAGCCGATCTCCGCGCAGACGTCCTCCGGGGCCAGCGAGCCGAGGGTGACGTAGGCGCACACGGAGAGCTCGTCGCCGATCTGCGGGTCCTGGGCCACGCCCTCGGTGTCGACGTGCTCCACCGAGACCTGGCCCCAGGCCTGGCGCACGCGCCCGATCCACCGGGACTTCGCGCGCGCGGCGGCGTGCCCGTCCTCGGCGGCCCGGCGCCCGGACACGGCGGCGGGGACGTAGAGCTCCCGCACGTAGTCCTCGAGCATCCGCTTGGCCGAGACGCGGGGGCCCAGCGTGGCCAGGGTGTGCCGGACCATGGCCAGCCACTGGTGCGGCACCACGTCCGTGCCCGGCTCGGAGGCGTCGTCGGTCTCGCCGTAGAAGCGGGGCGCCACGTGGTTCTCGATGAGCTCGTAGAGGGCGGCCGCCTCGATGTCGTCGCGCTCGTCCGGGTGGGCGTCCTCGTCCGCGGTGGGGATGGCCCAGCCGTTCTGGCCGTCGTACATCTCGTCCCACCAGCCGTCGAGCACCGACAGGTTCAGCCCGCCGTTGAGGGCGGCCTTCATCCCCGAGGTGCCGCAGGCCTCCAGCGGTCGCAGCGGGTTGTTCAGCCACACGTCGCAGCCGGGGAACAGGGTCCGGGCCATCGCGATGTCGTAGTTGGGCAGGAAGACGATCCGGTGGCGCACCTCCGGGTCGTCCGTGAAGCGCACGAGGTCCTGGATCAGCCGCTTGCCCTGCTCGTCGGCAGGGTGGGACTTCCCCGCGACCACGAGCTGCACCGGGCGCTCCGGGTCCAGCAGGATCTTCTTGAGCCGCTGCGGGTCCCGCAGCATGAGCGTGAGCCGCTTGTAGGTGGGCACCCGGCGGGCGAAGCCGATCGTCAGCACCCCGGGGTCGAGGACCGAGTCGGTCCAGCCGAGCTCGGCGTCCGCGAGACCGCGCTTCTTCCAGGAGGCCCGCAGTCGGGCCCGGACGTCCGCCACCAGACGGGTGCGCAGCTCCCGGCGCACCGCCCACAGCTCGGCGTCGTCCACCCCGTAGATCCGCCGCCACCGTGCGGTCCGGTCGAGGTCGGAGCCCATCGGGTCCAGGGCGAGCTCCGCCATGCGGGGGTCGATCCAGGTCATGACGTGCACGCCGTTGGTGATGGAGCCGATCGGCACCTCGTCCTCGTCGAAGCCCGGCCACAGCCCCCGGAACATGCCGCGGGAGACCACGCCGTGCAGCTTGGCCACACCGTTGGCCCGCTGGGCCAGGCGCAGGCCCATCACGGCCATGTTGAACTTGGACGGGTCGCCGTCGTCGTAGTCCTCCGTGCCGAGGGACAGGACGTTGGCCGTGGGGACGGCCGGGGCGAGACCGGCGTTGAAGAAGTGCTCGATCTGCGCCCGCTCGAACCGGTCGATGCCCGCGGGCACGGGGGTGTGGGTCGTGAACACGGTGGCCGAGCGCACCGAGGCGAGGGCTTCGTCCCAGGTCAGCGGTTCACTTCCGTCGGAGGGCTCCATGAGCTCCGCGATCCGTTCGATGCCCAGGAACCCGGCGTGGCCCTCGTTGCAGTGGAAGACCTCCGGGGCCGGCGCTCCCGTCAGCCGGGAGAACGTGCGCAGGGCGCGGATCCCGCCCATCCCGAGCAGCAGCTCCTGCTGCAGGCGGTGGTCGCCGCCGCCGCCGTAGAGGCGGTCGGTGACGCTGCGGGCGTGGTCGTCGTTGTCCGGGATGTCGGAGTCGAGCAGGAGCAGCGGCACGCGCCCCACGTCGGCGCGCCAGATCTGCGCGGACAGCGAGCGCCCGTTGGGCAGCGGCAGAGTGATCCGCGCGGGAGTCCCGTCCTCCTCCCGCAGCAGGGCCAGGGGCATCCCGTCCGGGTCGAGCACCGGGTAGGACTCCTGCTGCCAGGCGTCGCGGGAGAGCGACTGCTTGAAGTACCCGTGCTGGTAGAACAGGCCTACGCCCACGACCGGCACACCGAGGTCCGAGGCGCTCTTGAGGTGGTCCCCGGCGAGGATGCCCAGCCCGCCCGAGTACTGGGGCAGCACGGAGGTCACGCCGTACTCGGCCGAGAAGTAGGCGATGGCGCGGGGGGCGTCCTCGGTCTGGGTCTTCTGGTACCACAGCTCGTCGGTGAGGTAGCACTCCAGGTCGGCGTCGAGCTCCTCGATCCGCCGCACGGTGGCGGGGTCCTCGGCGATCTGCTGGATCTCCTCCCGGGTGAGGGAGCCCAGCAGCTTGACCGGGTCGCCGTGCACGGTCTCCCAGGCCTGCGGATTGAGGTCGGCGAACAGCTGTTCGGTCGGCCGGTGCCAGGACCAGCGGAGGTTCCTCGCAAGACGGCTCAGCGGGGCGATGGACTCCGGCAGCACGGTGCGCACGGTGAATCTACGGATTGCCTTCACGCGGTCAGACTACCGGTGACCCGGCGGGAACCGGCCGTGTCGTCGCCCGGTCGCCGCCCCGGCGTGCCGGGCGCGCCCGCGGGGACGCAAACAGCGCCGCGTGCGTCGACAGCGGGCTTAACGATCGCGGGGTTTGTCGCTAACGTGTTCCAGGTGAGCCAAGCCAACACGCCGTCCCCGTCCGACCCGGCCGCGAGCCCGGCCGGCACGTCCGCCCCCGACTCCCCGACGACGTCCGCCGCCGAGGCGGCCGTGCCCGGCGACGGGACCGCAGTCCCGGCCGAGCAGCCGGCGAAGAAGGCCCCGGCGCGCCGCAGGGCCTCGACCGCCAAGCAGGCCCCGGCCGCGGACGCCGCCTCCGTCGAGGACGAGCCGGGCATCTCCGTGGTCCCCGCCGCGGAGACCGGCACCCGTGCCCGCAGGACCTCGACCCCGAAGACGTCGAGCGCCAAGACCTCGGCCGCGAAGACGTCGAGCGCGAAGACGTCGAGCGCGAAGACCTCCACTGCCAAGACGTCGACCGCGAAGACCCCGGCCGCCCGGACGTCGACGACGAAGAAGGCCACGACCACGCGCAAGGCCCCGGCGACGCGCCGGAAGGCCGCCGGGTCGGCGTTCTCCCGCGAGGACCTGGTCTACGGCCGGATCCCGATCGTCGGCGTGAGCCCCGTGGTCGAGGACGGGCGCTTCCCGGCCAAGGCCGTGCCGGGCGAGTCGATCCGGGTGGGCGCCACCGTGTTCCGGGAGGGCCACGACGCCCTCGGCGTGACCGCGGTGCTCTACGACCCGCAGGGCACCGAGACCGAGCGGGTGCCCATGCGCCTGACCACCGCCGGCACCGACCGCTACGAGGCGTGGCTGACCCCGACCTCCGAGGGCGCGTGGACCTTCGCCGTCGAGGGCTGGGGCGACCTCTACGAGACCTGGCGGCACGCCGCCGAGATCAAGGTGGGCGTGGGCCAGGACGTCGAGCTGATGATGGCCGAGGGCGTGGTGCTCTTCGACCGCGCCGCCGCGGAGCCCGGGCGCCCGGACTCCGACGTCGAGCTGTTCCGCTCCGCCTCCCGGACGCTCGGCAACCAGGAGCTGCCCGCCGAGCACCGGCTCGAGGCCGGCACCTCGGCGGAGGTCCTGGCCGTGGTCGCCGAGCGTCCGCTGCGCGATCTCGTCACCGAGAGCCGCCGCTATCCGCTGAAGGTCGAGCGCACCGCCGCCGGCCGCGGGTCCTGGTACGAGTTCTTCCCGCGCTCCGAGGGCGCCGCCCTCGACCCCGAGACCGGCACGTGGACCTCCGGGAACTTCCGGACGGCCTCCGAGCGGCTCGAGGCCGTGGCCGGGATGGGCTTCGACGTGGTCTACCTGCCCCCGATCCACCCGATCGGCACGGCACACCGCAAGGGCCCCAACAACACGCTCGTGGCCGGGCCCCAGGATCCCGGGTCCCCGTGGGCCATCGGCGCCCCCGAGGGCGGGCACGACGCCATCCACCCGGACCTCGGCACGTTCGAGGACTTCGACGGGTTCGTGGCCCGCGCCGCCGACCACGGCCTCGAGGTCGCCCTGGACCTCGCCCTGCAGGCGTCCCCGGACCACCCCTGGGTCACGGCGCACCCGGAGTGGTTCACGACCCGGGCCGACGGCTCGATCGCCTACGCCGAGAACCCGCCGAAGAAGTACCAGGACATCTACCCGATCAACTTCGACAACGACCCCGAGGGGCTGTCCCTCGAGGTGCTGCGGATCGTGGAGCTGTGGATCTCCCACGGCGTGAAGATCTTCCGGGTGGACAACCCGCACACCAAGCCCCTGTGGTTCTGGGAGTGGCTGATCGGCACCGTCAACGCCAAGCACCCCGAGGTGGTCTTCCTGGCCGAGGCGTTCACCCGGCCCGCCATGATGCAGGGCCTCGCCCGGGTGGGCTTCCAGCAGTCCTACTCCTACTTCACGTGGCGCAACACGAAGAAGGAGATCGAGGAGTACCTGCACGAGATCAGCCACGAGACCTCGGCGGTGTACCGGCCGAACTTCTTCGTGAACACCCCGGACATCCTCACGGAGTACCTCCAGTTCGGCGGTCCCGCGGCGTTCCGGATCCGCGCGGTGCTGGCCGCCACGGGCTCCCCGCTGTGGGGCGTCTACGCCGGCTACGAGCTCTTCGAGCACGTGGCCCGGCAGGGCGCCGAGGAGTACGTGGACAACGAGAAGTACCAGTTCCGCCCGCGGGACTTCGCCGGGGCGGAGGAGCGCGGGGAGTCCCTGGCCCCGTACCTCACGCGGCTCAACGAGATCCGCCGCCGGCACGCCTCGCTGGGCGACCTGCAGAACCTGACGGTGCAGTCCACGTCCGACGACGCCCTGGTCGCGTACACGAAGACCAAGACGGTGCGGCACGGTGGGTCCGCCTACAAGGACACGATCATCGTGGTCGTCAACGTGGACCCGCACGCGACCCGCGAGGGCACGGTCTGGCTCGACCTGGAGTCCCTGAACCTGGACGACGCCGACTTCAACGAGGACGGCAGCTTCTGGGTGGACGACCTGCTCAGCGGCCACTCCTGGAAGTGGGGCACGCACAACTACGTGCGCCTCGATCCGCACCACGACCCCGCGCACGTCCTGCACATCCGGCGCAACGTCAAGTAGGGGACCTTCCGGACCCCGTCGGGGCCCTCCCGGGCATCGCCACCCGGGAGGGCCCCCTTCCCACCCGAAGGCCTCCGACCCACCTGCCCGAAAGGCGGCACCCCCGCATGAGCATCTCGCCGTTCTCGCTCAACGCCCCCGGAATCTCCCACGACCCCGACTGGTTCCGCAAAGCGGTGTTCTACGAGGTCCTCGTCCGGGCGTTCTCCGACGCCAACGGTGACGGCTCCGGCGACTTCTCCGGCCTGATCGACAAGCTGGACTACCTGCAGTGGCTGGGCATCGACTGCCTCTGGCTGCCGCCCTTCTTCGAGTCCCCGCTGCGCGACGGCGGCTACGACATCTCGGACTACTACTCGGTCCTGGACGAGTTCGGCACGATCAGCGACTTCAAGCGGCTCGTCGCGGAGGCGCACGCCCGTGGCCTGCGGGTGATCATCGACCTGCCGCTGAACCACACCAGCGACCAGCACCCCTGGTTCCAGGCCTCCCGCGAGGACCCGGACGGTCCCTACGGCGACTTCTACGTCTGGTCGGACACGGACGAGCTGTACCAGGACGCGCGGATCATCTTCGTGGACACCGAGGAGTCGAACTGGACGTTCGACCCGATCCGCCGCCAGTTCTTCTGGCACCGGTTCTTCTCCCACCAGCCCGACCTCAACTTCGAGAACCCGGCCGTGGTGGAGGCCGTCCACGACGTGGTGAAGTTCTGGCTGGACATGGGCATCGACGGCTTCCGCGCCGACGCGATCCCGTACCTGATCGAGGAGGAGGGGACCAACTGCGAGAACCTCCCCGGCACCCACGACTTCCTCGTGCAGCTGCGCCGGATGATCGACGAGGAGTATCCCGGGCGCGTGGTCATCGCGGAGGCGAACCAGATGCCGCACGAGGTGGTGGAGTACTTCGGCACCGAGCAGGACCCGGAGTGCCACATGTGCTTCCACTTCCCGATCATGCCGCGGATCTTCTACGCGCTGCGGGACCAGAAGGCCGCCCCGATCGTGGACACCATGCAGGAGACGCCCGACATCCCGCGCGGGACCCAGTGGGGCACGTTCCTGCGCAACCACGACGAGCTAACGCTCGAGATGGTCACCACCGAGGAGCGCCAGGCGATGCTGGGCTGGTACGCCCCGGACTCCCGGATGCGCGCCAACGTGGGCATCCGCCGCCGGCTGGCGCCGCTGCTGGACAACTCCCGGGCGGAGATCGAGCTCATCCACGCCCTGCTCCTGTCCCTGCCGGGCAGCCCGTTCCTCTACTACGGCGACGAGATCGGGATGGGGGACAACATCTGGCTCGACGACCGTGACGCCTCCCGCACCCCGATGCAGTGGACCCCGGACCGCAACGCCGGCTTCTCCAAGGCCGACCCGGGCAAGCTGTACCTGCCCGTGGTCCAGTCGCTGGTCTACCACTACAACCAGGTCAACGTGGAGGCACAGCTGGCGTCGTCGTCGTCCCTGCTGCACTGGATGCGCCAGATGCTGGCGGTGCGGAAGGCGCACCCGGCGTTCGGTCTGGGCAGCTACGTCAACGTGGAGACCGACCACGACTCCGTGCTCGCGTTCCTGCGGGTGCTCCCGGACGAGGAGACCGAGGACGGCCGCGGCGAGACGGTGCTGTGCCTGTTCAACCTCGCCCACACCCCCGCGTGCGCCCGCATCCGGCTGCCGCAGTTCGCGGGCCGCGGGCTGCGCGAGCTCTTCGGCGGAGACCTGTTCGGGGAGGTGGACGAGGCCGGGGAGTACCGCATCACCCTCGGCAGCCAGGACTTCTTCTGGCTGCGGCTGCGCGCGGCCCGCCGCGACGACGGCACGCACCCGCAGACCACGGCCCTGCCGATCATCACGCCCGCCAAGACGTCCTGAGCGCGACCGCGCGTCCGGCCACCACCTCGCCCGCCCCGGAAGGACCCGATCCCATGACCGACCAGCACCCCGACGAGCTCCTCGACCTCCTGCGGCGCTGGCTGCCGAAGCAGCGGTGGTTCCCCTTCGCGGAGGGCGGCGCGGGCGCCGACCTGCGGGTCCTCGCCCAGCTCGCCCTGCCGGAGCAGGCGGGCGGCACGGCCCGGGTGCTGCTCGTGGAGGCCTCGGCGGGGGACCGCACCGAGCTGCTCCAGGTGCCGCTGACCCTGCGCGCGGCGCCCCTCGAGGGCGCGGAGCGGTTCCTCGTGGCGGAGCCGACGGCCCCGGCGGACACCGGTGCCGGGCCGGAGGCCGCGCCGGGCGCGGAACAGAATCCCGGTCCGCTGCGGGCGGCGCGCAAGCTCAAGGACCGCGCCGCGCGGGCCGGGCGCGCGGTGGCCGACCGCACCGGTCTGCCCGTGCCCGGGGCCGACGGCGCGGTGGCCGGCTCCTGGGTCTACGACGGCGTCGGGGACCCCGCCTTCGTGGGCCCCGCGCTCGCGCTCATGCAGCAGCAGGAGACCGCCGGGGGCGGGCCGCTGGGGCTGTCCCTGACCGGTGCGCACGGGGACGCGCTGCGCGTGCCCTACGCCGTGGAGTCCCGCGAGCAGGTCCGGGTGATCGCCAGCGAGCAGTCGAACTCCTCGGTGATCATCACCCCGCCGCCGGGCCGGGCGCAGGCCGACGCCGTCATCGTGAAGTTCTTCCGGGTGGTGGGCGAGGGCGCCAACCCGGACGTGGAGGTCGGCCACGAACTCACCGCTCTCGGCTGCCCCGCGGTCCCCGCCACGTTCGGCTGGCTCGACGCCCGCTGGCGCACCGGCCTGGCCGCCGCGGAGGGCCAGCTGGCGGTGGCCACCGAGTTCCTCGCCGGCTCCGCCGACGCCTGGGGCCGGGCCGTCGAGGCGGCCGAGCAGGGCGCCGACTTCACCGACGAGGCCCGCGAGCTGGGACGCACGACCGCCCGCGTGCACCGGGACCTGGCGCGCGCCTTCGGCACGGAGACCCCCGACGACGCGGCCCGCACCCGCCTGCTGGACGGCCTCGCCGGGCGCATCCGGTGGGCCCGGGCGGAGTCCGGGTCCCTGTTCACCGAGCACTCGGACGCTCTCGACGCGCTGCTGGGGTCCCTCGACGGCGTGACCGACCTGCCCCCGCTGCAGCGCATCCACGGGGACTACCACCTGGGGCAGGTGCTCCAGACGGAGGAGGGCCAGTTCAAGGTCCTGGACTTCGAGGGCGAGCCCCTGCGCCCGATCGAGGAGCGCACCAGGCCGGACGTGGCCCTGCGCGATGTCGTGGGGATGCTCCGCTCCTTCGACTACGCCGCCGCGTTCGGGGCGCGCGCCGGGGCGGGGGACACCGAGGAGTGGGGCCGCCGGACCGCGGAGGCCTTCCTGTCCGGCTACGAGCAGGGCGCCGGGCACGTCGTCGACCGCGACTCGCCGCTGTTCCGGGCGCTGTGGCTGGACAAGGCGCTCTACGAGGTCGTCTACGAGCAGCGCAACCGGCCGGACTGGCTGGGCGTGCCGGCCGGAGCGGTGCGCCGTTTCCTGGAGGATCTGCCGTCGCGTAGCGTGAACCCTGAACCCGCCGGCGCGGACTCCGCATCCGGCACCGGCCAAGACGACGACAGGTCCCGTTCCGCGCGGCGCGCTGCGACGGAACCGGGAACGGAAATCGAGGACGAAGTGACCGCCAGCACCCCGCAGGACCGATCCGACCCCGTCCGGGCGACCGGCCACGACGTCGCCCCGGCAGGGCCCGTCCCCGTGCCGGAGCACGTGCTCGCCGCCGTCTCCGAGGGCCGCCACCACAACCCGCACGGGGTCCTGGGCGCTCATCTGGGCCCGGACGGCAGCGTCACGGTGCGCACCCTGCGCCGATTCGCCACGGCGGTCGCCGTGGTCACGCAGGACGGCACCTTCGAGCTCGAGCACGAGTGGGGCGGCATCTTCACGGGTGTGGTCCCGGCCCACGAGCCGGGCCGGATCCCCGACTACCGGGTGGACGTGACCTACCGGGACCTCGAGCCGCAGCGGATGGACGACCCGTACCGCTTCGCGCCCACGCTGGGCGAGCTCGACCTCCACCTGATCGGGGAGGGGCGGCACGAGACGCTGTGGACCGTCCTCGGCGCCCACGTGCGCCGCTACCCCTCCGCCCTCGGGGACATCACCGGCGTGAGCTTCGCCGTGTGGGCGCCCAACGCCCAGGCCGTGCGGGTCATCGGCGACTTCAACGGCTGGGACGGCAGCGAGCACGCGATGCGCTCCCTCGGCTCCTCGGGCGTGTGGGAGATCTTCGTGCCGGGGCTGGGCTCCGGCGCCACCTACAAGTTCCGCATCCTCGGCCGGGACGGCGGCTGGCGGGAGAAGGCCGACCCCATGGCCTTCGGCACCGAGGTCCCGCCCTCCACCGCGTCGCGCGTCTTCGAGTCGACCTACGAGTTCCAGGACGACGCC
The DNA here is from genome assembly GCF_029524215.1 of Kocuria oceani. Lineage (NCBI taxonomy): Bacteria > Bacillati > Actinomycetota > Actinomycetes > Micrococcales > Micrococcaceae > Kocuria > Kocuria oceani. The sequence continues at coordinate 2,323 of NZ_JARAMH010000005.1, read as the reverse complement.
TGGCTGGCCCGCCGTGCGGCCACCGACCCCCACAACGCCCCGATGAGCGTCTACGAGCTGCACATCGGCTCGTGGCGGATGGGGCTGGGCTACAAGGACCTCGCCAAGGAGCTCGTGGAGTACCTCACGTGGCAGGGCTTCACGCACGTGGAGTTCATGCCCGTGGCGGAGCACCCGTTCGGCGGGTCCTGGGGCTACCAGGTGACGTCCTACTACGCGCCGTCCTCCCGCTTCGGCAGCCCGGACGAGTTCCGCTACCTCGTGGACCAGCTCCACCAGGCCGGCATCGGCGTGATCGTGGACTGGGTCCCGGGGCACTTCCCCAAGGACGAGTGGGCCCTGGCCCGGTTCGACGGCGAGCCCCTGTACGAGCACGCCGACCCCCGCCGCGGCGAGCACAAGGACTGGGGGACCCTGATCCCCGACTACGGCCGCAACGAGGTCCGCAACTTCCTGGTGGCCAACGCCTCCTACTGGCTGGACGAGTTCCACATCGACGGGCTGCGCGTGGACGCCGTCGCCTCCATGCTCTACCTGGACTACTCGCGCAACGAGGGCGAGTGGGAGCCGAACATCTACGGCGGACGGGAGAACCTCGAGGCCATCGCGTTCCTCAAGGAGGCCAACGCCACGGCCTACAAGCGCACCCCGGGGATCGTCATGATCGCCGAGGAGTCGACCTCGTACCCGGGGGTGACCCGGCCCACCGACGCCGACGGACTGGGCTTCGGGCTGAAGTGGAACATGGGGTGGATGAACGACACCCTCGAGTACATGGCCGAGGACCCGGTCAACCGGTACTACCACCACAACAAGCTCACGTTCTCGCTCGTCTACGCCTTCTCGGAGAACTTCCTGCTGCCGATCTCCCACGACGAGGTCGTCTACGGCAAGGGCTCCCTGCTGCGCAAGATGCCCGGGGACCGGTGGCAGCAGCTGGCCAACGTCCGCGCCTACCTGGCCTTCATGTGGGCCCACCCGGGCAAGCAGCTGATCTTCATGGGCACCGAGTACGCCCAGGAGTCCGAGTGGTCCCAGGAGCACGGACTCGACTGGTGGCTCTCCGAGACCCCGCCGCACAAGGGCGTCCAGGAGCTCGTGCGCACCCTGAACACCATCTACCGCGACACCCCGGCGCTGTACGAGCGGGACAACAACCCCGCCGGCTTCGAGTGGATCGACGCCGCCGACGCCGGGCGCAACACGCTGTCCTTCACCCGGTGGGACGAGCAGGGCAACCCGCTGGTGTGCGTCGCCAACTTCGCCGGCAACCCGCACGAGAACTTCCGGCTGGGTCTGCCGTGGGCCGGCGACTGGACCGAGGTGCTCAACACCGACTCGGAGCACTTCGGCGGTTCGGGCGTGGGCAACCTCGGGAAGGTGAGCGCCACCGAGGGCGCCCACAACGGCAGCCCGGCGTCCGCCGTGCTGACCGTCCCGCCGCTGGCGGTGCTGTACCTCAGGCCTGCCGAGCACTGAGACCGGGCCGGTCCTCCCGATGGGACGGGACCGGTGCACGGGGGGAAGGGGCCCGGGTCTTCGGACCGGGGCCCCTTCCCCGTTCCCGGCCGGTGCTGCGGAGCACGGAACAGCCGGGTTGCACGGGAACGGCGAACCGGGTAACTTCTTCCAAGTCGTCGCGGCGAGGAACTCCTCCGGGAGCACCACGGGACGGCGCCCCACCCACATCGTTCCGGACCGGACGGCCAGCGCGCCGCGAGGTGCCGGGGACGTGCTAGGGTGGCGGCTCGCGAGCTTCGCCGGACGGCGGCTCCAGTCACGATCGGGTCACCAAGTGTTCACCCGAGATTGACCGGACCGACCGGGAGGGCTAAGGTTGCAGAGCACTCCGGGAGCAGGATGTCCAGCGGGACACGCTCACCGGTCTGTTGTTTGAGAACTCAATAGTGTGCCATGTTTGTTGATACCGATTGTTTTATCGGTTGATGGTTGTCGTGCGCCTCGCCTCCGTGGGGTGGCGGCAGCTTTTCGGCCGGGTTCGAAATGTTTTTCGTTGTTTTTTGACGGAGAGTTTGATCCTGGCTCAGGACGAACGCTGGCGGCGTGCTTAACACATGCAAGTCGAACGATGATCTCCCGCTTGCGGGGGTGATTAGTGGCGAACGGGTGAGTAATACGTGAGTAACCTGCCCTTGACTCTGGGATAAGCCTGGGAAACCGGGTCTAATACTGGATACTACTCCTTATCGCATGGTGGGGGGTGGAAAGGGTTTTACTGGTTTTGGATGGGCTCACGGCCTATCAGCTTGTTGGTGGGGTAATGGCTCACCAAGGCGACGACGGGTAGCCGGCCTGAGAGGGT
>NZ_JARAMH010000049.1:0-1465 GCF_029524215.1 Kocuria oceani | reverse complement strand
GGGGGGTGGGGTGTGGGGTAAGTTGTCGGCGTATTAGTACCGGTCGGCTGCACACGTCGTTGGTTCGTGCTTCCACCTCCGGCCTATCAACCCAGTGGTCTCGCTGGGGGCCTCTCACCCTTGCGGGTCTGGAAATCTCATCTCGAAGCGAGCTTCCCGCTTAGATGCTTTCAGCGGTTATCTCTTCCGAACGTAGCGAAGCAGCGGTGCACCTGGCGGTACAACTGCCATACCAGAGGTTCGTCCGTCCCGGTCCTCTCGTACTAAGGACAGGTCTTCTCAAATTTCCTGCGCGCGCAGCGGATAGGGACCGAACTGTCTCACGACGTTCTGAACCCAGCTCGCGTACCGCTTTAATGGGCGAACAGCCCAACCCTTGGGACCAACTCCAGCCCCAGGATGCGACGAGCCGACATCGAGGTGCCAAACCATGCCGTCGATATGGACTCTTGGGCAAGATCAGCCTGTTATCCCCGAGGTACCTTTTATCCGTTGAGCGACGGCCATTCCACAATGTACCGCCGGATCACTAGTCCCGACTTTCGTCCCTGCTCGAGCTGTCGCTCTCACAGTCAAGCTCCCTTGTGCACTTACACTCGACACCTGATTGCCAACCAGGCTGAGGGAACCTTTGGGCGCCTCCGTTACTCTTTAGGAGGCAACCGCCCCAGTTAAACTACCCATCAGGCACTGTCCCTGACCCGGATCACGGGCCGAAGTTAGATGTCCAGAGTGACCAGAGTGGTATTTCAACGTTGACTCCACCGGCACTGGCGTGCCCGCTTCACCGTCTCCCACCTATCCTACACAAGCCACACCGAACACCAATACCAAACTATAGTAAAGGTCTCGGGGTCTTTCCGTCCTGCTGCGCGTAACGAGCATCTTTACTCGTACTGCAATTTCGCCGAGTTCATGGTTGAGACAGCGGGGAAGTCGTTACTCCATTCGTGCAGGTCGGAACTTACCCGACAAGGAATTTCGCTACCTTAGGATGGTTATAGTTACCACCGCCGTTTACTGGGGCTTAAATTCTCCGCTTCGCCGTGAGGCTAACGGGTCCTCTTAACCTTCCAGCACCGGGCAGGAGTCAGTCCGTATACCTCGTCTTGCGACTTCGCACGGACCTGTGTTTTTGATAAACAGTCGCTTCCCCCTGGTCTCTGCGGCCCTTACCCGCTCGCACCAGCTAGTGGTGTCCACGGTCCGGGCCCCCCTTCTCCCGAAGTTACGGGGGCATTTTGCCGAGTTCCTTAACCATGATTCTCTCGATCGCCTTAGTATTCTCTACCTGATCACCTGTGTCGGTTTGGGGTACGGGCGGCTGGAACCTCGCGTCGATGCTTTTCTCGGCAGCATAGGATCACCGAATCCCCCCACGGATGGGGGTCCCGTCACGTCTCAGGCACGTGATCCGCGGATTTGCCAACGGATCGCCCTACACGCTTAGACCGGGTCTACCATC
>NZ_JARAMH010000048.1:0-1564 GCF_029524215.1 Kocuria oceani | reverse complement strand
AGTACTCCCTTGCCCGGCCTATCCGACAGCAGTGGGAGGCCCCGGTGTTTACAGAGCGTACGAGCGTAGGCCTGGATGTGCACGCCCGATCGGTCGTAGCCGCGGCGATCGACGGATCCACCGGCGAACTCGTCCAGACCAGATTGACCCCCGACCACGGCCACATCCGGTCCTGGATCCAGGACCTGCCCGGCCCGGTGGCGGTGACCTACGAGGCCGGCCCGACCGGCTTCGGGCTGTCCCGGGCCCTGGAAGCCGACGGCATCCGGTGCGTGGTGGCAGCCCCGTCGAAGCTGCAACGCCCCTCCGGGGACCGGATCAAGACGGATGCCCGCGACGCGGTGCACCTGGCCCGGTTGCTGCGCCTGGACGAGATCACCGCGGTGACGGTCCCCAGCGTGGAACAGGAAGCGGCCCGGGACCTTGTGCGGGCCAGGGAGGACTGCCGCGGGGATTTGATGCGCGCCCGCCACCGGGTGTCGAAGCTGCTGTTGCGCCACGGCATCGTCTACACCGGTGGGGCGGCCTGGACGGGTGCCCACCATGCGTGGCTGGCCCGTCAGCATCTTCCCAACCCGGCGACCCGGATGGCTTTCGACGCCGAGCACGAGGCCGTGCTGGCCACCCTGGCCCGCCGTGACCGGTTGGATGCGGCGATCACGGCGATGGCTGCTGACTCCGAGTTCACCCCGGTGGTGGCCCGGGTGTGCTGCCTGCGCGGGATATCCACCCTCACCGGGTTCGGACTGGCGGTGGAGATCGGCGACTGGCACCGGTTCACCGGCAACACCATCGGCGCCTTCCTCGGGCTGGTGCCCTCCGAGCACTCCTCCGGAGCGAGCAGAGCACAGGGGCCGATCACCAAGACCGGCAACACCCACGCCCGCCGGCTGCTGGTCGAGGCCGCCTGGCACCACCGGCCCGCCTACCGGATCGGTGCCACCATGCGCGCCCGCTGGGACAAGGCCCCGGCCGCGGCCCGGGCCCGCGGGGACGCCGGCAACCGCCGGTTGCACGAACGCTGGGTGCGGATGCTCGAGCGCAAGAAACGCCCGACCGTCGCCACCGTGGCCATCGCTCGAGAACTGGCCGGGTGGTGCTGGTCGTTGGCCGTCATGGACGAGGTGAGGGACGAGGTCGCCGCCGGATAGGCCCCACCCCACGAGCCGGCCCGCCGGTGCTCCCCGGGAGGCAGCGCGTGGAGCGATCCGCGGAACAACTATGAGCAGCACCACGACCGCTGTCGTGGTGTGACGCTCGATCCTAGACAAGCGGTCCGCTCCAGCCGAACACCGTCCTGCGGTAGCCAACCCGCGCATATCAGTCTGACCGCGCGTCGTCATCGACACGCTCCCCGGTCAGCACTGGCTGGGCCAACAAGAGGCGCCGTCCGGAAGCCATCCGGGCGGCGCCTCACCCTGCCCTCTTGACAGGAATCCCCTACATATCAGTTGTAAGAGGGCATGACGTTACTAGCACGGGCCGGGACGCGTGAGGCCGGGGGCTGATCGCCACAGGCGGTATGGGGCCGATGGTAATTGAAGTGGTTCACCCATACCCCTAT
>NZ_JARAMH010000047.1:0-1570 GCF_029524215.1 Kocuria oceani | reverse complement strand
GTCGGTGGACAGGTGGTGCATGGTTGTCGTCAGCTCGTGTCGTGAGATGTTGGGTTAAGTCCCGCAACGAGCGCAACCCTCGTTCTATGTTGCCAGCACGTGATGGTGGGGACTCATAGGAGACTGCCGGGGTCAACTCGGAGGAAGGTGGGGATGACGTCAAATCATCATGCCCCTTATGTCTTGGGCTTCACGCATGCTACAATGGCCGGTACAAAGGGTTGCGATACTGTGAGGTGGAGCTAATCCCAAAAAGCCGGTCTCAGTTCGGATTGAGGTCTGCAACTCGACCTCATGAAGTCGGAGTCGCTAGTAATCGCAGATCAGCAACGCTGCGGTGAATACGTTCCCGGGCCTTGTACACACCGCCCGTCAAGTCACGAAAGTTGGTAACACCCGAAGCCGGTGGCCTAACCCCTTTGTGGGAGGGAGCCGTCGAAGGTGGGACTGGCGATTGGGACTAAGTCGTAACAAGGTAGCCGTACCGGAAGGTGCGGCTGGATCACCTCCTTTCTAAGGAGCCGTTGACTACCGTGTGGTGGTCGCCCCCGCTGGAGTGCCCGTTCGTGGTGCTGGTGGGGTGAGCTCATGGGTGGAATGTCAACGAGCAAGCGGCCGCGCCTCGTGTGCCGGTCGGGTTCTTCTTCAGTACCTGCGCTGCTGCGCCGGTGTCCTCTTCGGGGGGTGCCGGGCGGTGGGGTGGTGGAACGGTGGGGTCCGTGCCGGTGGGGGTGTGGTCCATGGCGCACTGTTGGGTCCTGAGACAACAGGGTCCTCGTGCTCTGTCGCTGCCGGTGCTGCTGTCGTCCCCTTCCGTGGGGGTGGTGGTGGCCGGGTGGCGGGGTGCGGGGGTGTGTTGGCTCTGAAATCGTCCCGGCGCTCCACCGGTGTGGTGGGCGGGTGCTGGTCCCCTTGGGGGTCCGGGGTCCGCCGAGCACACCAGGGTGTGGGGTGTGTGGGTTGTTGTTTGAGAACTGTATAGTGGACGCGAGCATCTTAAGAACGCCCGTGCCGTGTCCCTGGGTCGCTGCTTCGGTGGTGGGTCGGGGTGTGGTGCGGGGTGTTCGTGATTGATCGCCGCCAGGAACTGCGAGAGCGTCTGTGGCGCTGGTGCTGCTGCCTTCGGGTGGGGGTGCTGGTGGTGCGGTGCTGGTTGTGGTTGCTGGTCGGTGTGTTCTGTGATCATGTGGCAAGTTTTTAAGGGCGCACGGTGGATGCCTTGGCATCAGGAGCCGATGAAGGACGCGGTAATCTGCGATAAGCCTCGGGGAGCTGATAAACGAGCTGTGATCCGAGGGTCTCCGAATGGGGAAACCCCGCTGCGTGTTATGCGTGGTGACCCGTACCTGAATTCATAGGGTGCGTGGAGGGAACGTGGGGAAGTGAAACATCTCAGTACCCACAGGAAGAGAAAACAACAGTGATTCCGTCAGTAGTGGCGAGCGAACGCGGAAGAGGCCAAACCGATGGTGTGTGAGACCCGGCAGGGGTTGCATCATCGGGGTCGTGGGGCGTGTCGTCCCGGGTCTGCCGGCCCGGGCGTGTGAGTGCAGGGCGATAGTCGAACCGG
>NZ_JARAMH010000046.1:0-2581 GCF_029524215.1 Kocuria oceani | reverse complement strand
GGCCGCCCACTACGATCAGATCACTGCGCCCCAGCCGGCGGCGCAGCCCGTATGAAGACGGCAGAGAAGCCGAGACGGTTCATAGCGCCGCGCTCGATAACGCGAGCTACCAATAACGGGCGGCGTCGGCGCGCAGCTGGAACCAGGGGTCACCCATCCGGATGCCCAGTGCCTTGGCCTCGGGGGAGCGGGCAACCACGCACCCGTCGTTGTTGGAGAGCACCACCAGCGGCTTGCCCGCCAAGGAGGGCTCGAAGAGCACCTCGCAGGAGGCGTAGAAGTTGTTCACGTCCACCAGAGCGATCACCACACACCACTTTCCTGTTGGTCAGTGGACGTGGCGGATGCCGTAGACCACCACACCCCAGACCACCAGCTCGCTCAACGAGGGCACTTCCACATCCGGGTAGGCCGGGTTCTCCGGGTGCAGCACCACCCGATCCGGGTAGGTGTGCAGGGTCTTGATGGTGAAGTCCCCATCGAGCACCGCGATCACCACGCTGCCGTGCCGTGGGGTCAGGGAGCGGTCCACGAGCACTTCATCCCCGTGATAGATCCCGATGCCTTCCATGGAGTCCCCGGTGACGCGGAAGAGGTAGGTGGAGGTGACATCGCGGATCAACACTTCGTTGAGGTCGATCCGCCCGTCGTCGAAGCTGTCCTGGGCCGGGGAGGGGAACCCGGCCGGGACCCGGACCAGGACCGCGTTCACCAGCACCGGGTCGTCAATGGTCAGGGGTATGGGGGGTCTCATGCCGCTAGACTAGAACACATATTCGATATCAGGACACCACATCGTGATCTAGACGTATATAGCTACGATTGACCCTTGTTGATGCTCCGGATTCTGGCGGGTGGCCCGGACATGCCAAGGACCCGTCCGCGTGGGGGGCGGGACGGGTCCTTGGGGTGGTTTACCCCTGGTGGGTGTTGGTGCTCCGACAGGTGAGGCGTGAATTCGTCTATCGGTGGCCGCGGCAGGGCCAGGATCAGGAGCTGACGGAGGACCCCTTCTTGGCCTTGATCGCTTCCAGGGCCTGCTTGAGGTAGCCGGCGAACACCGGGTAGTTCTCGCTCATCGGGAAGTGGCCGATCTCTTTCATCTCGAAGAACTCCGCATTGCGGATCTGCGAGGCCGTGCGCGCCCCGTCCTCGGGGGTGGTGAGGTAGTCGTACTCGCCGGTGAGCATGACCACCGCGCACTGGTCGGTGTCGATGTCTTCGAGCTTGCCGCGCAGATCGTGGTCAACGGAGTAGAAGTGCAGATCCCCCTTGAAGGCCTCGGAGCCCTGGGTGTAGTAGAACCAGGTCTTCCACCGGTCGGCGTCCGGGGACTGCGGGGCCATCAGGTCCCAGGTTCCGCTGGCGCAGACTTGGGCGGCGTTGGCGTGCGGGTGCTGCCACCAGTCCAGGTAGAAGCCCGGGGAGTAGTCTGCCCCTTCGACCGGGATGACCGCATCGAAGCGGTCCGGGCGTCGGTAGGCCAACTGCAGGGCGATGTTGCCGCCGAAGGAGGAGCCCATGAAGATCGGGTTCTCCAGCTCCAGGGCATCGCACAGGGCCAGGATGAAGTTGGCGTAGTGATCGGCGGTGAGTTTGTACTCTTCGGTCCACCATTCGGTGTTCTCCGGCGGGTCGGACTTGCCGTGCCGGGGCAGGTCGTAGGCGATGACCCGGTAGTTGGCGGTGATCTCCTCGTCTTCGAGCAGATCCCTCCACTGGTGGTTGTGGCAGCCAGCGGTGTGCTGACAGATCAGCGGCTGGCCGGTGCCGTTCTCGAGGTAGAAGACCTTGTACTCCAATCCGTCGACGTCGATGGTGATGTAGTGGCCGGTGACAGGTGAGATGCGAGCCATGAGAGTTCTCCTAGTTCAGGCGGTGCAGAGGAGTCAGACGGGGACGCCGACGGTGCGCAGCAGTTCGATCTGGCGGGTGAGGCAGCGCAGGTTCTGCATCAGCACCAGGACATCGCCTTCCAGGCGCATGTCGCGCTGGAAGGACGCCGACCAGATGCCGTGGAACATCGGCGCCGGCATCTCGGTGCCGAACTCCCGCCAGGTGGCGGCACTGGCACGGATAGCGAACTGGTACGGGGCGCCCAGAGGACCAGGATCGATGCTGATCTCAGCGACGCGCCCGGCGTTCATCCGCACCACGATGGTGTGGTCGTCCATATCCAGCGCATAGGAACACGTGAAGTACTTCCCGTGCGCCTGGATCTCCGGGTCCTGGTCATTGGCGGTGCGAAAGGCCTCTGCCCATTGCTGGGCGGAGGTGGTTTCGGTGGTGGCAGTCATGTCGTGGTCCTTCCCGGTGCTTTCGGGGTTGCCGTGGCGATCGCCACCCCCATTGCACCGTGGCCTCGGTCACATGACCATGACCGGTCTGCTATCGCGCAATAGGCCATACCTATTGGCTCCGGCCGGTCCGCTCTCTACCGTGGAGGGATGCTCCCACCATTTGAGTTGAACCGTCTCGGCTTCTCTGCCGTCTTCATACGGGCTGCGCCGCCGGCTGGGGCGCAGTGATCTGATCGTAGTGGGCGGCCTCGAACTCGGCAGGCGGGACGTTGCCGAGGCTG
>NZ_JARAMH010000045.1:0-2757 GCF_029524215.1 Kocuria oceani | reverse complement strand
CGGTGCGGTAGGCCCCGGGCTTGTCGAGGTCACCGGCGCGCACGGCGCAGAACCACATCTGCTCGAAGATGCGTTCCTGCTCGGCGCGGAAGACGGCCTCGTCCACGTAGGTGGAACCGGGCAGGGTGGAGATCAGGGACTCCGAGACAACGTTGGTCGACAACACGAACTCCTTACGACGTACTGCGGAACGGGTGGGGTGGGTGGAACGGTTTCATACCCCGGCCGGGGAGGCGGCGGTGGCGGCGGCGGCGGCCGGGGAGGCGGCGGCGACAGCGGCGGCCACGGACTGGGCCGCCGCGTGCGGCGGGGCAGGGGTGCGGGCGGCAGCGGCGATCTTCTCCAGAGTCTTGCGCCAGCGGCCGAAGAGCTTGATCTGGTTCCAGCCCAGCACCGCGACCGGTTCCTCCCCGGCGTAGTAGACGGCCAGCAGGGAGTCCTCGCCGGGGCCGCCGTGCTCGTAGGCCACCCGATCGGCGCGGGAGGCGTCGCCGGCGAACTGCAGGCGGGTGCCGTACTGGTCGGACCAGAAGTAGGGAGGCTTCACCGCCGGCAGGGTCGCCGGGTCCGCGCCGAGCAACGCGGACACGGCCACGCCCGGGCGCTGGGCGGCCCCCGTCCAGTGCTCCACCCGCTGGTGGCGCCCGGTGACCGGCTCCCACCAGGCGGCGCAGTCACCGACCGCGACGACCCCCGGGAGGCTGGTGCCCCCGACGGCGTCGCAGACCACACCGTTGCCCAGCTCGATCCCGGAGCCTTCCAGCCACCCGGTGTTGGGCACGGCCCCGATGCCCACGACCACGACATCGGCGGGCAGCACCCGCCCGTCGGCCAGGACCACCGCCTCCACGGGCCCGTCGGTGCGGGTGAAGTCGGCGATCTCGGCCCCGCAGATCAGCTCGACCCCGGCGCGGGTGTGCAGCCCGGCCACGACCGCGCCCAGCTGCGCCCCCAGCGGCCCGCACAGCGGGGTGGGGGACTTCTCCAGCACGGTGACCTCCATGCCCAGCGCGTGGGCGGTGGAGGCGACCTCGGCGCCGATGAAGCCGGCGCCGATGACCACCATCCGGCCACCGGCCCGCACCAGGCCGCGCAGCTTCTGCGCATCGGCGATGGTGCGCAGGCTCACCACGTTGGGCGCGTCGGCGATCTGGGGCAGGGTCCGGGGGGAGGCGCCGGTGGCGATCACCAGGGCGGGGGCGTGCACGGTGGTGCCGTCGGCCAGGTGGACCGTGCGGGTGGACGGATCGAAGGAGACCGCCCGGCTCCCGAGAACCCACTCCGCGTCCAAGGCCTCCGTATCGGTCTCCAGGGTCAGATCCGCGACCTCGATCCGCCCGGCCAGGAAGTCCTTGGACAGCGGCGGACGGTCGTAGGGACGCTGCAGCTCATCACCGATGATCACCACACGCCCGCCGAACCCGAGGCTGCGAGCCGCCCGCGCGGCCGACAGACCGGCCAGCGAGGCTCCGACAATGACGAGGGACTCCATGAAGGACCCCTTTCAGATCAGTGGGTGCGGGAACAGCAGGGCGGCGCCGGGCGGGTGGACCTCTCGGCTCGTTGCCGCGTACTGCGCAACGTGCTTCATATTGTGAGGTTCAGCGTGATGCGTCCCACATTGGCCTGTCAAGCATTCCGGTCGACTTTTCCTGCCCCCGTCCCCGGGGCGCCGTGATTCCCGACGGCGCGGCGGGCCCCGCGGACAATGTTGCGCAATGTGACCCACGTTGCACAGGGCAGGATGCCTGCCCGTTCCTCGGCTCTTTCCGGCGTCGAGGGCGCGAAGCCCACCGGCCCAGGAAGGCGGCGTCGACGGCATGAGCGGATCCACGCCGACGGAGCTCGAGGAGGACCTCATGTCACCGGTGCGGCGGTGCTCCGCGAGGTGCTCCGCGAGGTGATCCGCGGCCCCGGGTGGGGCGCTGCTTCAGCGTTCGAGGTCGCCGCGGATGAAGGCCTCCAGATTGGCCCGGGCGGTGTCGTCGGCCTGCTGCTCGGGCGGGGACTTCATGAAGTACGCCGCCGCCGAGGTCAGCGGCCCGCCGATCCCGCGGTCCAGCCCGATCTTCGCCGCCCGGATCGCGTCGATGATCACCCCGGCCGAGTTCGGGGAGTCCCACACCTCCAGCTTGTACTCCAAGGAGATCGGGGCGTCCCCGAACCCGTGACCCTCCAGACGCACGAAGGCGAACTTCCGGTCGTTGAGCCACGGCACGTGGTCCGAGGGCCCGATGTGCACCTCCTCGGTGCCGAACTCCCGCACCACGTTGGAGGTCACCGCCTGGGTCTTGGAGATCTTCTTCGACTCCAACCGGGTGCGCTCGAGCATGTTCATGAAGTCCATGTTCCCGCCCACATTGAGCTGATACGTCCGGTCCAGCACGTACCCGCGGTCCTCGAAGAGCTTGGCCAGCACCCGGTGGGTGATCGTCGCCCCGATCTGGGACTTGATGTCATCGCCCACGATCGGCACCCCCGCGGCGGTGAACTTCTGCGCCCACTCCTCGGTGGAGGCGATGAACACCGGCAGCGCGTTGACGAAGGCCACCCCCGCGTCCAGGGCCGCCTGGGCGTAGAACCGGTCGGCGGCCTCCGAGCCCACCGGCAGATAGGACACCAGCACATCCACCTGCGCCTCCCGCAGCGCGGCGGCGACATCGACCGGCTCGGCCGCCGACTCCTGGATCATCTCCCGGTAATAGGCCCCCAACCCGTCCAGGGTCGGCCCGCGCTGGACGGTCACCCCGGTGTGCG
>NZ_JARAMH010000044.1:0-3181 GCF_029524215.1 Kocuria oceani | reverse complement strand
GGCACTAGGCATCCCGGACCGCTGTGCAGGACACTCAGAGGTGGGGAACGGGATCCTCCTCCCCACGAAAAAAGCCGGGCACCACTCCCCGGCTTTTTTCGTGCCCACAGCAGCGGCAACTAGTCCTGGTCAGCGCCCCCACCCATCAGCACACCCCCTCAGCTCTGCTCCGCTCAACGCATCGCTGAGCCAACCAACGCACTTCTGAGCCGTCACACCCCCTCAGCTCTGCTCCGCTCAACGCATCGCTGAGCCAACCAACGCACTTCTGAGCCGTCACACCTCTTGCATTCTTCGGCCGGCCCCTGGGGAAGACGCTCGTCACCACCTCCCCAGGAGTCCTCGGTGCGCACAACCAGGACACCCCAGCGCGCCCGAAACCGTCCCACCGCCAACCACCACGCCACCCCACCAGGCACCCGCTCGACCACATGGCCGAGCACAAGGACCCGTCTGGTCGCCTCACCCGGAACGGGTTAACCCCTCCCCCGTGAAGGGTGAGTCGGGGGCAGCAGGAGTCATCGACAGTGACCGTGGTTGCCGGAGCCAGCGGACGAAAAATGGGGCTGAGTCGGTGCCTGGTTGCGGTGCTTGGGACACCTCGGGCGGGAGGGAGCAGCTATGCCTGCGCGCGCCTGCGTTGGGTCACCTGAGCCTCGGTCATCGAATGATGCACTAGGTGTGGCAGTCCGCAGGGGTCCGTGTAGCCGGAGTCGGAGGACCTCGCTTCGCTCGGGCTAGAAACCCTCTGGGGACACCCCAGACCCCGAAGTATCTGATTTGGCAGCGGCGTGCCCTACCTGAATATTTGCAAGCGCCGTGTCAGGGTGGCCTACATGAACACAGCGACGTTTGCCGACGAGTGGACCGATCACTGGTTGCCTCGAGCTCCCCTTGCCGGTGACGTGAAGAGCCCGCGACCGAGCGTGTATCGCCACTCCCGAGCTCGTGCGCTGGAGCACTCCCACATCGAGGCCAACCCTCTGGCAGTCCGATCGTTGATCGTCACCGATCACGACGGCTCCGACGCCGACCAGATCGCTGATCTCAAGGGCCTGCCCGAGCCCTCCTACATCGCGCTGAACCCCTTCACCCGCTCCGGGCACATCGTCTACGCCCTGTCGACGCCCGTGTGCCTGACCAACTCCGCCCGTCGAGGGCCGATGAACCTGCTGGCGCGGGTCGAGACGGGTCTGTGTGACGTCCTCAGCGGCGATGTGGGCTACGCCGGGCGTCTGACGCGCAATCCCTGGCATCAGGGCTCCTTGCCCCTCTGGGGGGCCTCTGAGGCCTCCTACGGGCTTAGGGAGCTCTCCTGCGCCCTGAGCGACCTGGGAGCCCTGCCCGGCTACAGCCCGCGCAGCACGCTCACCCGGTCGGCAATCGGGCGTAACTGTGCCCTGTTCGACCTCACCCGCCGGTGGGCCTACCGCGCCTGGAGACGCCACTGCGACGACGCCACCGAGTGGGAAGCCGTCGTGCACGCCTACGCCTGGGACCGCAACCTGTCCGTCATCGGCGACGAGTTCACCCGCGGCCCCCTGGACGAGACCGAAGTGCTACACCTAGCCCGTTCGATCTCCCGCTGGACCTGGCGGAGGTTCTGGCACCAAGGCGGCCCCACCGCCTACGACGCACGATTCACCGCCACCCAAACGGCCCGCGCCAAGAAAAGCCACACCACCGGCAACCGCACCGTCACCGACAAGATGCGCACCGCCAACGCAGACCACGGCTTCCAGACCAAAATTGATCGTGAGACCTTCATGCAGGAGGCGTTCTGATGCCTGCCGAAATCCAACAACGGCGGAAGACAACCGCCAAAGAACTTGCAAAGCGACTGGGGTGCTCCGAGCGGACTGTTCGCCGCATCGCCGCTGAGCCTCGAACGGAGTTCCTGGCGCGTGCTGCTGAACGCCGGGCCCGTGCGCTAGCCCTCCGCGAGTCGGGAATGACCTACAAGCAGATCGCTGCGGAGATGGGCGAGAGCGTCGGCTCCGTGGGGCGGCTCATCCACTCCGCCCGCCACCACGCGAAAGAGAACACGTGAGTTGGCATGGTGAAACAAAGTCGGAACCGGCACCGGAACAGATTCCCTCCGCCGGCCAGACCGGTAACGATCTCTGATTCCGTCCCGTTGCCGCACGCCAGCTCATAGGCGACACTGGAACGGACATCGCCACCGATGTCCGCCTGAAGAGCACAGGGTGAACCCGTTCACCCGAGGAAAGCCGGGGTCGCCGCCCCGGCTTTTCTCTTGCCGCCCCAACGGAACCGGTGCCCTAACACTGTTGCCCCCTCCGCATGGCCATATCGCGTGTCGAGGCTGTGAGAGACACTGGCCATGGGTGCCAGCGTCGCCACCCGAGGAAAAGCCGGGTGCCCATGCTCGGCTTTTCTTCGGCCACGGAGCAGCACCGACGCCGCATGAATCCGTTTGCATCCATTACTTACCGAACCGTCATAAAGCTTGTCCGGTTGGACACATGATGCCGATCGGGGACACTGGCGGCGGGGGAGAGACATCAGGGATTCAGGGGATCCTTGCGGCATGAGAGAGCGCTCCTTTCCATGCCGAGAGAAGCCTGGGAGATGGGCTCCCGGCTTCTCTTGTACAGCCATCGCATCAGCTGACGATGTGAAGTAGACGGGACACCACCGGAGTCGCACAATCAGTCTTCGGTGAAAGGCATCTCACCGCGAAAGGCCGGGGCCCCTCCCCGGCCTTTCGCATGCCCAGCGCAGCGCCCACCCGCCCCGCGTGGTGCCCCCGGTCAGCGACCGGTCTCGTTCTATGGCACATAGAACATAGCTTTGCTCCGCCCGGGGCCGCCCCACTGATGCTGTCCAGCACGTGCGGGACAGACCTCCTCGGCCGCGTCTCCAGATCGGAGGCCGGCATCGACAGATCCGTCCTCTGCCGAGCCTTTCGCCCGCATTCCTTCGTCACCTTTGGGCAACTTCGGGACCACGACAGACACTGAAAGTGGGAGTTGGCGTGCTCACATCAACCGCTCCCACGGGAGGCCAGGGAGACCAGGCCCGGCCTCCCGCTACAACGCTGGCCCAGCACTCGTAAGGTCTCCGGCACTAGGCATCCCGGACCGCTGTGCAGGACACTCAGAGGTGGGGAACGGGATCCTCCTCCCCACGAAAAAAGCCGGGCACCACTCCCCGGCTT
>NZ_JARAMH010000043.1:0-5816 GCF_029524215.1 Kocuria oceani | reverse complement strand
GTCCTCTGAATAGATCAGCATGCTTGGTCGCTACTGATCATCGGGGACCTCGACCCCTACCTTGCTGAACTCACTACGCGAGTCTCACTCCCCACCCGAAAGACGTAGAGCCACATTATTGGCGGGGCTCGCTTCGCCTGGGCTGCTTGATGAATGGTGTGAGCATTTAAGGCGGGCAGTTCATGTATCGCCTCGCCGGCCAGTCTTTCGCAGAAACGTGGATCCAAGTTGTTAGGGGCGCCCGCTTTGGCTGGATGAGCTAAGAGTCTGGTGCTGCCGTTGTCATCCTCGGCCTGGGTAAAGGTCCGGTTGCTGAGGTTGACCCCCTTCGGTGGACGTCCTTGATGGTCAGGCCTGGTGCCTGGCAGGGAGGATGTTCCTGTGGGAGCCAAACGGAAGAGGTACACGCCCGCGTACCGGCGTGATGCCGCGCATCTGGTGATCGACACCGGGCGCCCGATCGTCCACGTGGCGAAGGAGATCGGTGTCGGAGAAGCTCTGCTGGGTCGTTGGGTTGCGATCGAGAGGGCCAAGATGGACGACCCGCCCTCAGCACTGGATACCGATGAGCGGGCAGAGCTGGAGCGGTTGCGCCGTGAGGTGGCCGAGCTGCGGATGGACCGGGAGTTCCTGAAAAAAGCAGCCGCCTTCTTCGCGACCGAGAACCAGAACCGGTGAGGATGTTCGAGCTCATCGACGCGGAGAAGGCCGACTACGAGATCACCCGCATGGCCGAGCTGCTCGAGGTGTCCCGGTCGGGCTACTACGCCTGGCTGGCACGTCGCGAGGGGCCGCCGGGTCCCTCGGCTGTGCGACGGGCCCAGCTGGGCCAGAAGGTGCTGGCCGCCCACACGGCCTCCGACGGGGTCAACGGTGCGCCGCGGATCCTGGCCGACCTGCGCGCTGTCGGGGAGGTGGTCTCGCGCAAGACGGTCGCGAAACTCATGCGCGCCCACGGCATCGCCGGCATCAGCCCGGCCACCTGGCACCCGGTGACCACGGTCGCAGACGAGTCCGCGCACACGATCCCCGATCTGGTGGAGCGCGACTTCGATCGCGGCCGCCTCGATGCGGTGTGGACCTCGGACATCACCTATTTGCCCACCGATCAGGGATGGCTGTACTTGTGCGCGGTCCGCGACGGCTGCTCGCGGCGGGTGCTGGGCTGGGCGGTCGATGACCACCTGCGCACTGAGCTGGTCGAGACCGCGCTGCGCCGGGCAGTGACCCTGCGCCGGTGTGACACCACCGGAGTGATCTTCCACGCCGATCGCGGCTGCCAGTACACCTCCGCCCGGCTGGCCGAGGTCGCCGCCGAGCTGGACGTCAGGATCTCGGTCGGGCGGACCGGGGTGTGCTGGGACAACGCGCAGATCGAATCGTTCTGGTCGACGTTGAAGACCGAGTACTACCACCGGCGGAGATTCACGACCAAGGCCGCCGCCAAGCGCGGCGTCGGCGCCTGGATCGAGGCTACCTACAACCGGACCCGACGGCACTCGTCACTGGGCATGCTCAGCCCGGTAGCCTTCGAGCACCAGCTCATGAACCCCGCGGCAGAAGCCGCATAACTCGATGTCCACGAAACGGGGTCAACCCCATTGCCCGGAGTTGGTTAGCTGTGTGGTGGTGACGCTCTTTGGACATTGAGAGTCGCTCTCCGTGGTCTTCCCGATATGGACGTCCATTGAGGGCAACAGGGGACAGTGGCACGCAGTTGGAGCGGTTAGATCTAACAGTTCCAACATGCTCGGGGCCCTTTGATCCAAGCCTCCTGAGCCCATACCGAAAGGTCACGCGGTTAGAGGCAGGCTCTTCTTCTCCCACTCATCCAGTGCCCCGATCAGCAGCGTTCCCGGGCGGGTGGCCTCCCGGTAGACGGACACGACTCCGGTGAGGGACGCCCCGGCCGTGATGACCAACCATGCTTCAGAAGGGTCGAGGAAGCTGATCGGAGCTGCCGGTGGCCACGACCGGCGTCGCCGCAGGAATGGCACGAAGGTGGCATGGGCCTCCACACGCACCAGGTCCTGGAGGCGCAGCGCGTGGTAGCCGTTGAGATAGGCGCCGTCACGGATGCCGGCCAGCAGCACCCAGGTCCCACCGAGCTCGACCACTACGCCCTCGAGCACCTCGTGCGGTTCCATGGATCGCTGCACCTGGACCGGCGTGCCTGAGGCCAGGGACTTCCACAGCGTAGCGGGTAGCTTCTTCCGCGACGTCTTCTTCGAGGGCTGGTCCTTGGTCACGGCTCATGGTGGCACCCGGGCGAGATGGCCCCATTGGAGACACGCGGTATCCGATTGACGCCGTAGGGTCAGCGCGACTTGTGAATGCAAACGCAGATTGTTAGATCGGTTCGTTCTGTTAGAACTAATAGATCCAACAGAGTGAAGGATGCTTAGCGCCCATGGGCGGGGCGAGGGCAGTGCTTGGTCCGAGACGTCGTGACCCACCCATACTTCCTTTCCTGCGACCGCCTCATGCTGGTGGTCGCCCGCCGGATGAGCGCACACCGGGTGCTGAATGCCTACACCGCGATCGCTAAGAAGGTGTTGCGATGACCTAGAAACCTGAGCGTCCCGCCTCGTTGCAGAGCCGCCGGCCCCACCCGGCACCGGATGAGCACATCGACCCAATTGACTACACACCCTCACGTGCCGCCATGCCCCAGCCCATGACACCGGTGGTGTCGTCCCCGCCGATGCAGACACCCCGGCGGCTGAGCCCATGGCGGCCGCACCTAAGCGGGGCCGGGGTCGGCCGCGCCGGGAACCCGCGATCCAGCTCGGGGTGCGGGTGGCCCAGGACGTCTCCGATCTGCTCGAAGAGCGCACCGATCACGACGGCACCGCCCGTGCCGTGATCGAGAACGCCGTGCGCGCCGACGCCCAACAGATCGGCAGATAGCACTGTCCTTGAGCGGGGGAGGGGTGCGGCCGCGGGCGGCTTTCCCATGGTCGGTGACGAAGGAACCCGGCTCACCGTTGCTGGTGGGCCGGGTCTTCTTCTTCTGAGGACAGGCGGCGGGAGGGGTGGGTGGTTCCGTGGGCCGTCGATCGACGCGGGTGCCCACTCCCCGTCCGCAAGGGGCCAGGGCTGACCCCCAATAGAAGTCGTTATCGGGGGCCAAAGGGACGATCAGCGCTGTCCAGGCTGAACGCGGGGCGTCCTGGCGGCTCCGTACCGGGCAAGGACCGTCCACCCGTCACCAGATACTCACCACGCGGAGAAAGCCACGATGACGGCCCTCGTGCTCGAACTCTGCCCTGAGGCCTTCCAATGCGATGCCGCAGCGGTGGCCGACCAGCACCGGGCCCGAAGTCACGGAACGCCCGGAAGACCGGCTGCTGTCCGGTGGGGGAGTGGAGGGCTACTGGGCGGCGTAGTAGGCGTCCTTGACGGACTGGTGGATGCGGCCGCGGTCGGAGACTTGGTGACCGTTCTCCTTCGCCCAGGCCCGGATCTTCGCCGTCTCCGGATTACCACCAGTGGAGGACCGGGGTCCGGTGGTCCGGGTGGTCTTGCCTTGGGCCCGCCGGCCGGCAGCGGCGTAAGGGCGCAGGGCCTCCCGCAGCTTCTCCGCGTTAGCGGTGGAGAGGTCAATCTCGTACTGCCGGCCGTCCACACCGAACTGAATAGTCTCGTCAGCAGGACCACCCTCGAGGTCGTCCTCCAAAATGATCTGCACGCTCTGGGCCATCACAACACCTTTCCCTTTGTCTCGTCATGTCTTTCGCTGGAATACGCCCACAAGCAGTAACCCCGCCACGGACCTCCTTTCCCGCATGCTCTCTGGGGAAGTCGAAGTGGCGCCGATTGTGGTGAGCGATTCCGCGCACTGGTTACCCTACCGGTAAATTGCCTGTCACTTTTTTCATTGACAAAACAACCATTAGAAGCTCGCGGTCGTTGTCGAAGGTTGATTGGAGAACCAACAAATCTCTGGACAGTCCCAGGGGACTGCACTACTTGATGCCTAGGCGTCTCTGGTGGCTCCCTGGGAAACAAGGGACTGATGAATCAGCAATAAAACTGACGCTCGTGCTCATGGATCTACTGGGGGTCGGTGGATGTCAGAAGCCCATTCCAGGAGCCGGCTGCCTGCTTGATGTGGGTCTCCGTGGCGAATACGTAGCGCCAGGCCCCGAATTGTTCGTCGTCGCGGATGAAGCGGGACCAACGTTCGGCAGCGGCTTTCTTAGTCAGCACGGACGTGTCCCGGGCGTCGGCATCGGACTTTCCTTCGATCACCCAGTGAGTGCCGTGTTTGTCGATGGCGATGAAGTCGGGGAAGTAGCGTCCGGTGTCGGTGTGGATGAAGGCTTGGCCGGTGGTGTAGACCCGCAGCCACCAGGTGATTTCCTCGTCTCGGTCCAGGAGCTGGGCCAGGGCCCATTCTGTGGACTTGGCGTCGAAGGAGGCGGTGGGCATGATGTTTTTCTTCCAGCCCTGGAAGTGCACGCCCTTGCGGTAGTCGTCCTCGTAGGCGTGCGGAGCGGCCGGGTCCACCAGGACCGGTTCCAGGGGTAGGGGCACGGGGGTGAGGACGTAGGTGCGTTCCTGTTGACGGTTGCCGATGGCGGTGCGGATGAGCTGCCGGATGCCTTCGACGGCCTGTTGGCGACGGTGCTGACCCCACTCGGCGGCTGCCTGCTCGGTGGAGGTCACCCCGGCTCCGCGCAGGAACGCGGTGACCAACCGCCGGGCAGCGGTCTTCTCCCGCCGCTCCGCGGTGACCTCGGGTTGGCGCATGATCGCCTGGGTCAGTTCCTCCCGGACGGTGTCCAGGCTGGCCACTTCCTGTTGGGCTTCCTCGCTTTTTTGTGGGTCCACGACGATGGCGACGTCTCCGTTGCGTCGACGTGCGTCGAGGGCGTCGCGGAAGATCAGGGTAGGGACTTCACGGATGAACCGGGCGCCGGCGGCTTCGGCGTCCCCGTCGTGGACGTCGGAGAGTGAGAACTGGGCGGTGACGAGTTTGGCTTCCTGTCGGGGGAAGACTATGCGCGGGGCGCCCTCGATGCGCACCCGGGGGCCCGGAGTAGGAACGGCCTGTCGCTGCTGGGACTCCTGGAGGACCAGCACCGGGGTGGCCTCGACGGGGTCCTCGTCAGGCTCTGCTGCCATGGTGAACAGATCACCCTGGTTCGGATCCACGGCCAGAGGGTCGAACAGGGATTCTGGATCCGCCACCGGTCGGGGGACAGGGGAGGAAGTGCCGGCGGGGGGCGTGGTAGTGGCTGCGCCCTGGGCGTCGACCGCGGTTTGGGCGGCGGGGAGCTGCAGGCGCCGGCGCAGCACGTCTTTCTGGGAGAGCAGCGCCTGATAGGAGTCGTGGGCCACCAGGTCCACCTGGTCAACCATGGGCACGCCGGTGCGCTGACCGAAGGGCAGGCGCAGACCCCGGCCGAGGATCTGCTCGGTCAGTGTCTGGGAAGCCAGCTTGCGCAGGGCCACGATCACCGCGATGTTCTTCACATCCCAGCCCTCGCGCAGCATGTTCACGCTCACGATCGCCCGGATAGGAGAGTCAGGCCGTTCCACATCTGCCAACGCCTGCAGAGCCTCATCGGAGGATTGCGAGGTGATCTCCAGGACCGCGGAGGGGTCCCCGATGAAACCTGGGCCGGCCAGCATCTGTCCGATCTGACCGGCGTGTTCGATGCTCTGGCAGACCACGAACAGCACCGGACGCACTAGTTGTAAGAGGGCATGACGTTACTAGCACGGGCCGGGACGCGTGAGGCCGGGGGCTGATCGCCACAGGCGGTATGGGGCCGATGGTAATTGAAGTGGTTCACCCATACCCCTAT
>NZ_JARAMH010000042.1:0-6144 GCF_029524215.1 Kocuria oceani | reverse complement strand
AGCAGCCTCAGCCTTGGCCAACTCCTGGCCGGCCGAACCCACCGTTGCCGTGACCAGGATGGAGAACCGCACCATCGCCGCACCGCGGGCCTGCTCCTGGGCGGCCTGCTTGGCCTTGGCCACCGCCAGTTGCTCGGCGGCCGAGACGCGCCGGTTCTTCTGGTTGGCCGCGAACTCCGCATTGACGATCCGGGCGTTGACCTCCCGCACGCTGGACTGAGGATCAGCCGGGCGGTAGAACACCGTGACCCGCTTCTGCAAGAAACGGTCATCGGGCTCCAGCAGCGCCCGCAGTCCCCACTCCCGGAACACTCCCGAGGGTGCGCCGAACATCTGCCAAGACTTCGACACCGCCCCCGAGTGCGCGTAGCACATGGGCTTTGCCAGCACCTCGGCTGAGGTCGGTCCCACTTCCTCCCAGGACAACCCAGTGCCGGCGGCGGTCAGCCGGGACCGCTCTACATCGGCGGCCGCCGAGGGGTTGAATGCTACGTGCGTTGAGTCGGTCACGTCCGCTACTTGCAGCAGCGACACCGCCCCGGCCCCGGAAACGGTGGCCAACTCGCAGAAACCGGGGAGCACACCACCGACCTCTTCCATCAATTCCTGGGCCGTGCGCGCGGGCACCGCCCCGTCCGTGGACTCTCGGGCGGAGAATGTCAGCGTGATCCACTGATCCAACCGCGGTGTCCAGGACGAGAGCTCATTGACCACATCACCGATCACCTCCCGGGCGAACGTGGACCCACCCTCCTCGGCGCCGGCCACGGAGCGTGCGACCTCTACGGCATCACGCAACCGCTCCCCAGGATCAGCTGTTGACTGGGTGGTGACCGAAACCTGCACCAGGGATGGGACGCTGCCAGCCTCGCGCTGGAACTCTGACCAGGCATCGACCATCTGATCCACGCTCTCCTGATCGCGCAGCCCCATACCGGTCGAGGAGGTACCGATGAACACCGCCCCCGTCTGGGTCCGCGGGGCCCACAGCATCGCAAACGGCTGCCCGAACGTAGTGTGTCCCTCCATCATCTCGGTAGCCGCCAAAAGCCCCGGCGCCCGGAAACTGCCGTCCGGTACCTGCGAGGCCGGACCAGCCACATACCGGGTGTGCCCCTTCTTCTGTGCTTTGCGGAACATCGTCTGCGCCAGCCTTTTCTCCGCTCGGGACCGCTCGTTGCGATCCTTTGACTGCAAGTACCAGGTCGCCGGCACCGTCAGCACCAGCAGAAGCACCGCCAGCCACAACATCTGTCCGAACCACAGCACCAGCAGCGCCCCGATAGCACCGGCCCCGGCCACCGCTGTGGCCGCCAGGGACAGACCCATGATTCCGGTGACCTTGGTGTCCGTGATGTTGCCGTAGGACCGCACACGCGGCGTAGATTCCATCACCGTCTCCGACATCGTTTACTCCCCTGACTCCATCGAATTCTCAGCGTCGTCGGCCGCCCGACGCGCCTCGTACCCTGCCGCCCGGACGGCGTTCTGCACGAACGAAGCCCGCGCGCCTGTCGCCCCGCCGGTCTGCGTGGCGGTTCCTTCCGGGCCACTCACCGCGCGCAGCGGCTCCTCTGCGCCACCAGCGCCACCGTTGCTGCGCCCCGGGCTGGCACCGGTGGCACCCGTGGGACCACCTGCGGTGCTCGACGTCTCCCCGGCCGGCCCGCTGCCCGTCCCGGCCGACTCTGCGCTTTGCGCAGCGGCACCTGATGGGCCCGGTCCGTGGCTGCCCGTACTGCTAGGACCCGACCCGGGAGCACTGGGGGCGCCACCCGGGGAGGACTCTCCGGGCCCAGTCTCAGGCTGTGCACCCGCAGGCCCGTTACCACCACGTCCCTCGGCTGTGCTGACACCAGTGGCGCCGCCATCGGTGTCACTAGATCCCTCACTGCTGGTTGAGATTCCGCTAGCTCCTGGAGCACCGCTGGCCTGTGCCGGAGACCCCATGCCCTCACCTGCTCCAGAGCCGCCGGCAGTGCCAAAGCCGCCACTGGTGCGAGTGCTGGGACCGGTCCCGCCACCACCGGCCAGGGCACCCCCCTGACCACCGCCAGACATCCCACCGCCGGTTATGCCACCGCCGGTCATCCAACCGCCACCCACCCCGGCTCCGGCGGCTCGTGCCCCAGCACCGCTGGCCAGCGTGCCGGCACCTGCGGTGGCTGCACCGATCAGCGCGCCGGTGGCCAGCGCTCCACCGGCCGCCACGAGGCTTCCTGCCCCCATGCCCCGCGGACCCTCGGCCACCATCGGGGCCGCCGCTCGGGCCAGGGCCGGGAGAGCCAGAGAGGCTCCCACAACCATGACCAGGCCCACGAACAGGCCCACCATCTGATCCATCGGCTCCTCAGAGCCTTCTCCGACGTAGCCCTTGGCCAGGGCCAGGCCCACTCCCCAGATGATCGCGGCCACCGGTTTGAACAGCACTACAGCGATCAGCCACGACAGCACCTTGTCGAAGCTTTTTTTTCCCTTGTCCGTGGTGGACACCGCGGCGAAGAACGCCAACAGCCCGGCCAGCACGGACGCCATCCCATACGAGAACAGGACCAGGAAGGCGTTGACGAGCGACCCCAGCAACGCAATGAACGCCAGCACCAGCACGATCACCGCCAACGCCGCGGAACTCTGGATGCCGCTGATCATTGCCTGCAACCCCAAGGTTTCAGCCATCTGCTCATTGACGTCCTGGCCACCGATCTGCTCAACCAGCCACGGGGAAATCTGCGAGCCGAAATCCAACCCCATTGACGTCGCCACCAGAGCGACAGCCACGGCAGCCACGCTGCGCAGCATCGATGCGATCAAGCCCTCCACCGATCCCCGGCTCTGCTCCCGTGCGATCCGCACGCAACCAAAGGCCATGCCGATCACACCGAACAGCGGAAGCAACGCCCGGGTGGCCTCCACCGCACGCATGGCCGCCGACCCCTCGCCCATTCCAGGGGCCTCGATCGACAACCACCAGGTGCCCAGCCATTGCACCGTGTCGAACAGCGCAGTCAGCACCACCCCGGCCAGCCACGTCAGTATCGCCTCGACCCCACCTTCGGCCGCTGAGGCCGCCATCTCACCAAGACGTTCGAGCATCACGGGCCCCAGGTCACGGACGGCGAGGTAGTGGCAAAGTCAACCGTCATGAGCTGCTGGCCGGATGCCGGCTCAACCCGCCAATCCCCGTCCTCCCATACAAGATCGACTTGCCCGACTGCCTGCTGACGAACGCCTGCATCGTTGTCAAAGCTCATATAGATGTTGAATGACGCTCGATCTTTGCTGGCCTCTCGCACGTCGTAGCCATCAAACTCGGCACTGCGCATCGCTGCCGGGTCTGTCGCCGGGGCGCTTCCACTGCTGATCTGCTCGGCTCGGTCAAGCAGCTCGTTCCGATCAGGGCCTTCGGCAACGGCTACCTTGATGCTGTCCTGCGCCTCAGTACCCGAGGGATCGACAACCACGGCGTAGTTAGCGGCCGCCATTAGGGCCCCGGCGGGAGTGTGGGCGTAACCCACGCGTAGACCGGAGTCTCGCTTCTCGCATCCACCAAAATCCGTGGACATCGGCACGACGTTGTAACCGGCCGACACCCACTCATCGACCTCGGGCGCCTTATCTTCGACCGAGCCAGCGTCGGTGGACAGCTCCGCCTGGCACGGATAGGCGAAATCCTCGGAAGAAGAGCCCAGCAATCCATCCACCTCAGGAGCAGCCTCCGAGGCCGGCGCATGCGCGTTCTCCTCGGCGGGATTGGCCTGCTCGTTGGGTTCTACCGTGATGGTGCGGACCAGCAAGGCCATGATTACCAGCGCCGCCAGCACTCCGACCGCTACGGCTGCACCCAGCCACCGCGGACGATTCTTCTGCTGCGTTCGTTCCTGCTTCATCTGTCCTGTCCTCCCTGTGGGGCGTCGTATTCCGAGGCGCGGTTGCGGACCTGCAAGGGGCAGGCCCGCAACCGCGCAGGGATCGGTATCAGCCGATGATGACGTTCCAGATCGTGCCGGCGGCGCCGAGAAGGGCAGCGGCCACCAGCGGCCAGATCGGGGCTTCGATCTCGTTGCCGTGCCGGCGGTTCCGCCCGGCTGAGACCAGGCCAAAGATGAAGAAGACGAACAGCACGATGCCGGCGCCCCACAGAATCCAGGACACGATCAGATTGAAGTTGTCCAGACCCGGAGGGGCCTCAGGGGAAACGTTGATCGCCTGCATCACAGTGGTCTGGGCAGTGGCGTAGAGAGGGGGAATGTTCATGACTACTTCTCCTTTCGGGGGGAGCTCGTCCGGGTGGCGAGCTTGTCGAGGGCCTCGATCACCTTCCGTGATCGAGTCACCCCCAGATCGAGGGCCGGGGCAGCGGACTCGCGCAGCTCCGGCAAGAACGGGATCGTGTACCCGCCGCCTTTGACCATTCGCAGGACCGCGCGGGCCCGGCGGCGGCAGTCCTTGGAGACCAGCTCGGCGGGCCGGTCGTGGACGATGACCACGGCTACCGCCTCCCAGGGCACGATCCCGGCGTGGGAAGCCTGCACCAGCTCTTGGGTGGCATCGAGAGCGGTGCGGGTGCAGGAGGTGACTACCGCGGCGCGGGCAGACCATGGCGGCTCAGAGTCGGCGCCGTCGTGCACGTGCGCACCGCACGCGGCGGCCAAAGTGGACACTCCCACCCCACCGGCCGCGCCGATCAGCCACAAGCCCTTGCCGGACCCGGTGTCTTCCACACCGGTGCGACCCAACAACGAGGCCGCGGTGCCCAGCACTGGATCGGTGTCGATCGGCTCGGGACCGGCCTCCTCTTCTTCTGGGGGAAGCACGAAGGGGTTGCCCCCGGCCGGGGCCACCGGCCGCACCGGGCGGTCCAGTGGCGCAGCTGAGGGGGCCGCCGTGTCCTGATCCTGCCTGCCTGCCTGGGTGTCTTTGTCCTGGTTGGTAATCACTTCTCCTCCTTTCGGGCTGTGGCCAGCACGAGGCTGGGGTGCTGAATGTTGAGGTGGGGCATTAGAACTCCGCGATCACAGCTGCGGCTGCTAACTGCCATGCCCGTCGAGTGGGGCCGGAGAGGTCCTGGGCGCGCATCCGGCCCTGCACCAGCGCTTGATCGAAAGGCACGATGTGGGCCGAGCGCACGATCGGAGCGAACTCGCCCACGATTTCTTGGGCTTTGAGGGAGTGCTGGGGATGGACTTCCGAGACGATCACCACCGCGTTGCGGGCCAGTTGCGCGGCGTGACCACCGCGGGCGTGGAGGGCCTGGAGGGAGTTGACCGCGCCCTGGGCCTTGTCCGACTCAGAGGTGGTAGCGATCACCACCTGGTCGGTGTGGTCGATCATCCGCGTGAAGTTCTCCCCACGGGTCGAGTTGCCCGAGTCCATGATGATCAGCCGCCAGTTGCGGGAGGCGACCTCATGCAGCAGGTCTACCTCGGCCCCGGTAATGCGGTGATCGTGCTCGGGCCGCTCGTCGGAGCGCAGCACGTCGAAAGCGTCTTCTGGCTGGTGGTGGACGAACGCGGCCAAGTCAGCCTTGCTGGCCCCGGCCTTCAAGAACTGCGGGGCAGCAGTGATGAGGTCCAGCACCGTAGCGCTGTGTTCCCCCGAGTGGGTCCGCCACCCCAGGGTCCCCAACGACTCGTTGTTATCCCAGGCCAGAACTCCACCACCACCGGCGCGGGCCAGTTCAGCGGCCAGCCGGATCACCGTGGGCGTCTTGTTCGCCCCGCCCTTGGAGTTGAGTACGGCCACCGTGCGGGAACCGATCCAATGGCGCGACAGGGCATCCACCGCCGCGCGCTGGCGCAGCTCGGACTCGGAAGGACCAACTTTGAGCCCGAAGACCCGGTTGAGCCAACCCTGCCAGCCCTGCTCGGCCGGGTCGGGGGTGACCGGGGAGTTGTTCTGCAAGAAGTTCGGGGTATGGTCCGCAGCGCCGGCGACGCTGCGGCTCTCCACCAGCGGCGCTGACACCGGAGCTGCGGCGGTTCCCTCTGCCGGGCCCTGCGCCGGCGGGACCGGGGTCTTCGCGACCAGGAACGGATTGCCCACGGCGGATTTCTCCGCGGTGGGAGCAGTAGCCTCAACTGCGGTGGCCGCTTCTTGTGCCTGCGCAGGGACGCTTTCCTCGACGTCCTGCGGGGCCGGCTCCTC
>NZ_JARAMH010000041.1:0-6663 GCF_029524215.1 Kocuria oceani | reverse complement strand
CAAGCGTGTAGACCATCTCATGCAGCACTTTGGGGACCAAGGGCGACCCGAGCGACGGCCATCAGCCGGCCATGCTCGAGGGTGGGCATAGTCAGGCGAGCGTGCGCTATCACCGAGTGACCGAAGCGGGAAAGGAGAATCCGGTGGAGATTCGGACCAGGACCGCAGAGACCAGCACGGGGTGGTCAATGGTGAGTGGGACTGAGTGTCTCATGGCATCACAGTAGAACATATGTTCGATTCCTAAGCGGGAAGGGCACTCAGCTGGAGCGCCTGAGGAGAACGTCGTGCCGGGCCGAGGCGGGAGGGGTGTGTTAACGGGGGGCGGGCCCGGCCAGGGGGAGTGGCTGGGCCCGTCCGTTGTTGTCCGATGGGGATCGGTCAACAGTCGGTTCCATGGGGCTCCGCGTCGCGTCGGGGGATGCGGAAGGAGCCCGTTGGTCGGAACCGATGTGTCCAGTGTAGGTCGAAGGGATGAGTTTGCATCCGCATTTTATGTCCGGTGGCGGGTGGTGTTCGTCATAGCGGCTGCGGCTTGGCCGGCGGCGATTTGGGCGGCGAAGCGTTGGCGGAACGGTTGCCGCACCGTCACCGGCTCCTCATCGGACCTAACGGCCACACCGTCTCCCGCGGCTTGCTCGGCCTGTAGCTGGGCTTGGCGGGTGGCGTGGCGTTCGGCGGCCGCGCGTGCTGCCGCGCGGCGCTGGGCGGCCTCGGCGGCGACGCGTTGGTCCCGGGACCGCAGGGGGGTGCCGTCGGTGTGGGTCCAGGCGCGCATCCGGGTAGCAAGCCAGGCGGCGGGGTTGTCGATGCCTTCCACGGTGAGGAAGCCGTAGCGGGTGCCCTGAGGGGTCCAGTCCAGGGCGGTGAGCACGTCGGCGATGGTCCATCCGGCCTCGAAGAACGGGCGGCACACGCTCACGACGTGGGCGGTGGTGAGTTGGCGCAGGACGATGGCCTCGTGCTGGAGCTCCAGGGCAGCTGCGCGCTGAGTCTCTTTCCGCGCCCGACGGGTCACCCGCCTCATCACAGGCTCCGTCGTCGCATGACGGGGCCACAGCGGGGCTGTACGACGGGCCAGGGCGGCGACCACCTCGCGCCGCTGCGCGGCGCGCTTTCGGCTGGGTCGCGGCGCAGCCGCGTCCTTCGGGGAAAGCTCTTCGCGCGCGTGCGGGGAAAGACTCTCCCACTTCGTGGGGACCGGGGTGTCAGTTATCTCCACAGGCTCCACTGCCGGTTGCGCGGTGTTGTGGATCAGCGCGTAGACGGGGGCCTCGCCGCGGGTGCGGCCGGTGGCGGCCGGGGTGCGCCCCGCGCTGCGGCCGGTGGCCACCACAGCCAACAGCCCGCACTCGCGCAGGTGACGGATCACCCGCGCGACGGTGGAGCGGGAGCGGTCGATCTTCGCAGCGACCCAGTCCCAGGTTGTGCGCCAGGTGCGCGAGGCGGGGTCCTGCTGGCGGCAGATGATCTCCACCACGGCCAGCACGTTCGCCCGGGCATCGGCACGGATCAACTCCAGGCTGGGGTGCTCCAGCACGGCACGGCGCCAAGCGGCGACGTGCTTGGCGAGCTGGCAACCCTGGGGCACCGCCCGCTGCACGACCGCCTTGGACCGCTCGTGCTCCACCCGCACACGACGGGCGTGAGAGGGGAACTTGTGGACGGACGGGTGCTCGTCCTGGTCAGCGGCAAACGTCACGTCGGCAGCACGGAGCCGGGAGGACTCCACATGGTGACGCGTCTCAGCTACACTAGGGGGCACAACAGTCCCCTGGTGATGGGTTCATTGCTAGGTCTCATTCAGTTAGCTGTTGAACCAGCTGTCCCCGGTCGCCAAACTAGCGACAGCTGATTGACTTGGACGGCCCGCCCACCACGGCGGGCCGTCAGTCATTTAATGGTCAAGAGGTAGTTGGTCCTTCTCCTGGTTCTGCCGCTCGTCAATCACGTTCGGTAGCCCATAATCACGATCAACCAGAGCACCCACATAGTCAGCCTGGGACAGGCCCAGCGCAGCTGCCCGCTCCGCCACACGGCGGTGCTGAGCAGGCTTGACGCGCATATTGAGTGCGACGCGCTGCCCGAACAGCTTGGGGGGTGTGTACTCCTTCATGCGCTCACCCTCTCACATAGCTTTTGCTAGCGCTAGAACGCCGAGGGGTGTGTCTTAGTTATGGCCGACTCATAGGTTCCATTAGCCAAGCCACTGGGTGAAGCCGAGCAGGGCCGGGGGGCCCGTCCCCTATGTCGGGGACAAAAAACAGAGGATATAGCCGGTTGCCCCTGCCCTTGCGCATTGCTTCCACCGCTGATCACGGCCGATGAAAGGCCGGCAGTGCACATTGAGAAGCAGTCGTTTGCATACATATCATCGCTGTAGGCGCCCTGGGAAGGTCCGCCGGACGACAAGGCCAGTAGCGCCTCAGGGAGATGTGTCGGAGTGGTGTGCCGCGATAGGTCAGAGCGTGTTTTGGTTCAGCAGATACGCGGTCCAGATATCCAGCAGCTCACGGGTCCTGTCCATATCCAGCGTGTGAAGTGTGGGGCGGCCCCTCCCGGGTTGCGGAGTGGACGTGATGACCCCCTGGCCTCGAAGGAGCTCCAGGTGCGGCCCCACGGTCCCTGAGGGCAGGCCGAGACGGGTGATGAGGTCTGGGCCGAGGAGGGGGCTCCGCGCGAGCTCGTGAATGATCGCAAGGCGCACGGTGTTTCCCAGGGCCACAGCGGCCGCATGTACTGCGTCGCTCTGACCTCGGGGTTGGATCGGGGCTGGCATGCGTCCCATTCTCCACTGTCCTCTCTCTTAAACGGATACAGCGTGATGACGCACGCCGCGAATAAAACGGGTTACACTTTTTATAAAGGATAACCCTTAATGGTTGTTGATAGGACCGGAGGTTGGTGTGAGCGAAGAGTCCAAGGGCGGCGGTGGCCTGGTGGCCGCGGTGACCGTGGGTGCGCTCTTGCTGACGGCGGTGCCGGTGGTCGGTGTGGCTGGTCTTGCGGTGCTGACGCAGACCCAGGCTTTGGCCAATGGTTGCGCCCCGGCCGCGGTGGTATCCGGCGAAGAGTCAAAGGATGGGCTGATCAACGTTCCCAACGGTTGGGGCCCGTTGGTGGAGGCGGCCGCTGAGGAAGCGGGATTGCCGGTCAGTGTGGTCGCTGCCCAGCTCAAACAGGAGTCCAACTGGGATCCCACCGCTGGTAGCTCCGCCGGGGCGCAGGGGATCGCCCAGTTCATGCCTGATACCTGGGCCCGGTACGGCCAAGGTGGGGACGTCACCAATCCCGAGGATGCGATTCCGGCCTATGGGCGCTATATGGCTGCCCTGCGCGATGAGGTGAAGGACCTGGCCGGCGATGACGCGGACCAGCTGGTGCGCCTGATGCTGGCCGCTTACAACGCCGGCCCCGGTGCGGTGGCCCAGTACAAGGGAGTGCCGCCGTTCGCGGAGACCCAGAAGTAC
Source organism: Kocuria oceani (assembly GCF_029524215.1). Taxonomy (NCBI): domain Bacteria; kingdom Bacillati; phylum Actinomycetota; class Actinomycetes; order Micrococcales; family Micrococcaceae; genus Kocuria; species Kocuria oceani. The sequence continues at coordinate 3,193 of NZ_JARAMH010000041.1, read as the reverse complement.
GTGACCACGATCCTCGACGGTGGGCAGGTGGAGTTCTCCGCTGACTGCGAGGTGCCCACCGGTGCCAAGGAATGGGACGGGGACCTGGGCGACGGGGAGTGGACCACACCCCTACCCGGGGGCAAGTTCACCTCCGGCTACGGGCGGCGCAACGTCCCGGGCCTACCTGCCTGGGCGCAGGACCACGTGGGGGTGGATATTGCCACCCCCGGTACCGGCTCAGGTTCGGGAGGTCCGGTGATCGCACCGACCGATCTGCGCATCACCGGATTCAACAACGAGGACGGGTGCGTGATCGCCAAGGAGAACGGCGATGACCCCGATTTCGGGTTCGCGTTCTGCCACCTGAACTCCTATGCGGTGAAAAAGGGCCAGAAGCTCTCCCGTGGGGACGTGATCGGCACTGAGGGCAACCGGGCCGGTCTGGGAGCCGTAGCCACGCACCTGCACTTCGAGATCTACAAGCCCTCCGCCCCGGACGTCGTTTTCCCCTACGAGGGCTACAACATCGACCCCGAACCGATCCTCAAAGAGAAGGGAGCGTGGCCGAGATGATCCGCCACCGTCACCATCTGAGTGCTGTCCTGGTCCTGTGCGCCCTGCCCCTGGCGGGCTGCGGGGCGGGCGCTGAGCAGACATCCCAGCAGACCACCACCTTTCCCACGAATGCGGCTGCTTCCAGCAGCACTGCCAGCACCCCTACTGTCCCGGCGACCCCGGCGGTGCCGGGGGATAGCACGTTCCCGGTGCCGGGGGATGCGGACCGCTCCGATGTGGAGTCCACCGCGCACACGGCCGCGCTGATGCTGCACTCCTGGGACACGGCTACCGACCGTACCGAGACGGCCGCGGCGATCCGCGCCAAGCCGCTGATGTCCGAGGAGTGGGCGGCCAATCAGATCGAGCCGCAGCGCAATTCCTCGAAGGGCGCCTGGTTGGAGCCCTCCGAGCACCGGGCCTACAGCGAGGCTCGGGCGGTGGCGGCGATCGGGGACGCGGCTCGGGACGTGGCACCGGATAAGGCGATTCGGGTCTACGACGTGACTTGGAGCTGGATCAGCCGCGACGAGGAGCCTGCCCCGGGCACGGGGCGGCGGCAGGTGACTCTCTACCTGGAGAAGCACGACGGTGCGTGGGAGGTCGTGGGGCATCAGCTGCGCGACATGGACCCCGCCGAGACAGGAGGGCAGTGATGAGTGGGGTGGTCCACCGGTGGCCGCTGATCGTGGTCACGATGACTTCCCACGAGGCTCTGGCGGTGTGTGGGGGCAAGCGGGCGGTAGTCGCCGTCGATGAGGTCGGGTCGGTGGCCTTGGCGGCTCGTGATGCCGCGTTGGCGGTATGCGAGGCCATGGGGAAGCGGCGGTGCCGGGTCGAGGGGATCACCGATGACAACCAGGTGTACCAGATGGTCGTGGACGTGGATGAGGGCACCTTGGTGGAGCTGCACGAGGCCCCTGGCCCGTCCCCGGTTGCTGCTGGTGTGGCGAGGACTGGGAGCATGGCCGCGGCCGCCGGTGGGACCCGGCGGGGCCGGCGGTGGGACCCGCACACGCTGACCAAGCGGCAGGCCGGTTACGCGCTGACCGGTTTGTTCGTGCTGGCCGGGGTAGCGGTGCCGGTGGGTGCCCAGTTGCTCGGGGAGGACTCCAGCGCCGAGGTCGTGCTGCCGGCGCCGGGGCCCACCCAGTTGCCGGTGGCGGCCCCGGCGGGGTGGTCCACCTACGCGAAGTGGTCGGCCCCGGCCGAGGATCGGGTGCCCGTGCGCCAGGACGCCGCAGGGCGGCTGGTGATGGTCGAGGACCGCGATGTGGTCACCCGCCAGGCCGAGAGCGGTCGGGAGGTCAAGCGCGTGGCGGCCCCGTTCGAGCCGACTGGGTTGGCGGTGTGGACCGACAACGGTACGCCGCGGCTGGCCGTGTCCGGGAGTGGGGGCCGGTTGGCGGTGATGGACCAGGAGGGCGAGCAGTTCGCAGAGGTCCAGCTGCCCGAGCGCGCTGAGGTGGTGCTGGAAGGTGGAGAGCCGCTGATCGTCGGAGCAGATCAGACCGCCGGGGTGCTGGCGGGCAACAGCGTCCAGAAGCGGATTGTGCCTGCTGGGGCCGAAGCGATCGCCGCCGATGGTGGGGCCGTGATCGCTGCGGACCCCCAGACCGGCCGGTTGTGGAAGATCACCGAGGAAAGCCCGGAACTACCGGAGCCAGCCACCGTAAAAGCACCCAAGGGCATGAAGGTGGCGGCGTTCCCGGCCGGGCGCGGGTCGCTGGTGGCGGCCCAGTTCGCCGGGGAGGAGAGCACCGGTGAGGTCGCGCTCCTGGAGGTCACTGCCGGGGAGGGCGAGACAGAGGCGACGCAGCTGGTGTCCGAGGCGGTGAAGGGCTCCACCGGGACAGGACAGCCGCAATGGGACCCGGCCGGAGCGCTGGTTTCCCTGGGGCGGGTGTCGGTGGATTTCGAGGCCGTGATGGTGACGGTGCTGCCGGAATCAGCCCAAGCCTCGGCCGGGCACCTGTGGGTGACCGGGACCGGCGATGAGACCAGTGCCCGGCTCTCCCGAGCGGGCACCGCCCTGGATGCCGGGGACCCCAAAGCCTCGGTGCCGGTGCTGATCACAGACGGTGGGCTGGCCGTGGTGGAGGAGAACGGCCAGGTGTACGCCGTGACCGAGACCGCCCCGAACCCGGCAACAACCCCGACTGGGCAGGCGAGCACACAGCAGGACAAGCCGAAGACGACGGACGGGGACGCTTCGACAGCCCCCGAGGATAAGGAGAAGTGATGGAGCTGCACGCGACGATCACCGAGACCGGAGCGATGACGGTCACCATGGGCCCGGACCAACAGGAGCTGGCTGAGCAGCACGAGAACGTGGCCTCCGCCAGGCGGGCGCTGGTGAAGCTCTCCAGCGAGGTCGCTGGAACAACCGGGGAACCGACTCGGGCAGTGACCATGGACCCCTCAGGGATGCACGTGCTGACGGTCTCCGCCGATGGGCGGGTTTCCAACGCGCCGGCCCCGGCCGCCGAAGAGACCCCAGCCCGCCAGGCGCCCGCTGAGGAGCCGGCGACCACGGCACCGGGAGCACCCGATGAGGTTGCCCCGGAGGATGTGGAGGAGCCGGCCCCGCAGGACGTCGAGGAAAGCGTCCCTGCGCAGGCACAAGAAGCGGCCACCGCAGTTGAGGCTACTGCTC
>NZ_JARAMH010000040.1:0-6917 GCF_029524215.1 Kocuria oceani | reverse complement strand
CTTTCGAGGGTGCTGTGAGAGGTGAACTCGAAAGATCTCACGGTGGCCGCGCCCTCGTCCGCAACGACGAACTCGGCCACCGAGCGTTACACCATCATGCGGGGCTCAACTGAGCTGTTGGGCGTAGGCGCGCACCGCGTTCTCAATCACCGCACGGGCGGTGCCGTCGTGTTCGGTGAGCTCCTCGATCAGATCGGAGACGTCTTGGGCCACCCGCACCCCGAGCTGGATCGTGGGTTCCCGGCGCGGCCGGCCGCGGCCGCGCTTGGGCGCCGCGGCCGGGGGTTCCGCCGCCGGTGCCGCTGGCACCGGCGGGGACGACACCACCGGTGTCGCGGGCTGGGGTGAGGTAGCGCGTGGGGGTGTGTAGTCGACTGGATCGATGTGCTCATCCGGTGCCGGGCGGGGTCGGCGGCGGGCCAGCGAGGCGGGGCGCTCAGGCTTGTCGGTCATCGCAGCACCTTCTTCGCGATCGCAGTGTAAGCGTCGAGGACGCGGGAGCCCTTGCGGTACTGGCCGTACCACTCCCCGAGATCCGCACCTCCTGGACGATGGCCCGGTCCGGGATCAACGGCTCCAGGAACAACCCCGTGGCACGGAGCTCCTCGAGGCAGGCCACCGCCGCCCGGCTCATGATCGTTTCCTTCACCCCACCGACCACGATGCCGGCATCGGTGAGGGTGTCCGGGGCGCCGAGCTGCTGGCGGTGCCGGCGGAGCTGGGCCACCGTGCGCCGGCGGGAGGAATGTTGTCGGCGGAGCTGATATCTCAGACAGTCGGAGTTCTCTGGGAGAATGCATGGGTGCAAATCTCAGAGGGGTCCTCGTTCCACGCGTGGGTAGACGAGAGCATGCGGCAGAAAGACATCCCCGTGCCCATGTACTTGCTCGGCGCGGTGGTGGCAAACCCAGATGAGTGCGACGGAGCACGACAGGAGCTGCGGAACATCCTTCCTAAGGGTGCACCTAAGTTGCACTGGCACGCGATGGAGCCGCGGGAGAAGACCCGTGCCACCGCGGTGGTGTCCTCCTTCGGCGCCACCCACCTCGTGGTCGTAGGCACGCCGCTGGACCATCGGAAGCAGGAGCGGGCTCGGGCTCAGTGCATGGAGCAGTTGTACTGGAGGCTCGGGGAGATGGGCGTGACCAAAGTCTTCCTCGAGGCCCGGGAGAAGTCCCAGCAGCAGAAGGACCTGCAACTGGTCAACGTTCTCCGGATCAGGAAGGTGATGCCCGAGAGGCTGCGGGTGGAGGGGGCTTAACCCCTGATCTTGGACACGCGGAATCCAGCACGATGCTGGGGAAGCGAGAATCCAAGGATGGCAAGGAAGAACTACACCGACGAGTTCCGTCGCCGGGCGGTGGACTTGTACGAGTCCACGCCGGGCGCGACGCTGAAGGGGATCGCGGCGGATCTGGGCGTGTCCCGGGGCTCGTTGAAGGAGTGGGTCGACAAGCTCGGCTCCGGGACCACGAGGACCGGGGAGGTGGTCGCTCCGGTCGCGGGGCGGTCGGAGTCGCAGGCGGCGAAGGTCAGGAGGCTGGAAGCCGAGCTGGCCGCAGCGCAAGCCGAGGCCCACAAGCTCGCGCAGGAGCGGGACATCCTCCGTCAGGCGGCGAAGTATTTCGCCGGGGAGACGAACTGGTGAACCGCTTCCAGTTCGTCGAGGACCACAAGGACGCCTGGGGCGTGAAGCGGTTGTGCGAGGTCGTCGAGGTCGCCCGGTCATCGTTCTACGCGTGGCTGGCCGCCGCGCCGACACGGGCAGCGAGAGCGGCGGCCGACGCGGCGCTGGTGGCGCGGATCCAGGTGCTGCAGGATCCCGCCCGGGGCGGGGACCGCGCCTACGGCGCGCCCCGGGTCACGGCTGACCTCAACGAGGGCACGACGCCCGGCGATCGGGTCAACCACAAGCGAGTAGCCCGCGTGATGCGCGAGCACGGCCTGGCCGGTATCCGGTTGCGCAAGCGCGTGAGGACCACGCTCCCGGACCAGTCCGGCAGGCGGTTCCCCGACCTGCTCGGCCGCGACTTCAGCATCGGCGTGCCGTGCCGCCGCTACGTCGGGGACATCACCTACCTGCCCATCGCCGACGGCACGAACCTCTACCTCGCGTCCTGCATCGATCTGGGCTCACGCAAGCTCGCCGGCTGGAGCATGGCCGATCACATGCGCACCGAGCTCGTCGAGGACGCGCTGAAGGCCGCCTGGCACGAGCGCGGGACGCTGGCCGGGACGGTGTTCCACTCCGACCACGGCGCCGTCTACACATCGAAGGCCTACGCGCAGCTCTGCACGGACCTGGGCGTGACGCAGTCGATGGGCGCGATCGGCTCCTCGGCCGACAACGCCCTCGCCGAGAGCTTCAACGCCGCCCTCAAACGCGAGCTGCTCGAGGGTCGGGCGGGGTTCCCCGACGCGCCGACGGCATACCGGGCCGTGTTCCGGTGGGCGAACCGTTACAACACCCGCAGGCGCCACTGCGCGATCGGCAACATCGCTCCGAACGCCTACGAAGCCGCCGCCTCCGCTACACTCCCGGAAGCGGCATAACCGAAATGACACCGTGTCCAAGATCCAGGGTCAAGGCCCGAGATCGGGTTTCCCTCCGAGGAGCCGATGCTGTGGATCCCGGACCAGGTGCTCGGAGCACTGGGTGATGCGGAGACGGACGACACCAGATGGTTCAACCAGTACGGAGGGTCCGTCGAGCGGATCAGCATCTCACTGTAGATAGCGCGAAGGCCAGGTCCCGTCAGTGCGGGGGCCCCGGCCTCTACTTCCCTACTCTCTGCGAGAGCGGGCTACTTCTAGACAACCTCAGTTGTCCAATTTTGTCCAGCTATGTGTCGGCTTTTCGGTCAGATTTTCTGTCCACCTAACTTGATCGAAAGAGATGGGCCGTGAGCTGAGATAATGCCCGATGCAGGACCTGGCTCCCCGAGGGCGGGAAGGCTGGGACCGAGATCTCATCGACCGAACTTGCCCGTGGCCCGCTTGGACTCCCACCGCTCCAGCTGGTGCAGCGCCCGCTTGTCATAGCCGATCGAGGCCATTGCCTCCTTGACCTCCTCCATGGGCAGACCGGCGTCGCGGAGTCGCTTCAAGAGATTCGGCAGGAGAGCCTCGCTCTGCGGGTTCCGCGACCAGGCGTTGTTCCCGAGATGGTCGAGGTAATCCAGCAACTTAACCTGCTCAGAGGTGAAGCCGGTCCACTCGTGGCCGTCAGATCGGAGGACCATCCTCAAGCCCCTTCCGCGCGCCTGAACACGTCGTCTCGCACCTACTCGACCACAAGTACGGCGGCCATGAGAACAGCATGGGCCTCACGCATCTCAGCGATCCGATCGTCCCCTCCGTGCTCATAGGTGACACGGCTCAGAACGTTACGGAAGGCCTCGACAAGCGAGAGCTTCTCGTCACCCCAGACAGGAAGATCACATTCCCGCTTCTGCGGCGCAGCCTTGATGTCCTTCCGCATGGCTCCAAAACCAGCACCGGGATTCTTCGGGGAGACAACCGGTTGCAAAGCCACCTCGACCGCTACCACAGACGCCTTCCAGCACTGCTTTGCATCCTCCGCACGACCATAGGCAACGTGCCAGGCTTCGGCGAGCTTGTCGTCGACCTCCATGTGGTAGTGGCACTGAAGGTGATGATCTCCTCAGGTGGCTTTCCCCTGGTAAGCCGAAAAGTTGCTGGGTATGCTTCAAGAGCCCGTGACGGGATCGCCCTACCAGCTGGATTGTCTCGCCACGGGCTTTTTCACGCCCGCACCGTTTCAAGCTATGGGGTGTTCTTGGGTGGGCGGCCAGTGCGGACTCCGGCCCGGGGGGCCAGGACGCCCGAGCCGGGCACGCCGTCCGGGAATCCGAGGTCAGCGCGGCAACGCGCCACGTGGGCGCGCAGAGCGGTCTCGACCCATGCTGCCCAGGTTTGACCGTCCTGGGCGGTGAAGTTGTAGGCGTTACGCAGCTCGGTGAGCAGGTCTCGGTCGATGCTCACCTGAAGTGAAGCACGGGTTGCCGCGGCCGGCTTTGGGGCCGAGGTAGGTACTGCAGGTGTGGCGGACAATTGCTCGGCGGCCGCGCTCGGCTGAGGCGCTGGCTGCGCCGAAGCGGGTGGGGATATCTGCGCAGCAGGGTGCTGCCCTTGGTTCCATCGGCTGGTCTTGCGCGGAGCAGGGGAGCCCATGAGAGAAGTCCTTTCGATGCGAGGTCAGCGGCGGGTGATACTGCGCAGGTGGCGGACGTACCGGTAGGCGAGCTCACGGGTGTCGTTGCTCTGCGAGAGGCGTTGGCCGGTCTCGGCTGCGTCCGCGATAGCTACGCGCAGCGGGATGGGCGGGTCCAGCAAGTCCGGGCCCATCAACTGCTCGAACTCCAACCGCCATCGCCGGCCGGTACGGGTCTCTCCTCGCCATTTGTTCAGCAACACTCCGCGCAGCTCCAGGGCCGGAGCATGGTGGGTGCGCACGGTGTCGATGGTTTCGCGGATATCAGCCAGTCCGTCGAGGCTGTACAGGGAGGGTTCGGAGACCACCAGCACGCCGTTAGCGGCAACCAGAGCGTTGAGGGTGAGCATGCCCAGGGCCGGTGGGCAGTCAATCAGCACCAGATCATAGGTGTCATCGAGCGCTTCTATGGCGTGGCGCAGGGCGTGAAGTGCGTGCCCGGGGTCCTCTTGGGCTTCGAGGTGTTTCGTGACCGGGTGCAGGGTGGCCGCAATTGCTGGTACGACGGCGAGGGCTCCCCCGCTGTCGCTGGTCCAGTCACCGGCGATGACTGTCTCCTCCAGTGAGGCGTCTCCGGCCAAAACATCAGCCACGGACAGTGTATCGACTGCCGGTGGGGTGGGGCACAGGGTGGTGGTGGCGTTGCCCTGGGGGTCGAGGTCGATCACCAGCACGCGAACCCCTTCGGACACGGCGGCGTCGGCCAGGTTGACCACAGTAGTGGTCTTGCCGACTCCGCCCTTCTGCTGCGCGACTGCCAAGGTCTCCACATCATTCCTTTCTGCTCTTCTAGGCTAACTTGACTTTACTAAAGTTTGGATAGTTAGGCCAGGATCCTCCATGCTGATGTGCTGAAAACGCACGGATCCTGGGGCACCGGGAGCTACGGCTTACTTTATCGTCAATCTGCTCTCACCTACTTTAATGAATTCTCGGAAGTACTGAAGTACAGAAGAGAGGAGGTTGTAGGTGAAGCTTGGTCCTGGCATGTCGCGGATTTGGAGCCGGTGATACGGCGGCGGCAGGGGCTCAGCCATAAGAACTCGTTTCACAATGCGGTGAGCTGTCGATGGTAGATCAGCACGTAGGCCAGCTATAGCAGCCGAAGGTGTAGGTCGACTCGGCGTTCCCATCGAATGCGTAGCCGCTTGTAGGAGTGCAGCCGTACGAAGCCGCGTTCCACCATCCAGCGGTGCTGGCCCAGTCCGGAACCGTGGGCGACTCCGTAACGGGCAATCCGAGGAGTGATCCCGGGAGCACGCACCAGGCGCCGGTGCTTGTCGCGGTCGTAGCCACGATCGGCGAACAACTCTCAGGGCTTGCGCCGGGGCCGGCCACGCAGCCCACGGATTGGTGGGATCAAGTCCACCAGGGGAAGCAGTGGGGGTGATGTCGTTGCGGCTGCCGCCGAAGAGGGTGACCTGCAGCGGGATCCCGTGCGTGGCGACGATCAGGTGGTGTTTGGAATCAGGCTGGCCTTGGTCGATAGGGCTGAGTCCGACATGACCTCCTTTCAGAGCCCGCACGTGCGAGCCGTCCACTGCGCACTGGTCCAGGTCCAGCGCTCCAGCGGCACGCAGATCAGCCAGCCGCATCTCGTGCACTGCTGGCCGGACTCCGACCTCGGTCCAGGTCCTCATGCGCCGTCCGCACCTCGCATCGGAGACACCCAGCAGATCTTGGGATAGTTGATTCCAGCCGATCCCGGCCTTGAGCACGAACACGATCCTTCGCCAGAACAGCTCGGTCATCAGCCGGCCCACACCCTAGGTGTTTGTACCGCTGGGTCGATGTGGTGGTAGCAACGGGCCGAACTCGCTCCCACAGCGAGTCCAGCCCGGGATTCCCCATGATGCTCACCAGGGTCGCCGAAGGCCCCGTCAGCACTCACGCCTTATGGCCCACCCGTTCTGACATGAACTCTCAGAGTCACCGGACCCCCGTGCCTCCATGATGCGGTCACCCCTGGAACACTTCATTCTCCTCTTCCCCGTTTTTATGACTACTCAGACTTTACTGAAGTATGCATAGTTAGGACAGGACCTTCCATGCCGAGGAGCCGTCAATGCTAGGGTTCCGGGGCACGGGCGCGGTGGCTCACTTCGCCGTCAATCTGTTTTCACAGATTTTAATGAAGTCCCGGAAGTACTGAAGTTTAGGAAGAGAGGAGGTTGTAGGTGGAGCTCGGTCCAGGCATGCCGCTGATTTAGAGCCGGTGATACGGCGGCGGTAGGGCCCCCGCCATAAGAGTCAGCGGGGCCCCCGAGTGTCCGTGAAGCGGCCAAGCCTGGAACACACTTCGACGAGAAACCCGCCTGCTGGTGGATTGTCCTTCGTGACCAGCAGGTTCCAGGCCACGCATCGATGTAACCAGAATAGAAGCCGAAACTGAGTTTTAGCTAAACCACAGCGCGGCAAAGAATCGGTTGTTCAGCTCACGATGGGCAGTTGAGCCCAGTCGGTGGTGTAGCTCTGGGAGAGGTCGGCTTGCCGGCCGAACCAGGGCGTGGGGGACGGTGCCGAGGTGGTGGTTCACGGTGTCGATCGGCTCTCCGATCAGGGCGAACGGATCCAGCACTCCAGGCAACAGCGGCATAGCGCTGCCGGTGGCACGGTCCAGGGGGATGATGCCGACAAGCGTGTAGACCATCTCATGCAGCACTTTGGGGACCAAGGGCGACCC